>CAYNSG010000077.1:0-10201 GCA_964399885.1 uncultured Bacteroides sp.
TTTAGTCTATTTGACCCGGAGGGGCATAAAATAAAATCCAAAACATACACGTTGAAGTGTAAAACGTTGTTTGGGGATTACGAGACGTATACGATGACCGCTGACTTCAAGGAGATTTCCGGAAAAGACAACGAGCTGGTCTGCGTTCGATTCACGTTTGAAGGCGTAGAGTATCCTGTCAGTCCTGATGGCTGCGTGACCGTTCCGCTCGACATTCCGTGACATGCGTCAACTCCGCGAATGTTGAGCCTGGCGCTTCGAACAATTCTGCAACTCCTTCCTACCATAGGACGGCACGCCGCAACTCCATATCTTCCCGTCCGGTCTTCTGCGAGTTTTGTCAAGGGTGCGAAGCGACCTCATCTGCGAGTTCCAGCCCCCTGAGGAGGGTTTTGCGAGGTTTTGCGAGTTTATTTTAGTTCTGCTTTCCCATTTTGCTTGAGCCCGACTCGAACTTTTGCCCGAGGCCGAGTCGAAATTAAGGGGGGATGAAATTTTTATGAAAATTTGTATGGATATTCGGTTTTTTATGTAACTTTGCGGCGTGAATTCCTCTCTGCCATCTTCGGAGCGTTATTCCGCAGGATTGCGCCAATAAATGTTTCGGCAGAATGGTTGACAGACGTGAGGATTCGATGACTAAATGAGTTCAATGGATACAACAGAAATAAGCGTGATGTTCGCTGAGCCGCAGCATGTGGTTCATTCCGAACGAATCTGCAACCTGATCTACGAGTCAGCTCTGCAGCGTGGCACCGGCATAGCCCGGCGCTCGCCCGATTATATATCGGCAAAAATCAACGGCGGCAAGGCCGTCGTGGCCCTCGAGGGCGACAAGCTCGTTGGCTTCAGCTACATTGAATGCTGGGGTCACGGCGATTTCGTGGCAACTTCCGGGCTTATAGTCGACCCGGAGTATCGTCATCTCGGTCTTGCACGACGAATCAAGGAGAAAACCTTCGAGCTGGCGCGCATGCGCTTCCCCTACGCGAAGATTTTCAGCATCACTACCTCGCTGCCCGTGATGAAGCTCAACTCGCGCATGGGCTATCGCCCCGTGACGTTCTCGGAGCTTACCGATGACGAAGAGTTCTGGCAGGGCTGCAAGGGGTGTGTCAACTACGACATCCTGACGCGCAACAACCGCCGCATGTGTCTCTGCACGGGCATGCTCTTCGACCCCCAGAACCCCGAGGTGAAGGCTACGCAGGCCACACCCTATCTCATCCTCATGCGCAACAAACTTAGCAAACTCCTCCGACTTAAATAAATAAGTGACATAAACACTGCTGATTATGGAAAAGAAAAAGAAAGTGCTTCTGGCGTTCAGCGGAGGCCTCGACACATCGTTTGCCGTTAAATATCTCACCAACGACCTCGGTTATGAGGTTCACACCGCAATTGCCAACACCGGCGGTTTCACGCCCGAGGAGCTCGAGGTGATTGCCGACAAGGCTCATCGCCTGGGCGCAGCGTCGCACACGACGCTCGACGTTACCGACGACTACTATCGCCGCAGCATCCGCTACATGATTGCCGGCAACGTGTTGCGCAACGGCACGTATCCTATCAGCGTCAGCTCCGAGCGTATTTTCCAGGCTCTGGCGATTATCGACCATGCGAAGAAGATTGGTGCCGACGCTGTGGCACACGGCTCGACGGGTGCCGGCAACGACCAGGTGCGCTTCGACCTCACATTCCAGATTCTCGCCCCCGAAATTGAAATCATCACCCCGACCCGCGACATGACCCTCACGCGCGAATATGAAATCGACTACCTCAAGAAGCATGGCTATGAGGCCGACTTCAAGCGCATGGAGTACTCGATCAACAAAGGTCTGTGGGGCACGAGCATCGGCGGCAAAGAGACTCTGCATTCCGAGCAGACGCTGCCCGATTCGGCCTACCCCTCGCAAGTGACTGAAACCGAGCCGCGCCGCCTGACGATTTCGTTCCGCGAAGGCGAGATTTCGGCTGTCGACGGCGTTGAATATGCCAATCCGGTCGACGCTATCCGCAAAGTCGAGGAGATTGGCTCGAAATACGGCATCGGCCGCGATATGCACATCGGCGACACAATCATCGGCATCAAAGGCCGCGTAGGCTTTGAGGCTGCCGGCCCGATTCTGATTATCGCTGCCCACAAGATGCTCGAGAAGCACACGCTAACCAAGTGGCAGCAGTACTGGAAAGACCAAGTCGGGACATGGTATGGAATGTTCCTCCACGAGGCGCAGTATCTCGAACCCGTCATGCGCGACATCGAGGCTATGCTCGAAAGCTCGCAGCGCAACGTTACCGGCACGGTAATTCTCGAGCTGCGTCCGCTGTCGTTCACTCTCGTCGGCGTTGATTCGCCGTTCGACCTGATGAAGACCGACTTCGGCGAATATGGCGAGGTTAACCGTGCATGGAGCGCCGACGACGTCAAGGGCTTCACGAAGATTCTCGGCAACCAGATGAAAATCTACCATAACGTTCAACTCCGTAACGGACGCAACGAATGAGCATCCGGGCGGGAATTATAGGCGGAGCGGGCTACACGGCGGGCGAGCTTATTCGCTTGCTGCTGAACCACCCCGAGGTTGAGCTGACGTTTGTCAACTCGACGAGCAACGCCGGCAACCGGCTGACGTCGGTCCACGAGGGGCTTATCGGCGAAACGTCGATGACGTTCACCGACCAAACGCCGCTCGCCGACGTCGACGTGCTATTCCTCTGCTCGGGTCACGGCGACAGCCGTCGCTTCTGGCAGGAGAATGCGTGCCCCGAGGGGCTGAAAGTAATCGACCTGGCGCAGGACTATCGCGACGAAAGCGACGGCTATGTCTATGGGCTGCCGGAAGTGAACCGCGACCGCATCGCCGCTACATCGTTCCTGGCCAACCCCGGCTGTTTCGCCACGGCCATACAGCTGTCGCTACTGCCGTTGGCGTGCGCCGGCAAGATTGCGGGCGATGTCAGCATCACGGGCGTCACCGGCTCGACCGGCGCGGGAGTGAAGCCCGGCGCGACCACACATTTCAGTTGGCGCACGGACAATCTGTCGGTCTACAAGCCGTTTGCCCATCAGCATCTGCTGGAGATTCGCCGTACGCTCGGCGCGTTGCAGCCCGAGCTGCCGTCGCTCGATTTTCTCCCCGTTCGCGGCGATTTTGCCCGCGGCATCTACGTAATGGCGTGGCTCCGCAGCGACATCCCTGCCGACGAACTGCGCGAGCTGTATGCCGCAGCCTACGCCGATGAGCCGTTCACCCACCTCACCGACGGCGATGTCGACCTCAAGCAGGCCGTGAACACCAACAAAGCGATTGTAGGAGTGAACAAAATCGACGGCAAGATTCTTATAACCACAGCTATCGATAATCTTCTTAAAGGCGCTTCGGGTCAGGCCGTGCAGAACATGAACATCATGTTCGACCTCGACGAATCGATGGGTCTGCGCCTGAAACCTTCTGCATTCTAATGGAATTATTCGACGTTTACTCGCTATATCCGATTGAGCCTGTGCGTGGCAAAGGGTGCTACGTCTACACCGCCGACGGAACAGAATATCTCGACCTTTACGGCGGCCATGCGGTAATCTCCGTGGGCCACGCCCAACCGCGTTATGTTGAGGCCGTCTCAAACCAGGTTGCCAAGCTCGGATTCTACTCCAACTCCGTTGAGAATTCGCTCCAGAAAGAGTTGGCAAAGCGTCTCGGACCAACTTCGGGCTACGATGACTATTCGCTTTTCCTCTGCAACTCAGGCGCCGAGGCCAACGAAAACGCCATCAAGCTCGCATCGTTCCACACCGGACGCTCGAAAATCCTCGCCTTCGGCAAAGCGTTCCATGGCCGCACGTCGGGCGCCGTAGCCGCTACCGACAACCCGAAGATACAGTCGCCCTTCAACGCCACGCCCAACGTGGAGTTCGTAGCGCTTGGCGACATCGACGCCGTGGAGCAGAAACTCGCCACCGGTGAGTTTGCCGCCGTGATTATCGAGGGCATTCAGGGCGTTGCGGGCATTCAAGTGCCTTCCGACGACTTCCTGCGCCAACTGCGCGACGCCACCCGCCGCCACTCAACCGTGCTGATTCTCGACGAGATTCAGTCGGGCTACGGCCGTACGGGTCGCTTCTTTGCTCATCAGCAGTCGGGCATCCGTCCCGACATCATCACGTGCGCCAAGGGTATCGCCAACGGCTTTCCGATGGGTGCCGTTCTGATTTCGCCGGAATTCAAGCCCGTAAAAGGCATGCTCGGGACTACTTTCGGCGGCAATCATCTCGCTTGCGCCGCCGCTATCGCCGTGCTCGATATCATGAACGACGAGAAGCTCGTTGAGAACGCTGCCGAAGTCGGCCAATTCCTCCTCGACGAGCTGAAGAAGATTTCGGGGCTGAAAGAGGTGAGAGGACGCGGGCTGATGATTGGCGTAGAGATTGAAGGCGACGCTGCCGAACTCCGCCGCCGGTTGCTCTTCGAGCACCGGATATTCACCGGCGGTGCCGGCGCCCACACCGTGCGCTTGCTCCCGGCTCTCTGCCTCTCGAAAGAGCAAGCTCAGCACTTTATCAACGAATTTAAGAAAGCTCTCCAGTCATGAGAAAATTCATATCCGTAGCCGATATCGGCGACCTCCACGCAGCCATCCGCGAGGCGCGGCAGATTAAAGAGAACCGTTTCGCCTTCGAGAAACTCGGCCATAACCGCACGCTTCTGATGCTGTTTTTCAACTCCAGCCTCCGCACGCGTCTGAGCACACAGAAAGCTGCCATGAACCTCGGCATGAACGTAATGGTGCTCGATGTCAACCAAGGCGCTTGGAAGCTCGAAACCGAGCGCGGAGTCGTCATGGACGGCGACAAGGCCGAGCATCTGCTTGAGGCCATCCCGGTTATGGGCAGCTACTGCGACATTATCGGCGTGCGCTCTTTTGCCGGACTGACCGACCGCGAGGCCGACTACAGCGAGAACGTCATCGAGCAGTTCATACGCTATTCGGGCCGTCCGGTGTTCAGCATGGAGGCTGCTACATGCCATCCGCTGCAGGCGTTTGCCGACGTCATCACCATCGAAGAGAATAAGACGAAAGAGCGCCCGAAAGTAGTGCTGACATGGGCGCCCCATCCTCGCGCTCTGCCGCAGGCTGTCCCCAACTCATTTGCCGAATGGAGCGTAGCCGCCGGCTATGATGTTACGGTAGTTCAGCCCCGAGGATATGAACTCGACCCGAAATTCACCGCAGGAGCCACCATCAGCTACGACCAGGACGAGGCTTTTCGTGGCGCCAACTTCATCTACGCGAAAAACTGGAGCGCCGCATCGCCCGAAAACTACGGCAAGATACTCTCAACCGACCGCAGTTGGACTGTCGACAGCCGCAAGATGGCTCTGACCGACAACGCTTACTTCATGCACTGTCTGCCCGTGCGCCGCAATATGATTGTTACCGACGAGGTGATTGAATCGCCCCGCAGCCTGGTTATTTCCGAAGCCGCCAACCGTGAGATTTCGGCGCAGACTGTGATTAAACGAATGCTCGAATCGCTATGACGGAGTCGCTGAAAGTTGTAAAAATCGGCGGCAACGTCGTTGATAATCCCGAAGCCCTGAGTCGTTTCGCCCTCGACTTCTCGAAGCTCAGTGGGCCGAAACTGCTCGTTCATGGCGGCGGCAAGGAAGCCACGCGCCTGAGCAAAGCGCTGGGAATCGAGACCGTGATGGTCGACGGACGACGAGTGACCGACCGCGCGACGCTCGACGTCGTGACGATGATCTATGCCGGGCTGGTCAATAAGCGAATTGTCGCCCTGTTGCAGTCGCTCGGCGTCGACGCTATCGGACTCTGCGGAGCCGACGGCAACGCCATTCTCGCCACTCGCCGCAACCCGTTGCCGGTCGACTTCGGCTACGTTGGCGACATCGCCCCCGAAGGCGTCAACGCCGGGTTGATTTCCGAGCTCGTCGGCGCCGGCCGTGTCCCGGTTTTCTGCGCTATCACCCACGACGGCAACGGCACGCTTCTCAACAGCAACGCCGACTCTGTGGCGGCGGCCGTAGCGAAAGGGTGCTCGCGCTTGATGCCCGTCGAGCTGATCTACTGCTTCGAAAAAGACGGCGTGTTGACCGATGTCGAGGACCCGTCGACGCTCATCGTGGATATTAATCGCGAGAAATTCGCGCGGTTGCGAAGCGAAGGCATAGTCAACGCCGGTATGCTCCCCAAGCTCGAAAACGCCTTCCAGGCCATAGACTACGGCGTCAAGTCGGTGACTATCAAGAACGCCGCGAATCTCCTTGCCGAGCGCGGCACAGTGATTACGGCATGAATCCCACCGACGAAGCTATAGAGTTGCTGCGGCGGCTTATCGCTGCGCCCTCGCCGAGCCGCGAGGAGACGGCGACTGCCGACATCCTCTTCCAATGGCTTGCCGCGAAAGGCGCCGAGCCGCAGAGGCTGCACAACTGTGTCTGGGCGTTTGCGACCGACTATGACCCGACGTTGCCGACGCTGATGCTAAATTCGCATCACGACACTGTCCGCCCGGCGGCGTCGTGGACTCGCGACCCGTTCACGCCGACGGTCGAAGGCGACCGCTTATATGGACTCGGCTCGAACGATGCCGGGGCGTCGGTCGTATCGCTGGCAGTGACGTTCATCGCTATGCTCGGCCGGAAGTTGCCGTTCAATCTCCTGCTAGCGCTGACAGCCGAGGAGGAGGTTATGGGCGAGCACGGTATGCGTGCATTTTTGCCAGAAATGGAGCGGCAGGGCGTGAAAATCGACATGGCTATTGTCGGCGAACCGACATCGCTGCAACCCGCCGTGGCTGAGCGCGGGCTGATTGTGCTCGACTGCGTGGCCCATGGCAAAAGCGGTCATGCCGCTCGCAACGAGGGCATAAACGCGCTCTACATTGCTATCGATGACATCAACCGGCTGCGCGCCTACGAGTTCGACCGCGTCTCGCCGACGCTCGGGCCGATAAAAATCAGCGTCACGCAGATCGAGGCCGGACGGCAACATAATGTCGTACCCGACGAATGCCGGTTTGTGGCCGATGTGCGCACAACCGATGCCTACACCAACGAACAGACGGCCGAGATACTCAACTCTATCCTGCAGTCGGACGCCAAGCCCCGATCGACGCGTGTCCGTGCGTCGGTAATCTCCGATGAGCATCCGCTCGTTCGGTCCGCAACGTCGCTCGGGCTCAAGCCGTTCGTCTCACCAACAACTTCCGATATGGCTCTGATGCCATTCCCGTCGCTGAAAATCGGGCCGGGCGAGTCGTCGCGGTCGCATTCGGCCGACGAGTATATCCTGCCCTCGGAAATCGACGCGGCACTGAAACTTTATCCACAACTTATTGAACGATTAGTTACTTACGTATGAAATTATGGAGCAAGGGCTTCGAACCCGATAAAATGATTGAGGAGTTTACGGTTGGCAACGACCGTGAACTCGATTTGCGTCTGGCGCAGTTTGATGTCGAAGGGTCGATGGCACATATCCGCATGCTCGAGAGCATAGGGCTGCTTACCGCCGACGAACTCTCGCAGCTGCTCGACGCCCTCGGCGATATTCTTGAAATGATTAAGCGCGGCGAATTTACCATCGAGCCGGGCGTTGAGGACGTCCACTCGCAGGTGGAGTTCATGCTCACCAAACGCCTCGGCGACATCGGCAAGAAAATCCATTCGGGGCGCTCGCGCAACGACCAGGTGCTCGTTGATTTGAAACTCTTCATGCGCTCGGAACTTAAGGCTATAGCCGTCGATGTGAAGACACTGTTCGACACGCTGCAGCAACTCAGCGAGGAGCATAAGGACGCTCTGATGCCCGGCTACACACACCTGCAGATTGCGATGCCCTCGTCGTTCGGACTGTGGTTTGGCGCGTATGCCGAGGCGCTTGTCGACGACGTAGAGATGCTCGCCGCAGCCTATCGCGTGGCCGACCAGAATCCGCTGGGCTCTGCTGCCGGCTATGGCTCCTCGTTCCCCCTCGACCGCGAGATGACAACCCGTCTGCTCGGATTCCGCACGATGAACTATAACGTCGTGGCGGCCCAGATGAGCCGCGGCAAAACAGAGCGCGCAGCCTCGATGGCTATTGCGTCGATAGCTTCCACGCTCGGCAAAATGGCGATGGACGTTTGTCTCTGGATGTGCCAGAACTTCTCGTTTGTCTCGTTCCCCGACGAGCTTACCACAGGCTCCTCAATCATGCCCCACAAGAAGAATCCCGACGTGTTTGAAATCATGCGCGGCAAATGCAACCGCCTGCAGGCTGTCCCCAACGAGATAGCACTGCTGACCGCCAACCTTCCGTTGGGCTACAACCGCGACCTCCAGTTGCTGAAGGATATCATCTTCCCCGCAACAACCGAGCTGCGCTCGTGCCTGCAGATGGCCGACTTCATGATGCACCATATCCGCGTGCGCCGAGATATTCTCGACGACCCGCGCTACGATTACCTATTCACCGTCGAGGACGTAAACCGCCTGACCCTCTCGGGGATGCCTTTCCGCGAAGCTTACCGCACGGTGGGAATGCAAGTGCAGGAAGGAACCTATAAGCCGACCCGCAGCGTACATCACACCCATGCCGGCAGCATCGGCAACCTCTGCAACGCCGAAATCGCCCTGAAAATGCAGCAGGCCATCGACCCAATAATCAAAATAAATTCGGACAATGGATAAGGAAGAACTAAAACAGCATAAAGAGCAATTTATCGGACTGCTGCGCTCAACGTCGATTCCCGACGTTGACCTGCTCATCGAGGACCTCGAGAATCTCGGATTCTTCACCTCGCCCGCATCGATGAAAAACCATCTCTGCTACGAGGGCGGGCTGATGATTCATTCGCTCAACGTCTACGAAGCAGCGGTGAAAATCCGCGACGCTTTCAAGGCGGCACGCCCCGACGTGTTTGAGCGCATCAGCGACGAGAGCATAATCATAGCCTCGCTGCTCCACGACCTCTGCAAAGCAGGACTTTACTTCAAAAAGTGCAACGCCCAGATGGAGTTCGGTCAGGCGGAATATGGCAGCGACTACGGCCGCCTGCCGATAGGCCACGGCGAGAAATCCGTGGCGATGTTGTTGCGCATGGGTGTCGACCTGCGCGACGACGAAATTTGCGCCATCCGCTGGCACATGGGCGCATGGAGCGTCGCTTCGGGCGATGCCGAGGAGCGCGGCTCGTTCCGTCGCGCCCAGGAGCTTTACCCGCTGGTGTCGCTCATCCAACTCGCCGACACCGCCGCCGCTCACATCCTTGAGCGCAAATATGAAGCCATCAACAACTGAGGCGCGCTACGCCTCGCCCGTGGGCGAGTTGCTACTGGTCGACGCGGGAGGCACGCTCGTGATGTGCGACTGGCTCCGCTCGCCGCGCCATGCGCGTAATCATGCTCGAATAGTCGGTCGCTATGGCGCCCCCATGGCGGGCGAATCACAGCTATTGACCGCCGCACGGCAGCAGCTCGACGAATATTTCGCCGGGCTGCGCTGCGAATTTGCGCTCCCGGTGTCGCCCATAGGAACCCCATTCGAGCTGACTGTCTGGGAAGCGCTGCGAAGCGTCGGTTACGGACAGTCCGCTACTTACGCCGACGTCGCCCGCCGCATCGGTCGCCCCACGGCCGTCCGCGCTGTCGCCGCAGCCATCGGGCGCAATCCGCTGAGCATCTTCATCCCCTGCCACCGCATCCTCGGCAGCAACGGCGCCCTCACCGGCTACGCCGGCTCCCTCCCCGCCAAATCCACCCTCCTCGCCCTCGAATCCCGCATCAAAATCTCACGCCCGTAATCCAACGTCTCCCTCGCCGGCGCATGAAACAATGCTGCGCATATTGGGACGCCGCAGCAACCTACGGATTGAAGTCGGCTATGCCTCAATCGGCGTCTTGGCAGACGCCCGCGCCCGTGGTCGTATTAACCCCGCACGCCTCTGCTTCGCGCCGGCGTACGGGGCTACGAGTAAATCGTCGTCCTACCGGGCGACCATAGCCCAATTATGAATCTCCTCAAAATCGTCCGCCGGTAAGCAACCCCAGGAAGCGAGGAGTAAACTTGCGTAAAAACATGAATAGGAGTAGTAGTCCTATGCAAATTAGTATGTCCGTGAGCGCATAAACAATTACAACGTTGATGTCCGTGATGGGCGGTATGACAAGAAAAAGAAGATTCTTTACATATCCAA
>CAYNSG010000078.1:0-9791 GCA_964399885.1 uncultured Bacteroides sp.
TTAATGGTCATAAAGACTCGCGAAAAACTCATCGAAGTGGCGCGACAGCTCTTCGCTCATAAAGGAGTGGAGAACACCACCATGAACGATATCGCAGCCGCCTCTGAAAAGGGACGGCGCACAATCTACACATATTTCAAAAACAAGCGCGAAATCTACAACGCCGTCATCGAGCGTGAAAGCGAACAGCTCGTGCAGACGCTGCGCGAGGTGGCCGAAAGCAACCGCCCGGCCGGCGAGAAGGTGGGCGAATTCATCAGCCGCCGCCTCGGCACGATAGCCCCCGCCGGCTCGCGCCACGACGTGATCCGCTCGTTCTTCATGCGCGACTTCAAGCGCGTTGAGCGCATACGCCGCGCCGTCGCCGCCAAGGACCGCGAAATCTTCGAGCAGATTCTGCGCGAGGGAGTGGCGAGCGGCGAATTCGACGCCAACCAAGCCCGGCTGCTCCCATCGCTCGTTGCAATCCTCTTCCAAGGCATGGACTACTGCCTCATAAAAAGCTCGGCCGACGACGGCGCCAAGCTCGAATCGATGAAAGAGGGGCTGACGCAATATATCGTAGCCGGACTCAAATCACACGCAACAACAACTGATAATATATCCCAATCATGAAATTACTTGAAGGAAAAACAGCGCTCATCACGGGCGCAGCTCGCGGAATCGGCAAAGCTATCGCCCTCCGCTTCGCCCAGGAAGGCGCTAATATCGCATTCACCGACCTCGTAATCGACGAAAACGGCAAAGCAACCGAAGACGAGATTGCCACACTCGGAGTGAAAGTTAAAGGCTACGCTTCCAATGCTGCCGACTTTGAGCAGACTCAGGCTGTTGTCGACCAGGTTAAAGCCGACTTCGGCAGCATCGACATCCTCGTCAACAATGCCGGAATCACCAAGGACGGACTGATGATGCGCATGACTGAAGCACAGTGGGATGCCGTTATCAACGTCAACCTCAAGAGCGCATTCAACTTCATCCACGCCGTTCTCCCCATCATGATGCGCCGGTGCTCCGGCAGCATCATCAACATGGCATCAGTCGTAGGCGTTCACGGCAACGCCGGCCAGTGCAACTACGCATCGTCGAAAGCCGGCCTCATCGCCCTCGCCAAGAGCATCGCACATGAAGTAGGCTCACGCGGCATCCGCGCCAACGCCATCGCCCCCGGCTTCATCGAAACAGCCATGACCGCAGCACTGCCCGACGACATCCGTGCCGAATGGGTCAAAAAAATTCCCCTGCGCCGCGGCGGTAAACCCGAGGATATCGCCGACGTTGCAACATTCCTCGCTTCCGACATGTCGAGCTACGTCAGCGGCCAGGTTATCCAGGTCGACGGCGGCATGAACATGTAATCACCAGTCGTCAACCGACTATCATAGGTATTCCCACACAACGGGCTGCGCGGACCCTCCCCGCAGCCCGTTTTTTCGTCCCCTGCGAGGCCGCCAGCGCGTGTCGCCCGCGGGGAGGGGCGGTTATTGGCGGGGGCGGGAGGCGACGCGGTCGATGAGGAGGGGGGCTGAGCCGGGGGGCTCGGCGAGGAAGTGTACGTAGCTGATGCCGTCGGTCGAGGGGTTGAGCTGCGGGATTTTCACGCGGCGGCGCCGACCGTCGACAAACAGCGTGGCTCCGGCGGCGGGTTTGTCGATGTTCCATCGAAGGGTGACTTCGTGCCAGCGGTTATCGCTGATGCCTAGCGTTTTAGCGTTGAGGGGGAGGGCGTAGATTCCTTCGTAGCGTGCCACGGTGTCGCTGGGGTTGAACCAGCGGTCGTTGAGCACGAGCGTCAGCCCTTTGGCTCCGGCGGGGAGCTTCAAGCGGGTCGTAAACTCGCCGCTGCGCATGGCCGGGAAGTTCCAGACCGCGCCACGGATGTCGCTGACGAGCGAGTCGGCTTCGGCATAAGCGAGGCTGAGGGCCTTGCGCCCCGGCATGTCGGGATGGTCGACCAGCTCAACGCCGTTGATGCGGTTGTAGGAGCAGTGGCCTTTGATGTTGTCGATGTAGTTGAATGTGGTCCAGTTGTCGAGTCCGTCGGAGAAATCGTCGGAGCGCGAGTCTTCATAGAGCCAATCGACGTCGAAAGCCACGATTGCGCGATGGAGCGGATGCTGGCCGATGGCGGCGACAATCTTGCCGGGGGCCACTTCGACAAACTGTGCCTGGTGCATGCCGCGGTCGATACCGCCGCCGCGCAGGGCATAGTCGCCGTCGTTGCGCATCGGGTCGAGGCGCAGCTCGCGGAATCCGCGCCATGTAGCGCCGTCGTCGTCGGAGATTGCCACATGGGTGACATCGCGGTTGGTGAACACGTCGTCCCAGACGCCGTTGGCCGTGGGCAGTTCGGGCAGCGGCGTTGTGTTGCACCAGAAGAAAATCAGCCTTCCGTCGCTCAAGCGGCCGATTGTAGGCATCGTGATGGTGCCGTAGAAACGCGAGGGTTGCGGCTCGGTCCACGTCAGTCCGCCGTCGGTCGAGAACGCCTCGTAATGGCGGTCGTGGGGAGTGCGCATAAGCATCCATAGGCGTCCGTCGGTGAGCTCAACCACGGTCGGCTCTACGGCGCCGTGGTTCCAGCGTATGCCTTTGTGGAAGCCCCCGCCCTCGTGGGGCGGAGTGACGACGGTCGACGAACGCTGCCATGTCAGCCCGTCGTCGGTCGAGACATAGGTGTAGCATCCCTTGGGGTCGACGCCACCGTGCGCGGCAACTATTATCCGCTTTCCTCCCTCGGCAAACACCGGCGGCTTGATCATAATCGATGCTATTGAATCGACGCGGCTTACGGTGCGGTCGCCGTCGGGGCCGCCTACGGTGCGGATGCAGTAGACGCCGCGGCTGCCCATGTTGACCAGGCGGATATACTCGCCGCTGAGCGGAGAGGCGACGTCGGCCTCGGGCATGTCGCGCGGCGCACGTACGGCCTGCCAGGTCATACCGCTGTCGCGGCTCGAGAGATAGAACGTGCCGGCGGCAGCCTGCTCGCCGTAGTTATAATGGCGCAGCTCCCCGTCGGGCATGAGCGACAGCCCGATGTAGGCGTCGGACGGTCCGACGGCAACCTTTACGGGCGCATAGACTGAATCGATGGGCATCGCAGCCGAAGCTGCCCCGGCTCCAACGACGCCGGCCAGCAGAAGCAGCAGCAATTTTATGGGCGAATGGATAGTTTTCGCTTGGATAGTTTTCGCTTGGATAGTTCTCATGGCAGTAGGGTATGATTATTCTTCTGATTGATTTATTTCTTGTTCCAAAATTCTGACACGCTCCTTAGCCTCTTGCATTTCTGCACCAACCGGGTGCAGAATTTTGTCTTGGTATATGCCTAATTGTCCAACAAGTTGCTGGATTTTTTCAGAATAGAACAGATACCATCTCTTCATATACCATATGTTTCTTGAGCCAACCCCGGTTTCATACGGGAAAGCTGCTTGCAAATCAAGGCTTAATTGTTCAACGATACCGGTGAGACGCATTATGCAACTAAATGAATAATATTTCTGCAGTTAAACTATTGTCTATCTCATGGGAATAATCATTGTCTGACAAACCTTCGGGAGTCAATTTCATCGTAAAATTACAAAATAAAATTTACATCACAAGACGGAATCGCTATTTTTTTATTGATCCCGTCACATGATGTAAATTAAGTTGCGAGTATCTTATTGTTATACAGAAATATAATTTAAACAAAAGCCAAGTATGCCTTAATAAAAATCTACAAGTTTTTGGTAGCCACTTTAGCCGTAATCCACTGAATAATAAGCACAATAACATTCACACTCATTCATAGCAATTCAATATTCCGAATCCTTCCAAAACTCCATATTATATTAAGTAGCTATGCATTTAATTTGACCAGCTACTTATATTGCTACAAATAGATATGCGTAGCGGGCGGGAATTGGGGCTTTTTCGCGAATTTTGATTAACTTTGCGGAATATTTCGAAACAGAAAACGATAAAGAACTTAATACGATGGCTGAGAAAGAATTGGCTACAAAGTACAACCCTTCGGAGGTTGAGGAGAAATGGTATGATTACTGGATGCGCCATTCGCTGTTCCATAGCGAACCCGACGCCCGCGAACCCTACACAATCGTTATCCCGCCTCCAAACGTCACCGGTGTGCTCCATATGGGCCACATGCTGAACAACACGATTCAGGACACCCTGGTGCGCCGCGCCCGCATGTGCGGCAAGAATGCGCTGTGGGTTCCCGGCACCGACCATGCGTCGATAGCCACCGAGGCCAAGGTTGTTGCCAAGCTCGAAAAAGAGGGCATCAAGAAGAGCCAGCTGACGCGCGACGAGTTTCTGCGCCACGCCTGGGACTGGACCGACAAATATGGCGGCGTAATCCTCAAACAGCTGCGGAAGCTCGGCGCATCGTGCGACTGGGAGCGCACGGCGTTCACCATGGACCCGATTCGCTCAAAGAGCGTCACCCGCGTGTTTGTCGACCTCTACCGCAAGGGGCTCATCTACCGCGGCAAACGCATGGTCAACTGGGACCCCAAGGCCCGCACAGCCCTCTCGGACATCGAAGTTATCTACAAGGAGGAGCACAGCAAGCTTTACTATCTTCGCTATAAAATCGTTGGCGAGGACGGATATGCCGTCGTAGCCACCACGCGCCCGGAGACCATCATGGGCGACACGGCGATGTGTATCAACCCCGCCGACCCGAAGAATGCCCACCTGAAAGGGAAGCGCGTGATCGTGCCGCTCGTAGGCCGCGAGATTCCCGTGATTGAGGACGATTATGTTGAGATCGGCTTCGGCACAGGCTGCCTGAAAGTCACGCCCGCCCACGACGTCAACGACTATATGCTCGGCCAGAAACACAATCTCGAATCGATCGACATTTTCAACGACGACGCCACCGTAAGCGAGGCCGCCGGAATGTATGTCGGCATGGACCGCTTCGACGTGCGCCGTCAGATTGCCGTCGACTTGGAGAACGCCGGACTGATTGAGAAAATTGAGAACTACGAGAACAAGGTTGGCTACTCGGAACGCAACTCCGACACTGTTATCGAGCCGCGCCTCAGCAACCAGTGGTTCCTGAAAATGGAGGAGCTTTCGAAGCCCGCGCTCGACGCCGTTGAGAACGACACGGTTCACTTCGTGCCCGAGAAGTTCAAGAACACCTATCGCCACTGGATGACCAACGTGCGCGACTGGTGCATCTCGCGCCAGCTATGGTGGGGTCATCGCATTCCGGCATGGTATCTCCCCGACGGATCGTTTGTTGTTGCCGAAACCGAGGAGGAAGCTCTGCAGCTTGCCCGCGAGAAGAACCCGGCTCTGACCGCCGCCGACCTGCATCAGGAGGAGGACGGCCTCGACACATGGTTCAGCTCGTGGCTCTGGCCCATCTCGCTCTTCAACGGCATCCTCGACCCCGGAAACAAGGAGATGAACTACTACTATCCTACGGCCGACCTCGTTACCGGCCCAGACATCATCTTCTTCTGGGTTGCCCGCATGATTGTTGCCGGCTACGAGTTTGTCGGCAAGCAGCCGTTCAACAACGTCTACTTCACCGGAATCGTGCGCGACGAACTCGGCCGCAAGATGTCGAAACAGCTCGGCAACTCGCCCGATCCGCTCGACCTGATTGAGAAATATGGCGCCGACGGCGTGCGCATGGGCATCATGCTCTGCGCTCCGGCCGGCAACGACATACTCTTCGACCTCAAGCTCTGCGAAACCGGACGCAACTTCTGCAACAAAATCTGGAACGCCTTCCGCCTCGTCAAAGGCTGGCAGGTCGACGAGAAAGCCGCGCAGCCCGAAGCAGCCCGCATGGCCGGCCGTTGGTTTGGCACGAAGCTCAGCGAAGCCGTTGAGGAGATCAACGACCTCTTCGGCAAATTCCGCATCTCGGAGGCGCTGAGAGTTGTCTACCGCCTGTTCTGGGACGAGTTCTCGTCGTGGTATCTCGAAATGGTGAAACCCGCCTACGGCTCGCCCATCGACGTCGCAACCTACCGCGAAACCCTCGGCTATTTCGACTCGCTGCTGCGTCTGCTCCACCCCTTCATGCCGTTTATCACCGAGGAGCTCTGGCAGCACCTCGCCGAGCGCGCCGACGGCGAATCGATTATGTACGCCCCGATGCCCGAAGCCAAGGCTAAGGACGAGGAGGCCCTCGCAGCCGTTGAACACGCCAAGGAGGTTGTTAACGGCGTGCGCAACGTTCGCGCCGAGCGCAACATCCCACAGAAAGAACCGTTGACTATCAACGTTATCGGTAGCTGGGCGAAAGCCGGCGACTGCATCATAGCCAAGCTCGGCAACGCCGAAGCCATCAACCATAACGCCGAGAAGGACTCTGCCGCCGCCACATTCATGGTAGGCACCACGGAGGTCAACATCCCGCTTCTCGCCACTATCGACGTCGACACCGAAATCGCCAAGCTGCAGAAAGAGCTCGACTATTTCACCGGCTTCCGCGCAAGCGTTGAGAAGAAGCTCTCCAACGAGCGCTTCGTAGCCAACGCCCCCGCCCCGGTTGTTGAAGCCGAACGCCGCAAACTCGCCGACGCCACATCGAAAATCGATAACCTCACCCAAGCTATCTCCGCTCTCCGCAAATAAGAGATAACTAAGAGTCTAACTCATGGCACAGAAACCGTCAATTCCCAAGGGCACACGCGACTTCGGTCCCGTAGAAACCGCCCGACGCAACTATATTTTCTCGACAATCCGCAGCGTTTTCGAGCTCTTCGGATTCGCCCCCATCGAAACCCCCTCGATCGAGAATCTCTCGACACTGATGGGGAAATATGGCGAAGAGGGCGACAAGCTCCTCTTCAAAATCCTCAACTCCGGCGACTGGGCAGCAGCGTTGGAGGGCGAGGAGGTTGCCGCCGGCAACTCCGCCCGGCTGACATCGAAAGTGAGCGAAAAAGGGTTGCGCTACGACCTTACCGTACCGTTTGCCCGCTTTGTTGTTCAGCACCGCGGCGAGCTGACGTTGCCGTTCAAACGCTATCAGATTCAGCCCGTTTGGCGCGCCGACCGTCCGCAGAAAGGGCGCTACAGAGAGTTCTATCAGTGTGATGCCGACATGGTTGGCAGCGACTCGCTGACCAACGAGGTTGAGCTCCTGCAGATGATTGACGAAGTTTTTGCCCGCCTCGGAATCCACATCATCATCAAGCTCAACAACCGCAAGGTTCTCGCCGGAATCGCCGAGTGCGTCGGTGCTCCCGATCGACTGACCGACATAACCGTAGCCATCGACAAAATCGACAAAATCGGCCTCGACAACGTCCGCGCCGAACTGCGCGAGCGCGGCCTGCAGGAGGAATCGATCGAGAAGCTCGTGCCGTTCCTGACCATCAGTGGCGACACCATCTCGCGCCTCGAGGCGCTGCGCACCGCTCTTGCCGACAGCGAAACCGGCCTCGCCGGCGTAGCCGAGCTACAGACCGTCATCTCTGCCGCCGCCGAGCTCGGAATGCGTGCTGAATTAGAGCTCGACTCGTCGCTTGCCCGCGGCCTTAACTACTACACCGGCACGATCATCGAAGTCAAAGCCCGCGACGTTGAAATCGGAAGCATCTCGGGCGGCGGCCGCTACGACAATCTGACGGGAGTGTTCGGTATGCCCGGACTCTCGGGCGTGGGCATCTCGTTTGGCGCCGACCGCATCTACGACGTGCTGACAGCCCTCGAACTGTTCCCCGACAATGTAACCTCGGCGCCCACAGTGCTCTTCGTCAACTTCGGCGAGAAGGAGGCTATGGCCGCTATGGCGATGATGAAGCAGCTCCGCGCAGCCGGCATCGCCTGCGAAATCTACCCCGACACCGCCAAGATGAAAAAGCAGATGGCGTATGCCAACGCACGCGAAATCCCGTTCGTGGCCATCGTCGGCGAAACCGAGATGGCCGAGGGGAAGATGACCCTCAAACGTATGGCCGACGGCGAGCAGAAGCTCCTGTCGCCCCACGACGCTACCGACTACATTAAATCATGAATGAAAACTCTTCTTGCTCTCGCCTCAGCTGCCGCAGTAGCCGTAATGGCCTCCTGCTCGGGCAGCGCCGACTCCCGACTGACGACAATCAACATTGCCGCCAATGTTGACTGCGCCGACAAAGGCTCGCTCAACGACTTTTTCGACATCGCGGACGTAATTCAGCCCGAGTTCACCGACTCGTCGATGATTCAGTATCCCTACGTTATGGGCACCTTCGGCGACTGCATCTATATTCAGGACGACAACCGCATGATGACGTTCAGCATCGCCGATGGTCGCTGCCTTTCGTCGTTCAATCACACCGGCAACGGCCCGGGCGAATACATAATGCCCTATCTTTGCTATCCTTCGCCCGACAACGGCGACTGGATAGCGTTCGACATGCGCGCCAAAAAAATTCTGCGCTATTCGCCCGAAGGGTTTTTCCTCGTCTCCTATCCCGCCAACATCGGCAACATCTGCTCCAACGGCAACGGATGGGCTGCGCCGAAGGATGTTGCCGACGGAGCCAATCAGGTTGTCTATCTATACGACGAGAATTTGGAGCTTACCGACTCAATCGCGACGACGATTCCCCGCTATTACCTGCGGTCGAATCTCTTCGAGCCGTATCTCCGCCACGCAAGCCTCGTTGCCGACGACACGCTCTACTGCGTCACCGACGACCGTCGCTTCCTCCCCACCTTGGCTTTCACCCTCGGCAAATATGCGCCGCCAATCTACACCGAGGATCAAGTTGACCAAATGTTGAAGGAGATGAACAAATACGTCCGCTATGAGGTTCGCGGAGTTGAAGGGTTGGTGAACATCGCCTATAACTATAATAAGAAGCTGACGCTGCAGCTTTACGACACCACCGACGGCTCGCTCGTCTACTCCGAAATCTGCGACGTTTCCTAAGGCTACTCCTCGGCCGGATTCAAGCTCGAAGTCAACGGCGAAACCGTGTTGGTTGGACCGACCGGCGTCGCCACCGACGACTCTCTCTTCTTCATGTCGAACCTGAACGAGGGCTACGAGGACGTCAACCCGACGATCTATCGCCTGACAGTCAAGAAGTAACCCCCGACTAAGATGATTATCCGCCATCGAGATGAGGCACGCGCAATCAAAGAGTCGCTGTTTGAGAAGCTCAAGCAGGAGAACGCTTTTTGATCCTACGCGCCCGAATCCGTGACGCTCGATAATCTGCCCGACGACCGACTGATTGCGCTGACCATGCGCTATCTCGACCTCGACGAAATCAAAGATTTCTTCCGTATTTTCTCACGTAGGCGAATCAAGGACGCCTGGAAGCGGCTGCTCGTGCCCGCAGGAGAATATCTCTACACCCTCAACCGGTTCTTCGCCTGGTACTATTTCAAGGCCAAGCGCCCCAACGCCTACCTGAAATCGCTACAAACCCGCCACCTCAACTCAATCCTCAACCCGAAAGCGAACCTGATATGAAATGTGATATGAAAGGACTCGCTCCACATACAGCGTCGATTTTCGAAGCAATTTCTCGACTGGAATCTATCAAACCCTACGTTCTTGTCGGCGAGACCGCCTTGTCGCTACAATTAGGAACTCGGCAGAGCGAGAATCTCGACTTCATGTCGTGGCGCAAAAGCCGCAATGAGAAGCGCGGAACTGTATAGTCTGAAATTGGGTGAGATGGGATGAGTTGAAATGATGGGATATTGATGTTTAATTGTTTAATGTTTAATCATTTAAGAAGGATTGGCAGATTTTTATCTTGTGGTTTATTGCAGATTTCTTCGGGATGGTTGGGAACATTTGCGGGAAA
>CAYNSG010000079.1:0-9779 GCA_964399885.1 uncultured Bacteroides sp.
ATTAACGATATTTTGCACATCGCTGAAACTAACGATGAATGAAGTATCTGCTTTCATCGTGTAAAACGTAGACACAGGGGAAGAATCCGAGTTGACCTCTAACAATTCTTCGTTAGAGGTGCAAGCGCTTATTAGCAAGAAAGCAACAAGCGGAAAGAACAATTTAATATATGCACTCATGATTTTAAGATTAGTTTTCGCAAATTTAATAACGGGTTGTAGGTAATTCCAAGCATTTTAACTAAATTAATACTATTTAACACCCTGAGGGGTAAAAAAACACGCTGGTGAAGCGGAGCCTCAGGGTGATTCTTTGGCGTGGCCGGATTGAGAAAGATTTAGGGGCATACGCGATTTTGACCTGATAACCAAGAATTGACGCGGATGGACGCGAATCGGTCATCCGCCAGGACTACTCTCAAACGACTCTGTACGATATCTTGCATGATTTGTTTCACGATTCCGAATCGAGCTATTCAGGCTATTCGGGCTATTAGGAGACAAAACGCCGGGGGCAATGGGATTGCCTCCGGCGTTTTATTCAGTTGGTTATTCCGGGCTGATTAGCGGCGTGCCTAACGCTGACCACGGTCGCCACCACGCTGTCCGCGCTGTCCGGGACGGTCGCCACCTTTCTTGGCGTCCTTGTTGCCGTGGGCGGGATCTGCGTTGACATATACGTTCTCGAGATACTTGGTGTACTGCTCGGGGGTGAGGATTGATTTCACCTTGGCGAGATATGCCTGGCGCGAAGCGGTGCGCTGCTCAGCTTTCTGCTTGGGATCTACTTTCTGCTTGTCGGCTTTAGCCTTCTGCTTGTCGGCTTTCTGGTCCTTCTTAGCCTTAGCTGCAGCGGTGCAAGCCTGACGGCGTTCGTTCTGAAGGTTGTTGATGGCAGTCTGCTGCTGCTCGGTCAGGTTGAGACCGTCGAAAGGGTTGTAGCGGGGAGCCTTGTCGGGTTTGCCTTTAGGAGCGGTGCCGTTGACACATTCGGCGTTGTTGGCTGCGCCCTGTTGGGGCTGCTGAGCTACGGCGGGAGTTGCGGCGAGTGCGATGGCAGCCATCGCTATCAAGGGGAATTTCATGTTCATTTTCATTGTTTCGAAGTTTTAAGTTTGTTACGGCGGTCGCGCTGAGATTATATCTTCGGCGATGCCTTATGAGTTAGTGATTTTTCAGACGTCTGTAGATATGACAAGCGCCGCGCTCGAAAGTTTAATCGGGCGCGGCGCTTTTTAACCTTTATTGACTCAGCGGATTATCCGTTTACAAATTTTCAGAACCTTCGGCTGCCGTAGCGTCAGCGTCGGGCTGGGGGTCGTCGGCGTCGGTGTAGGTGGGGAAGAGGAAGTCGTTGTAGGGGAAGCGGGCGGTGTGAATCTCGCGGGCTTTCTCGTAGAGCAACTGCTTAAGTTCGTCGATGTTAGTTCCCTTCTTAGCGGAGATGAACACGCAGTCGGGACCGAGGCGATTCATCCATGTTGCCTTCAGCTCGTCGAGCGAGAGGTTCTCGCGGCGGCGCTCTGTCAGGTCGTCCTCATCCTTGGGCACGTAGGTGAATGCGTCGATTTTGTTGAACACCATAATCATCGGCTTATCGGCGCTGCCGCAAACCTCGGCGAGAGTGCGGTTCACGACCTCAATCTGCTCCTCGAAGTTGGGATGGGAGATGTCGACGACGTGGACGAGCAAGTCGGCTTCGCGCACCTCGTCGAGCGTTGACTTGAACGACTCGACCAGATGGGTCGGCAGCTTGCGGATGAAGCCGACGGTGTCGGTGAGCAGGAACGGCAGATTGTCGATGATAACTTTGCGCACGGTTGTGTCGAGCGTGGCGAAGAGCTTGTTTTCGGCAAAGACGTCGCTCTTGCTGAGCAGATTCATAAGTGTCGACTTGCCGACGTTGGTGTAGCCCACGAGCGCCACACGCGTCAGCTTGCCGCGGTTCTTGCGCTGCATGGCCTTCTGGCGGTCGATGCTCTTCAGCTCCTCTTTCAGTCGCGAGATTTTGTCGAGGATAATTCGGCGGTCGGTCTCAATCTGCGTTTCGCCGGGACCGCGCATACCTATGCCGCCTCGCTGACGTTCGAGGTGGGTCCACATTCGGGTGAGTCGCGGCAGCAGATAGCGATACTGCGCCAGTTCTACTTGCGTCTTGGCGTTGGCAGTTTGGGCGCGCTTGGCAAAGATGTCGAGTATGAGGCTCGTGCGGTCGAGAATCTTGATTTTCAGTTCTCGCTCGATGTTGGCAACCTGCTTTGGCGTCAGGTCGTCGTCGAAAATCGCCATGCCGATGTCGTTGTCCTCAACATATTGGCGGATTTCGTCGAGCTTTCCCTTGCCTACATACGTGCGCGAGTCGGGACCGCCGAGTTTCTGAGTGAACTCTTTGACGGTCACGGCGCCGGCGGTATCGGCGAGAAATGCCAACTCGTCGAGATACTCCTTAGCTTTAGCCTCGTTTTGGGTCGGAGTCACGAGTCCGACGAGCACAGCGCGCTCCGACGACTCCTTATCTATAACAAAATCTTTCATAAACGGATTAGGCGGCCTGTGGGCCCCATATTTATGATATCAACATTTATGATATCAACAAACAAACAGTTGAAATGTGTCGGTGGGCAAACACCTTATTCGACTGCAAATTTACAATTTTTAATCACTTTTATATGCGGGTAGCAAGAAAATCCCGTCAAATTTGTTGTAACTATTGAACAAGAGAAAGGATAGCGGATGATTAACGCAACCGACTAACATCCCTCGTCCCTGATGCTCAGGTAGTGATACCAGACTTTAGGGCTCTCATAAATAAATAGTTGAAACGTGAGAGGAGGAACCGCGCATGGCGTGGCTCCTCCTTTTTAACGTTTTAATCCGTGGTTGTTATTTTTTGGCGTCGGCCTGGCGCAGCATCTCTTTGACGGCAGCCTCGAGCTGAGCATCCTCGCCGGCGAGCAGCTGCTCGGGGGTGTTGTAGATGAGGATATCGGGTTCGAGCTGCTGATTTTCAAGATAGTTGCCGTTTTCGTCGATCATACCGGTCTGGGGGATACCGAACACGAGCGACGGGTCGATCTGATTCTCCCACCAAACGGCCGTCATCGTTCCGGGCACGGGCGCACCGATAAGTTTGCCGAGTCCGAGGGTCTTGTAGGTCCAGGGAAAGCCATGGGCGTTGGAGTAGTTGTCCTCGCAGATGAGCACACACGACGGCTTTGTCCAGCGGTTGAACGGGTCGATGCCGATAAACTGTCCGCGCGGAGTGAATTTTGCGAACTCCTTACCGGAGAGAAGGATTGCGAGATCCTCGTGGAGCCATCCGCCGCCGTTGTGGCGAGTGTCGATGATGACAGCGTCGGCGTTGCGGTAGCGTCCGAGCAGGTCGGAGAACGTCTGGCGGAAGCTCGGGCTATCCATGCCTTTGACGTGGATGTAGCCTACGCGGCCGTTTGACATCTCCTCGACTTTCTTGCGGTTGCGGTCAATCCAACGGCGATAGAGAAGATTGTTCTGCTCGCCCTGGCTGATGGGGGTTACGGTCTGCTCAAACTGTTTGCCGGCAGCGTCGCGCACCGTCAGGCGCACTTTCTTGCCGGCCTTACCTGCGAGAAGGTCGCTGTAGTCCTTGCCGGCAACGATGGGCTGACCATCGATCTGCTCGATGATGCAGCCGGCAACGATGCGGCTGTCGGCTTTCGTCAGCGGACCGCGAGCGATAACCTCAGCGACTTTCAGGCCGTCGCCCGTGTGGCTCTCGTCGTAGAACGCGCCGAGCATGGCGGTTGCGGGAGCTGTTGTCGAGGGATAATAGCGAGCGCCGGTGTGCGAGCCGTTGAGTTCGCCGAGCATCTCGCCGAGCATCTCGGAGAAGTCGTAGTTATTGTTGATATGCGGCAGGAAGCGAGCATAGGCGTCGTGGTAGCCTTTCCAGTCGATTCCGTGGATGTCGGGGTCGTAGAATTTATCCTTAACCTGGCGCCAAGCGTGGTTGAAGATATATTCGCGCTCTTCGGCGGGGCGATAGTTGAAGTCGGCGCTGAAGCTGATATCTTTTGTCTTGGCGTTGTCGAGCGTAACCTCAGCCATGCCGCCGCGGCGCAGTATGTAGACTTTGTTGCCGTCCTTCGAGAGAATCATTCTGCCGCCGACACCGGGGAGCACCTTCTTAGTCGAGCCCTCTTTGAGGTCGTGTTCCCAGAGGTCGTAGCCGCTCTCGAACGATGCGCCGTAGTAGAGCTTATCGCCCTTCTTGTTGAGCACGAAGTCGCCGAGGTGGGATGAGTTGGGTGTAAGACGCATCACGCGGTCCTGGCGGTTGGCGAGTTCGAACTTCAGCGGCTCCACGCCCTTATCATCCTTCTTGGCCTCTTTGTCGCCTTTCTTTTTGCCGTCCTTCTTGTCGTCGGCTTTCTCAGCGTTATCTTTCTCGGCCTTTTCGCTTTCTTCGGCCAGAGCGAGGTCCTCTTTCGAGAGGCGGAAATGGTCATAAGCCTCATCGTCGAAGAACATAATATAGGTGTCGCCCTCGGCGCCCCAGCTGCCATGGCTGCGATAGCCGGCGCGGTCGCTCTCCCAGATCATGGCTTTGCCGTCGAGCACCCATTTGGGGTTGCCGTCGGAGTAGCCGCTCTCGGTAAGGTTGACAACCTTGCCTGAACCGTCGGCGGGCACGAGAGCCACGTCCTTGTTGTTCCAGCCGCCGATGCCGATATAGTCGGTGAGGAACCAACGGCTGTCGGGCGACCATCGGTAGGTAACGTCGCCGTCGGTGTAAGAGTAGTTGTATTTGCCGTCGAGCACGGTGCGCACCTGCTTCGAGTCGAGATTGATCACGCGGAGCGTCGTGCGGTCCTCAAGGAAAGCCACTTCCTTACCGTCGGGCGAGAATGCGGGCTGGAACGATGTAGCTTCGCCTACAACGAGCGGAGTCTCGGTGATTTCGGCAGCGTAGGTGAAGAGTTTATCTTCGGGGCGTTTGATGTCGGCTTTGTAGACTCCCCAGGTGTCGCCGCGCTCAGCGGAGTAGACGAGCGAACGTCCGTCGGGGCTGAAGTCGATGTCGCGTTCCTGCTGCGGGGTGTCGGTGATACGGCGGGTGGTGTTATACTCTACGGATGTCACGTAGACGTCGCCGTGGAGAATGAAAGCGACCTCCTTGCCGTCGGGCGACACGGCCAAATCCGTAGCACCCGAGCTGCGACGCTGGGCAACGACCGGATTCTCGAGCACGTCGGCAACGATTGCGACGTTGACTTTCTGCGGCTGCGCGCCTTTGCGAAGCGTGTAGAGTTCGCCGTTGTAGGAGTAAGCGAGAGTGCCGTCGGTCGACGACGAGAGGAAGCGTACGGGATGCGTGGTGTGTTTCGTCAGCTGCTCGGCTTTCGAGGCGTCGCCGGCAGGAGCGCGGTAGACGTTGAAGCTGCCGTCGCGTTCGCTGAGGAAGTAGAATGTTTTGCCGTCGGCATCCCAGACGCCGTTGCGGTCCTCGCCCTTGAAGTCGGTGACTTTGCGGAAACCGGAGCGTGCGCCGGCATCAGCGCGCCAAACGTCGCGGGCAATCGACGAGGTGTGGTGTTTTCTCCAGGGGTCCTCGTAGCCTTTCTTGTCGGTGTAGAGAATCGAGCCGTCGACGGGGTTGACGTTGATGTTCTCCATAGCCAGCGACGAGTAGAGCTCGGGGCGCGATTTTCCGTCGGGTTTAACGCGATAGGTCTGCGGGAACTGTGCCGAGGGGAATTGTGCGTCCTTGGCGTCGGGCATGAGGGTTGTGGTGAACAGGAGAGTTCCGTCGGGGAGGAACGTTACGGGCTTTTCGGCTGCGGAGTTCCATGTGACGCGCAGAGGCGTGCCGCCGGTAGCAGCAACGACATAGACATCCATGCTGCCCTGGCGGTCGGAGGCGAATGCAATCGACTTACCGTCGGGGCTCCAGACGGGAGCTGTATCGTAAGCGGGATTTGTGGTCAGCTGGCGAGCAGTGCCACCCGTGGCGGGGACAGTGAAGATATCCCCTTTGTAGCCGAAAGCGATGGTTTTGCCATCGGGCGAGATAGCCGGATAGCGCATCCATAACGGACTGTCGGCGGCCACCGCTGCTGCAGAGAAGCAGAGCGCTGCGGCGGCAAACGCAAAATTCTTTATCATCGTAGGAATGTAATAGTTTATTCGGCAAATTTACGCAAAACTGACGACATAAGCAGCGTATCGCCCCAAATTTTCAATCAAAAAAAGCATGGGCCGTTGGCGGACGGGTTTGCGGGCAATAGAAACGCAGAAGCGCGCTTCGCGCTTGAGCAGAACCCGCAAAACAACGCAGAACGTTTGAGGACGTGAGTTTTTTGGAGGGGAATTGGAACGCAGAAGCGGTCGCGTTGCGACCTGGAACAGAAGATGGGTGGGAGCATTGAGTGGGACCTTCGAGATAGCCATGATAGCTGAAATAGCTGAATAGCCTTAGTTGCAATGCGGCGAAGGGACGTTCCTTGCGAAACGCCCCATTTGAGTTGTTAGTTTTAGCGCAAACTGTCGAGGGTGGCGGCGATATATTCGGCGACGGCGTCGTCGGTGTTCGGGCCGATGATGGTTGTTGCCATCTGAAGCACGTCGGGGTGGGCGTTGGCTACGGCAACGGCCTCGTCGGCAACGGCCATCATTGTCAAGTCGTTGAGGTTGTCGCCAAACACGGTTACGTGCGTGGCGCCGACCTCATCGGCGAGCCTGCGGATTGCTGCGGCTTTTGAGACGCCGTCGGCAAAAATCTCGAGCACGGCTACCGAGGGGTTGTAGTTGTCGGGGTAAACCGAGACGGTCAAGTCGCCAACGCGGTCGAGCTCGTCGGCGATAGGCAGCAGCCGGTCGGAGGCGCCCATGGCAAACACGAGCATTGTCTGCGAAAAATCGACGGCCAGCCCCTCGGGCTCGTTAATAAAGAATCGCTTGAGCGACAGCCCTGTGCGGTCGCCGATAAAACGCATTTCGCGGTCGGTAAGCGGTCCGTTGACGTAGACGTTGAGCGTTGAGTCGTCGGCGAGATTGTAGATGAAAGGCGTAACGTCGTGGGAGCGGAGGATGTCGACAGCAGCGGCGGCCTTTTCGCAGCCGATTTTTATGGGGTTGAGGAATCGACGGTGGCGGCGATCCCAGAGGGCGGCGCCGGTCATGACGATAGCCGGCAGTCGGGTGAATGTGTGTTGCAAAATATGGTCAACCGTAGCTGGGGTGCGAGCAGTGGCTACGGTTATCAGGGCTCCGCGGTGGGAAAGGTCGGAGATTATTGAGGCTGATTTATTGGAAACCTCGGCACGTGAGTTTAGAAGCGTACCGTCGAGGTCGGTGACAAAGAGGCAGCTGCGTGCAGCGTCGGAAAAGGCGTTATCTTGCATAACACAGATAGGATTTCACGGCGCAAAGTTACGAAAAATCGCGCAACGACAAAAAGGTGAATGAATAGCTGAAATAGCTGCAATAGCTGAGATAGCCGCAATAAGCGAGCTGGAGCGAGGGCGGAATCCTTGCTTTTGGGATCCCGTGGGGGGTTAGCGGGGGTGTTTGCCGTAGGCGAGGGGGATGGTGAAGAGGAAGCGGGAGCCGCCGGTGTAGGTTTAGTCGAGGGTGACGGAGCCTTTGAGGACGCGGGCTACCAAGCGGCAAATCGGGAGACCGAGACCTGTTCCGCGCGAGGTTTTGTCGAGCTTTTCGTAGCGTTCGAATATTAGTTCGCGTTTGCTCTTGGGGATTCCGGGGCTGGTGTCGGCTACGGCAAACGTGACGGTGCGCTTCGCATCGTCGACACTGTAGGATAGCGTGATGCTTCCTTCGGTTGTGAACTTGGCGGCGTTCTGCAACAAATTGATCAGCACTTGCTCGACGCGGCGTCGGTCGGTGGCGACGGTGATGTCGGGGCTCGACTCGCTGTCGAACGAGATTTTCACTTCGGGGTTAACGCGGAGGCGCACGCTGTCGATAACCGTTTCGCAAACCTGGCGCAGGAAGATTGTCTGCATGTTAGGTTCGATATGTCCGTGGTCGACTTCAGCCATTGTCAGGGCGTCGCTGACGAGCGACTGCACAAGGTTGATATTTAGCGAGATAATGTCGGCATAGCGTTCGATATATTTGCGTTTGTCGTCGTCGACGCTGTCGACAATCATCTGCGAGAAGCCGGCAATGGCGTTGAGCGGCTTCTGCACTTCGTGGATTACGTTGTTGAGGAACTCCGACTTCTGGCGGTTGGCGTCCTTGGCGGCGTCGCGAGCCTGGGTGAGGCTCGTGCGCATGGTGCGGAGAGTGTCGCGCTCGTGGCGCATCTCGACGTTTGACTCCGAAAGGTGTTGCGAGAGCGTCTTCACGCGGCGATATTGGCGGTAGATAAAGAGCGTAATGAGTATCAGGGCGACGACGGCGCAGAGGATAATCAGAATTATGATGCGGTGACGCTCAACGCGTCCCTGCTCGGCGCGGACTTCATCCTGAGCTCGCTCCTCGCGTAGCTGCACAACGTCGTAGACGAGTTGCAACTCGCGATAGCTATCGTTGGAAAGGGCATCGAACTGACGGTCAATCTCGTCGCTATAACGCTGGGTTGCAAGGGTCAGAGCCGGCGTATCGCCAACGGCTGAGGCAGCTTCTTTGGCGAGTTTGAAGAAACGCAGCGGATATTTCAGCGACTTCTCGGCGCCGGGTTCGAGATAGGGCTTCATCAAGGGCAACGCCGCGACATAGTCCTTCTTCGCCATATAATAATATATGTGTGCGAGACGGTTGCTTTTCAGGTCGGCGGCGACATCCTCGTCGGCATCGGCAATTTCGAGTATTTTTTGGTAGTAATCCTCAACCTCATAGTCGGAAAGCGCAGGGAAGTTGCAGAGCATGCGGCGATAGCAGACGTAGAGATTCGTGTTGTAGTTGCGGAATTCACGCCCTACGCTGCGATAACGCTCCATGAGGTTTTCGATAGTGAGAATGAGCATTTTGTCGGCGTCGACGGCGTGGTCGAACTGCATGGATTCGGTGTGGGTCAGCGTGCAGCGGGTGTAGTAGAGGTTGCGCAGGGCGGTCATCTCGGGAGGCAGATTGGCAATCTCGGTCTCGAGCTTTTCGAGGAAATCGTTGAGGAGCTCGCCGCGGGTTTCGAAGCCGAGGTAGATGCAAATCAGGAAAAGCTGCTCAACGCGGCCGATGACGGTCGACGCCGGGCGCTGATAGTAGCGGACCATAGCATCGTGGAGACGCTTGCGGTGCTCCACGTCGGGGAGAGAATATGCATCGGTTGTGGCGCGCATCATGCGGACGAACACCATCGTTTCGTCGCGGTCGGGCGAGTTGCGCAGACGTGCGGCTTCAATTTCGATTCAGCGCTGCACGGAGTCGTTGCCATAGTAGAAGCTGCCGAGCTGGCGGAGGATATCGGCCTGAGCCTGAATGTCGCCGGCATGCTTGGCGGCATAGTAGATAGTTGGGTTGAGCGCCCGTTTCTCGGCGCGCGTGCCGATGTCGTAGAGATCGTAGAGAATTGGCAGGCTGTCGGCGGGCGTTGTGGCTTTTGCAAGCTCTGCTCGCAGACTGTCGACAGCCATCTGCCGTTGCAACAACTTGTCGGCGTGCAAAGGAGAGGCCATGAGCATGGCAAGGAGGAAAGTGAGGGTACGCAGGTCCTTCGAGAGGTTCATAGCAATGTGATTGGAATGTGTCGCAAAAATATCACAATAGGTATAGGCGGTTAATGTGCCCAATTTAGTCTTTTGATACTAAGCGTTTTGGAGATCCTTGCATCATTCTTC
>CAYNSG010000080.1:0-9706 GCA_964399885.1 uncultured Bacteroides sp.
TAACAGATGAGTATTTTCTCGCTTCAAGAGTCGGTTGAAACGAGAAAATCTCAGGGCTTGGGTGTTATCGACCATTACGGCAGATTTGCATACTGTGAGCAATTATACTTTGAGCACACGTATTCTGTGCAATCGTACTGGTTGCAGTAGATACCGCTGCCACAACCTGCGCTTTCTCCAGAGCAATTACCGGAGAAGTTGTAACCTTTTAGGTCGTCACCGAGGTCACAAGTGGATTTTTTTCACTGGCGCAGAACTGATAGTTGTCTCTGCAGTAGATGCCGCCCAAAAGCAGGGCACTGCCGTCCGGCGAGAGCTCAATCTCGGGATGAGGGAGCTCGATGAATTTGAATTTCTGGTCGTCCATATGATTTAGTTTAAGTTATGGATGGCTTCGAGTGGTGTTTTGACTTGTTCTCGGGCTATTGCTTCTGCAATTAGCCAATCGATGGGAGTGTCGATATCTATATTGTAGTGATTATCAGATTCGACGATGCAGACTCTTCCCGATATCAGTTGATGGGAGTTAATAATGTCTTTGACGCGAGAGGCGTAAAACGCTCCATTCTCAAAGAGTATACCATTATATTCTTGTCGTCGGGGTTTGTCGTCAAGATTGTAGTTAAGAGGTCGCGCATCATCGCTCCAAAGAAATTTCTTCTCACGTACGCAAGATATATATGAGTCGAAGTCGGCTGAGAACATGGCTCTAAGGCAACGGAATTCATCAGGTCGAGTGAATGGAGATGTGGCTTGCGCAAGCACCAACATCCCATCTTTCGGCTGATTTGTTGCTTTGATGAATTCTTGGATTACGTTGATGACAGGGCTGTCGTCAGTTGCGGAAACTTCGCTTCGCCGGTAGACATGAACGTTCGGGAAGTTAATTGTGAGGTAGCGTTCGGCCGCATTATCGTCGGTGGCTACCCAGATCTCATCCGCAGTCCGCGAGGCGATGATGGAGTCGAGGACCCATGCGACGAGGGGCTTCGAGCCGAGCATTTTCATGTTTTTGCCCGGCAAGCCTTTGCTTCCTTTGCGGATTGGGATGAGATAGATAGTTTTCACAGAAAAGGTTTAGAAGGTTATAAGTTGACGGTGCCCGACAGCTGATTGTTATCGGCAATAAAAAGCAATGTCATATTTAAATTAAATATCCCATTTCTTAGATTAATTCCCGCAAAGTTAAGTGTCGAAATTGATATATCCAAATAATTAGTTCAAAAAGCGTTCAAAAAACGTTCAAATAGTTATCTGAAACCGAGTTAAACTAATTGGGTTTAAGAGGCGAAATATTCCGTCGGGTTCGGCGTTGAGGTAGTCTTTCTTGCGGCTGTAGGCGTTGCCGAGTTGCTGGTGGTCGTAGTAAAGGTTTTCCCCGCCGAGTTGCTCGGTCAGGCGCAGGCTTTCTTCCATGTAGGGAATCGCTTGGTCGGGGAGCGAGAGGTTTTCGAGGAGTCGGCCGATTTGGCTGACGATGTTGCGGCGCAGCTCGATGTTGCTGTCGGCGGAGGATTCAGAGGGGAGTTCGTCGAGTGCGTCGTGGAGATAGCTGAGGGCCGTGGGGAGGTTGCCGAGGTCGGCGTAGACTCTTCCACCATAATATAATGCTTCGGGATAGCGGCTTTTGTCGTGGTGGGCAAACCAGTCGATGACGTCGAGAACGAGGCTGTCGGAGCTGTGGACTGCGTAGGCCTTGTCGTCGGCCTTGATGGTCAGCAGGTCGTAGTAATGGCGGTCGGGCGTCGAGAGGCTGTCGGGGTTGGTGGCGCTGAGCTCGGCGATGGCCCGGCGGGGATTGCTGACGATGACGGAGTCGATGGCTGTCAGCCGGGCGTCGTGGCGGGCTGAGCAAGCGGTCAGGACGGAAAGGCAGAGAAGGACGGAAAGTCGAAGAAGGGTTGTCATGTCGGTGTGTTAACGGATGCGGGTTGTGAGTATAGGTATGGGGCCGGTTGTAGTTTTGTCGGTGGAAGTTTTGTCGGTGTCGTCGGTGCCGTCGATGAGGATGGTTGCTTTGATGTCGCGACCGGGGTTGACGGCGATGGCGTCGGGGAGCTGGCAGGGGAGGATGATGTCGCCGGTTTTGACTGTGGCATATTTGCTGACCACAGCCAGGGCTTCGGCGGCTCCGGTCTGGCAAGCGTCGAGGCGGCAACTGAGCTGCTCGAAGGCGACGGTCAGGTCGGGGATGCGGCCGTCGGCAACGGGCTGCCATTCGCCCAGCGCCACGCAGTTGTCGAACAGTCCGTCGACTCCTCCCTCAACGGCGGCCGAGAATATCGGGCGCAGGCGCACGGCGAGCGTATAGGCGTCGATGTAGCGCATGGCGAATTTCGGGGCTACGTCTTTTCCGAGGCGTCCGATGCGGACAGCAAACCATAGCCGCGCTTCCCATTTGTCGGTGAAGTCGGGCAGGAACAGGGGGCGTCCGGCCGTGACGATGGCCGAGTCGGCAATGAGGTCGACCGTCGGGGGAATCGTTATCGGGCGGTCGGGCAGGCGGCGGAATGCTATGAGTTTCATCGTTTAAGGCGGTTGTAAATGACTGCTAAGTGGGCGTAGATCGAGGTGTTTTCGATCACGACTCCCTCGGGGGCGCGAAGACGGCAGGGGGTGAAATTCCAGAGGGCTTTGATGCCGGCGTCGACCAGGCGGTCGGCTACGGGCTGCGCTTGCTCGACGGGGACGGCGATGATGGCGATGTCGGCGCGCAGGCGTGGGCGCAGGGCGGAGAAGTCGGCGATGTCGTAGATGGGGCGTCCCGCGATGTGGGTGCCGACGAGGGCGGGGTTGACGTCGAAGCCGGCCACGATGTCGAGGCCGAAGCGCTGCAGTCCGGAATCGGCGATGAGGGCCGCGCCGAGCGAGCCTACGCCGATCATCACGGCGTTGTGGTCGGCGTTGAATCCGAGGAACATCCGCAGGCGGCTTTCGAGCTCGGCGACCTCGTAGCCTATGCGGGTTTTGCCCTTGATGTTGATGAACGAGAGGTCCTTGGCAATCTGCGAGGCGTCGACGTTGATTTCGCGCGCTATGGCCGTGGAGCTTACGTAGGCAACGCCTCGGGCTTTGAGCATACTGACATAGGCGAGATACCATGGCAGCCGACGGAGCGAGGGCTCGGGGATGAACTCGCGGAATGCGTTTGTCTGTGAAGCGTTGTCCATGTCAGTAGCCGGTTATGAGGTTAGAATCCGAAGCCGCCGAGGCGTCCCGACGTCCGGTTGTTGCCGCTGTTGCGGTTCGACGTGCGCGTCGGGTCGGTGAGCGTTCCGGGGGCGTAGAATTCGTCGTCGAGCTGCTCCTCATCCTCGTCGTCGGTAGCGGTTTCGCCGGCCTTGGGTTTCGGTTTGTTTTTCTTTATTTCGAGCGGTTTCTGCACATCGATAGGCAGCTCGTTGATGTTCCAGTTCACTACGGCTTCCCAGTTTTTTTTCAGCGGGATTTTCTTGTTGTAGTAGTAGGTTTCTTCGGGCTGGCGATGGTCGAGCAGCCGGCCGGTGTCGTAGACGCCGTTGGAGTTGGCGTCGATGAAGAGGCGGGCGTAGTAGGTGGCCGGCTGTACGTGCTGGAACTCGGCGCGACCGCCAACGACCGGCACGGCTCGCACAGGCTCGTCGGACGACGATAGCAGTTGCACTATGGCGGGCAGCGAGTCGAGCCCCTCGATGTTGAATTTCAGCGTCGAGTAGTCGGCGGGCTTGGAGATGTTGAAGTCGATCTGAATCGGTTTGTTCCACTGGCCGTAGACGCCGTTGATTGCCAGCGAATCGATTGTCAGGCGGTATTTTGCGCCGTGCTCCCATTCGTAGGGGGCAATGAAGGTGAGCGGGCGGAAGGTGTCGAGCGGCTCGATTACGGGCGGCTCTACGGGAATCCAGAGCGTGTCGTCGAGAACGGAGAGATGGATGCCCCGCTGGTCGATCGACGTGAGCGGCTGCGAGGCTTTGAGGCGCAGGGGAGTGTAGTAGGCGTGGGTGTTGTTGCCGTCGAGGGTGAATTGCAGGAACTCAATCTTGGGTACGGTGTCCTCCTCCTCGTCGCCTTTCTTCTTTTTCTTGGGCGCCTCGGCTTTTTTGCGCTGGCCACGGACGTTGAAGTTGAGCGTGTCGGTAGTCCATTGGAGCTGGTCGAGCGTGTCGATGCGCAGATAGCGCGTGGCAATCTGCAGCGAGTCGAGGGTCATCAGGGCGGTGTCGGTAATCCAGAAGTCGAGTGTGTCGCGCGTCGGGCCGGTTTCGAGGCGGCTGAGGCGGTAGAAATCCTGCCCGTCGAACGGCCCGCCGACGATTGTCAGCCCCGGCAGGGTGTCGGACGGTGCGCCGAGCTCAAGCTTTATGCGGTTGCGGTCGGCGCGCTCATATTTTGAGAGATACTGGGCTTTGTAGTCCTCGTTGAACCATGTGAGCAGCACGTCGTTGGGCGTGAAGAACGTCGACTCGTGCTCTACGATGGAGTCCGAGCCGTCGGCAGCTTCGAGCGTGTCGGTGTGCAGGCCGCGGCGCGAGCCGGGGGTGATTGTCAGGTCGTAGAACGCCACGTCCTCCGAGCGGTCCCAGTGGTAGTCGCGGTTCTGGTCGGTCAGAGCATAGATGCGATATTCGCCGGGCTTGAGATTGCGGACGGTGAACTGCCCGAGCTGGTTGGTTTTCGTGATTCGCTCAAGGGGTAGGGTAGTGATGGCGGTGTCGGAGAGGTTTGAGTAGACGCCGACGAGCATCCCCTGGGCGGGCTCGAGAGTGGCGGCGTTGAGAACCATGCCCGAGATTTGCAGCGAGTCGATGACCGGTCCGGTCGAGAATGCAAACGAAAAGCCGTCGATTTCGTTGCCCTCGTTGAGGTCGGAGATAGCGTCGGCAAAGTCGATAGTGTAGGTGGTGTTCTCCTTCAGCGTGTCGCGCAGCTCGATGTCGATATAGTGTCCGGCAGCGGTTATCTGCGGCATGATGTTCTGGGCGGGCGAGATGACAACCTTCGTCAGCTGGTCCTTCAACTGCACGTTTTCGTCGAACTCGATACGGATTCGCTGGCGGTCGACATTCAGCTGTCCCGGCGCAGGATTGCTGCGCACAAACAGCGGCGGGTCAACGTCGCGCGGACCGCCTGTGGGGCGCCCCATGCTGGCGCACGACCAGAGCCCGACAGCCATCACGGCCGCCGGCAACAAGCGCATCGGATAATGGAAAAATCGCATGTCGATGTTTTTATGTGTCGCAAAAATACAAAAAATTCTGATTTTCCACGGCGTGGACGGCGTTATTCAATCATGTCGTCGAGGGAGAGGGCTACAAATCCGATTTTCCAATTCTTTTGTTTTTGCTTGATTGTGTCGGCCTTCTGCTCGAGCTTCTGCATGTCGATGCGGCGGTAGTTTCGTTTAACCTCTCCAACCGTTATTTCGCGGTCGGCTTCGTTGACGGCTATGAGGTCTATCTCGTTGCGGCCATCTTTCTCCCAGTAGTTGGTGACAATGTTGAACAAGCCTGTCTCGCGATAGCGCTGACGGAAGTAGCGTTCTAATATCCAACCCGAATAGGTCTCGTAATCTGATTTCACTTTGTCGCTGACATAGCCGAGATTGCCAATCTCAACCGCGCTGCGGTATTTGTAAATAAATCTGAACCAGAAATTCAGGAAGTTATCTTTTATGCCATACTTTACATTGCGACTGTTTGGCGTGGCAAGATAGGGGCGGTAACGATAAATCAAATCGTAGGTGTTTTCAAGCTTGTCGAGATAGCCTCCGGCTTCAATGCCTGTGAACGATTTTATCTCCCCGCGTTCGTTAAAGCCTGATGCCACGGCTGACAATATCGAGAAATAATTACCGTAGTCCTTGCCAAACTCATCAGAGAGAATCTCCTTCCCCTCATCGATGAAATATGACCCGAACGACAATACAGCGTTGAGGATATCGTCCTTTGTAAAGGCTTTAGCCTCGACAAGTTGCTCGACATATTTTGCTACCCCTCCGGTAATCATATAGAATGCCAATAAGTCGTCGGGCGTAAATTGTGGGTTGTTGTCGCGCATAATCTCTATGAGAGTTCTTATAGGAAATGCCCTCAGGCGTATTCTCGACGTTGCACGGCCGTAGAGCGGTTCTTTGCGGTCGTCGAAAATTTTGGTCATCATTGAGTACAACGAGCCGCAGACGATTAAGTTGATTCGGGCTTCGGCTTTGTTGGCGTCCCAGATATTTTGCATTTCGCTGAAAAACGACGCGTTGACGTAGTTGAAATTCTGGAATTCGTCGAATACGAGGGTAAAATGGCGTCGCCGAGCAATCTGCATGATTGCCGAAAACAATTTTGCCATGCTGTTGAATTCGCCGAGCTCCTCGCCTAATTGATTGCGTATAGTGTCGACAAGTTCGGCACACAGCAAGGTCTCGCTCTTTCGCGCCACAAAGAAATAAATCATTTCCGTCGACGTGAACGCGTGTTTTATAAGAGTAGTCTTACCGATTCGGCGTCGACCGGTGATGACGGTCATTTGGGCGTAAGAATGGGATGTCTCTTCAATCTTGCGCAATGTTTGTGTCTCTATCTCTCTGTCGTAGAATCTCATATTAGAACTCATTTCAACTTTATTTATTCATCGGTGAACTCATTTAACATTCGGAGTTTGAATGAGTTCTTAATGTAACGGCTGTTACTGTAACCGCTGTTGCAAAGTTATGAATTAAATTTCATCCGGCAAAATCCCCTGATGATGAAAAATAGTTCTGCGCCCCTTTAGCGAGTTTATTTTAGTTCTGCGTTCTCCCTCCGCCACCAAACCTGCCTCCCCGCCGCACCCCCGCAAACCTTGCCGCCCTCATCCGTCCGGGAGCGGAGCGACCATCCGCCCCCATCCCCCCTAAAAATAGCTCCAAGAAAATATCCGCGTCAATCCGCGTCTGCCCTATGGCCGCGAGGCCATGGATCCGCGTCTGCCCCAAATCTCCTCTATTCCCCCTCCCCCGCGGAGCCCGACAACGTGAGGGTAAGAAAACCCTCACCTCCTTATCTACCGCCCTCGCCGTCCCGCGAGTTCTGCCAAGGTCGCAACGCGACCGCTTCTTAGCGAGTTAAAACCACCAAAAGCCAATATTCTGCGAAGTTTAGCGAGTTTATTTTAGTTCTGCGTTCTCCCTCCGCCAGCAAATCTGACGCCCGCCTCGCGAGTTTATTTCCTTTCGCCCGCAAACCTGCTAAACAGAGTGAGGCGTCGGTGTGCGGGGAGATTTGCGCAGGCGCGGGAGATTTCGTAACTTTGCGGCGTCAAACACAGTCAGAAATGGTAAGGAAATACGACTATCTCGTGATAGGTTCCGGCATCGCCGGGATGAGTTTCGCCCTCAAAATGGCCGGCAAAGGCCGTGTAGCCCTTGTCTGCAAGACTACTCTCGACGAAGCCAACACCGCCTTGGCCCAAGGCGGCGTAGCCTCCGTGACCAACCTCGAAGTCGACGACTTCGAAAAGCATATTCACGACACGATGGTTGCCGGCGACTGGCTCAGCGACCCCGCCGCGGTCAGAAAAGTAGTCACCGAAGCCCCCGCGCAAATCCGTCAGCTGCTGGACTGGGGCGTCGACTTCGACCGCCGCGACGACGGCAACTTCGACCTCCACCGCGAGGGCGGACACTCCGAATTCCGCATCCTCCACCACGCCGACAACACCGGCTACGAAATACAGCAAAGCCTCATCTGCCGCGTGCGCCAATCGCCGGATATCGACGTGTTTGAAAACCACTTCGCCATCGAAATCATCACCCAGCACCACCTGGGGAGAATCGTCACCCGCCGCACGCCCGACATCACCTGCTATGGCGCCTACGTCCTCGACCAGCAGACCGGACGCGTCGACACATTCCTCTCGCGCGTAACCGTCATGGCCACAGGCGGCTGCGGAGCCGTCTACACCACGACGACCAACCCCCTCGTGGCCACCGGCGACGGAATCGCCATGGTCTACCGCGCCAAAGGAACCGTGCGCGACATGGAATTCATCCAATTCCACCCCACAGCGCTCTTCCACCCCGGCGACCGCCCATCGTTTCTCATCACCGAAGCGATGCGAGGCTACGGCGCCGTGCTCCGCAACCTCCGCGGCGAAGAGTTCATGCACAAATATGACCCCCGACTCTCGCTCGCCCCGCGCGACATAGTGGCACGCGCCATCGACAGCGAAATGAAACTCCACGGCGACGACCACGTATATCTCGACGTAACCCACAAAGACCCCGACGAAACCCGCCGCCACTTCCCAAACATCTACGCAAAATGCCTCAGCCTCGGCATCGACATCACCCGCGACTACATCCCCGTGGCCCCGGCAGCCCACTATCTCTGCGGCGGAATCCTCGTCGACGCCAACGCCGAATCGTCGATTAAGCGCCTCTACGCCATCGGCGAATGCTCATGCACCGGACTCCACGGCGGCAACCGCCTCGCCAGCAACTCGCTGATCGAAGCCGTGGTCTATGCCGACGCCGCAGCACGCCACGCCGCAGCCGTCGCCCCGGGCTACGACCTGCGCACCGACGTCCCCGCCTGGAACGACGAAGGCACAACCCACCCCGAAGAGATGGTGCTCATCACACAGAGCGCACGCGAAGTCGGCCAAATCATGAGCGCCTACGTCGGAATAGTACGCAGCAACCTCCGCCTCGACCGCGCATGGAACCGCCTCGACATCCTCTACGAAGAAACCGAGCAACTATTCAAACGCTCCAAAGCATCGCGCCAAATCTGCGAGCTCCGCAACATCATCAACGTCGGCTACCTCATAATGCGCCAAGCAAAAGAACGCCACGAATCGCGCGGACTCCACTACACCCTCGACTATCCACCCGTCCCCGCCCACGCCCCCGCACAAAACTAACCCACGCCTAAAAACGTTAAGTATAACATGAAACCCATCCTCCTCATAATCGCCGCTATCATCGCCTGCTGCCTACCCGCCGCAGCCGACAACCGCGACACACACTATCTCACCGACGGACTCCCCGCCGGAGTCCCCGCCCCGCCATCCGCGCGCCTCACAGGCCCCCGAGGCTACTACATGACCGAAATCGACGGCGACACCGTCAAAATGATCGTACTCCACGAAGTCACCGTCTTCCCGCCACTCAAATTCAAAAACAAAAAAGAAGAAGAATTCTACTGGCGCACGGTCCGCGACGTCAAGCGCACCCTACCCTACGCCAAACTCATCTGCGCCACCCTCATCGAAACCTACGAATATATCGAAACATTCCCAACGCAGAAAGAGCGCGAACAATACCTCAAACGCATGGAAGGCGAAGTGTTCAAGCAATACAAACCCGTGCTCAAACGCTTCTCCAAATCCCAGGCACAGCTCCTCGTAAAGCTCATCAAACGCGAAACCAACCAATCGAGCTACAACATCATCAAAGCCTTCCTCGGCAGCTTCCGCGCCGGCTTCTGGCAAACCTTCGGCCGACTCTTCGGCGTAAACCTCAAAGGCGACTACAAACCCGACAGCGACCGCCACGACGCCATCATCGAGCGCATAGCCGTCGGCGTCGAGCTCGGCCAGCTCTAACCCCCCCCAAGGAGAGCCCCCGCCCCCATCCTCCCCCCCCCCGCCATCCCGCGGGTTCTGCCAAGGAAGCAACGCGACCGCTTCTGCGTTTTGAGCCAAGTCAACCTAACCCGGAGATAAGAGACAGTTCTGCGCCTTTTTGCGAGTT
>CAYNSG010000081.1:0-9663 GCA_964399885.1 uncultured Bacteroides sp.
ACCAACCGACGTTTCCACCTCTGTGGTTCGGTTTCCACTGGCAAAGTTACGACACAACAAAAGGGCATTCCTTGCGAAACGCCCCATTTGATTCATGAGTTGTTAGTTTTTAGATCTTAGTTTATAGAAGATTAGGGCGAATGCGGGGGCGGGGCTTGGGGGGCGACAAAAAAGTTGCTAACTTTGCGTTTTTGATGCATTATCAACTACTTTGATTTTATCTGCTGAATGCAAAACGAATACGACAATATTGTAAAGGATTGGTTTGAAGAGTTTAAATTGCCCTTCATTAATTATATCAGAGCGAATTTCAAGCTGCGCTATGATGTTGTTGTCGACATCTACAGCGACACATGGCTCGACGTCCGCAAAGTTATTTCCCATCATCGAGCTACAGATATCAAATGGCGGGCTTTGATTTTCAAAATCGGCTGGCGGAAAGCGTATAGAATAACTCAGCGCATACCTGCTCATGTTTCAATCAACGCCGAAGAGTGTGCTCCATTCAATCAGGCGCTGTTTGAGGCGGAGAAGGCTGCGCAAATGGCCGACAAGAAATCGGTGTATGAAGACCCCAACTTGCGGGAAGTGCTTGGAGCTGAGCTCAGTTATCTGCCGAATCCTTGCAACAGAATCCTGAAATCGTTCTACTATGACGGAATGTCGATGACTGAGATTGCTCAGACGATGAATTATGGCAGTTCGCGTAGCGCTATCACGACAAAGAATCGTTGCTTGGATAAGCTGAGGATGCGAGTTGAAAAATCTGCGCGCCTTTTAGGCATCATCAATTAAACTGATTGATTATGAAAGAGAAAGATTTCGACAAGTGTATTGATAACATCATAATCGATGGTATTATCAAAGAGGCTGAGCAAGATAATGCTGATTTTGCCACGGCCGCAAAGAACATGAGCAAGGAAGATTTTGAGTCAATCGTCAGAGAGCCGTCGGTCGTTGATACGGACGACGATTTGGATTTGACAACGCCTTCAAAATTAAGCACCATCTTCGATAGCTGTACTATATCATGTTTCACTAATTCATCTAATGACGAAGAGGAAGTGAATGAGTCTCAGTACAATACGGCATCTCGGATACCGGATGAGATCCCGGGGTTAAACTATAGTTATAATCTTCCACATCCGACTATGGAAAGAACCGTAGCCGAAGACCAACCGATACCTCCGGCGCCTAATTCGCGATTCAGGCTATGGCGCCCATGGATCGACGCTGCGATTTCAGCCGCCGCCGTCATTATGCTTATTCTGATACCGAGCATTAATTCAATGAATGCACGGCTATGCGACAGCGCTTTATATATGAGCGAGGCTTATATCACGGCGCCCAAAGGAGGGTTTGATGTCGCGGCCGCCTCAATCGAACAGATTAAGGAAGAGTTGCCCAATTTGGAGCAACTTTACAATAGCAACATTATTAAGCGTGGCGATACGTATTATTATCGCGACGGGTTCCGGGACGCCGGTAGGACTCTCGTCGTGGCCTATCTGAAACTTCACAAAAAAGGCGCTGCCGTAAAAGTGCTGAAAACCCTTGAAGCGCAATCGCAAGGGATGCCTTTCGGCGATCACTGCCGAGAATTGCTGAGACAACTCGAGTGAAGTGGCGGGGATGTGGGATTAATTGCGTAACTTTGCGGGACACAATTAGAGTCTGACTCACAGATTATGCTTACAAAATTTTTTGGATTCGACGCTTCACGCATGACCGTGAAGAAAGAGATTATCGGCGGTATAACCACATTTCTCACAATGGCTTATATCTTGGCTGTCAACCCGCAGATTCTTTCAGCCACCGGAATGGATGAGGGCGCGGTGTTTACCTCGACGGTTATCTCGGCGATTGTTGCCACGCTCGTTATGGCTCTGTATGCCAAGATGCCTTTTTCATTAGCGCCGGGCATGGGGCTGAATGCTTTTTTTGCCTACACGGTTGTGCTCGCCATGGGCTATACGTGGCAGTTTGCACTGACGGTGGTTTTCCTCGAAGGACTGATATTCATCTTGCTTACAGTCACCGGCATACGCAATATGATTGTCAATGCGATGCCGCTGATTCTGCGCAAAGCAATCTCGCCGGGCATCGGCATGTTCATTGCCTTCATCGGGCTTAAAAATTCGGGTGTGATATGCCCGAGCGACGCCACAATCGTCACGCTGGGTTCGATGCACGAGCCGGGCGTGTTGCTGACATGGTTCGGGATAATCATCACGGCTACGCTGCTGATTCGCAACGTTACCGGGGCGCTCCTCATCGGCATTCTGCTCACAACCATCGCGGCGCTGCCCCTCGGACTCGCCCACATCCAGCAGATTTTCTCGGCGCCGCCATCGATTGCTCCCGTGGCTTTCAAGCTCGAATGGCACCATATTTTCAGCCTCGAGATGCTCGTCTGCGTTCTGACATTCTTGTTTCTCGACATGTTCGACACGATAGGGACGCTCATCGGCGTTAGCTCGCGCGCCGGAATGACCGACGACAAGGGCAACATCCCCGGGCTCAACCGAGCCTTGATGGCCGACGCTATCGGCACGACAGCCGGAGCGTTGCTTGGCAGCTCGACCGTCACGACATTCGTTGAGAGCGCCACGGGCGTCAATGCCGGAGGCCGCAGCGGACTGACGGCGTTTGTCTCCGCCATCTGTTTCGTAGTCGCGCTCTTCTTCGCTCCCTTCTTCCTTGCCATTCCGCCGCAGGCAACGTCGGTGGCCCTCGTGCTCGTAGGCATAATGATGATGGCCGACATCCGCTCAATCGACTTCTCCGACTTCAAGGACGCCGTCCCCTGCTTCATCTGCATAGCGTTCATGCCGTTTGCCTATAGCATCTCCGACGGCATCATGCTCTCAATCATCGTCTACGTTGCCACGCGGATGCTTTGCGGCCGCTTCCGCGAAATCCCCATCGCCACATATCTGCTGGCTGCAATCTTTATTCTTCGCTACGTTTGCATCTGACGTAATTATTCCGTAATTTTGCAAAAAAATTTAACACGATGACGAAAATAGGATCGGTAATGACCCCCGTGGGGCGTAAAGCGCTGTTGTTGGGCAGCGGCGAGTTAGGCAAAGAGGTTGCAATCGAATTGCAGCGTTATGGCGTTGAGGTTGTAGCATGCGACCGCTACGCAAACGCGCCGGCAATGCAGGTTGCCCACCGCAGCCATGTATTCAACATGCTCGACGGCAAAGAGTTGCGCCGCATCATTGAGCTTGAGAAACCCGACCATATCATCCCCGAGGTTGAGGCTATAGCCACTCCCGTGCTTCGCGAACTCGAGGCCGAGGGCTACAACGTCACCCCGACGGCTACCGCCGCATGGCTGACCATGAACCGCGAAGGTATCCGCCGCCTCGCCGCCGAAGAGCTCGGACTGCCCACATCGCCCTATCGCTTCGCCAACGACTACGAGGAGTTTCGCGCAGCGGTCGACGCCGTCGGTATTCCCTGCGTCGTTAAGCCGATAATGAGCTCGTCGGGCCACGGCCAGAGCGTCATCAAGACTCCCGACGACATCGAGAATGCTTGGCATATTGCCCAGGAGGGCGGACGTGCCGGCGCCGGACGAGTGATTGTTGAGGGCTTCGTCAACTTCGACTACGAGATAACGCTGCTCACCGTGCGCAGCTGCTCCGGGACGTGCTTTTGCGAGCCCGTGGGCCACATCCAGATTGACGGCGACTACCGCTACTCATGGCAGCCCCAGCCGATGTCGAAGGCCGCTATCGAGAAAGCCCGCGGAATCGCCCGCAAAGTGACCGATGCGCTCGGCGGCTACGGCATTTTCGGCGTCGAGCTGTTTGTGAAGGGCGACGACGTTATATTCAGCGAAGTGTCGCCACGTCCCCACGACACCGGCATGGTGACGATGATTTCACAGGACCTCAGCGAGTTCGGACTCCACGCCCGCGCACTGCTCGGTCTGCCCGTACCGGCTATTCATTTCTACGGTCCCTCGGCTTCGCGCGCCATTGTTGTTGAAGGCGATACTGACAAAATCGAGATGGAAAACCTCGATGAGGTGCTCGCCGAGCCCGGAGTTCAGATGAGAATCTTCGGCAAACCCGAAATCAAAGGCCACCGCCGCATGGGCGTGATTCTCGCCACCGCTCCGACGCTCGAGGAAGCTCGCGCTAAGGCCGACCGCGCCTACGACCGCCTGCACGTCAACGTCCTGCCGCGCTGAGCTGCGATTGGCTTCCCAGCCCCATAGCTGTCAATTTGTCAAATTGTCAATTTGTCAATTTGTCAAATTGACAGTTTCTTATTTCGGGGGGAGATTAGAAGTCGAGGGTTAGGCGGAGGTTGAGGCGGCGGCGGGTGAGGTAGTTGGGGACGGCGTACTGGATGGAGTTGACGTCGGTAACCCAATAGTAGTCGGCGACGTTGTCCATATCGAAGAGGTTGAAAACGTCGACTCCGAGCCACAGCCCTCGCAGCCAGCGCGGGCGGTTGGTCTGCTCGGGTACGATGATGCCATACATTGCTCCGATGTCGACGCGTTTATAGGCGGGCATCCGGAAATAGCCGTCGGCACGTTCGGCGCGCGGCGGGGTTGTAGGCAGTCCGTCCATAAACACTCCGCGCAGCGACACTTTCAGGCGCTCGATTTTCGGCACGAAGTCGGTGAAAAACAGCGAGAGGGCGTAGCGGCGGTCGTTCGGCCGAGGCACCTTGACACCCCGGACTGTCTCCGAACTGTTCATCAGCCCGACGCTGATCCACGAATCGCTGCCCTCGACAAACTGTCCGAACAGCTTGAAGTCGACTCCGGCAACGTGGCCCTTGCCCTCGTTGCGCCCCGAATAGACGGGCATAAGGTTGTCGTTCTCGTAAGGAATGAGCTGCGAGAGAGCTTTATAGTAGATTTCGCCGCTGAGCTTCATCGGGCGCCCCAGGGCCGAGAACGTGAAGTCGCTGCCGAGAATCACCTGGATGCTTCGCTGCGACTTGATGTCGCGGTTCAGCTCGGTAGTGTACTCGCCCGAAGGGAGCTTTACGGGCAGAAGCATCTCGCGATAAAACGGCGTCTGATAGTAGAGGCCTCCACCGAGACGGAACGCCCAGCGCGGCGCCGCCGACGGCACAAGCCCCAACTGCACGCGCGGGCTGATGAGGAACTCCTTGTTGAAGCTCCACCACGAGCCGCGGAGCCCGAAGCTGAGATTGAGGAAACCGGCGTCGGGCGAGAGGCGGATGTTATCCTGCACGTAGGCCGAGCCGCGGGTCGACGAGAGCTCATGGGCGGCAGCCATGGCATACCAGACCTTGAGAGCGTCGGGCTGCGACGGGAGCGAGAATCCGGCCGAATCGCGCCGCTCCCATTCGCGGCTGCTGCCGGTGATTTTTTCGTGGCGCACGCCGACGCCGTAGGTAAGCGAGTTGATGCCGACGAGCGAGGCGCCGCGCAGTGTCGCTCCGGCGAGCGTGGCTTTCAGGCGGTTGCGGGCATGCTCCATGTAGCGCCCAACGCCCAGCTCGCCACCGATTTGGTCGCCACCCTCGCCGCCGGCGCCCGCCATATCCAACCAATATTCGCCGGCGATGTCGTAGGCCACGAGCTCGTCGGAGCGCGTAGCGTCGGCCTGTAGCGAGAGTGTCGTCCCTGCCCGGGGCATCCAGTCGAGGGTCAACGCGCCGGTGAACACGTTGAAGCGGTCGTGCTCGTTGCCGTCGAAATAGACCTTGAAGCGCTTGGCGTCGTTCATCGTGCCGAAAGTTGTTTCGCGGTCGTGAGGGATGAATCGGTAGTTGCTGATGTTCAGGTTGACGAGTGCCGACACTTTGAAGCGCTGCGACGGCGCATATTCGAGAAACGACTGCCAGTCGAAGAAATCCGGGTCGTAGTCGCCCTTCGTGTCGGTCGAGCCCAACAGCGACGAATTGCGCTTGTAGCGGACGCCGTGGAGCTGCGAGAAACCTCGGCTGCTCTGGCCGAACGCAGCCGAGGCGCCCATCAAACTCGCGCTCACTGAGCCTTCAGCCCGCGACGGACGGCGATACTGAATGTCGAGAACCGACGACATGCGGTCGGCGTATTGCGTGCCGAAGCCGCCGGTCGAGAACTCAACCGAGCCGACCATGTCGGGGTTAATCATGCTCAACCCCTCCTGGGCCGACGACGTTATCGACATCGGGCGGTAGATTTCCACGCCATTAATATATATGGCGTTCTCGTCGTAGGAGCCGCCTCTGACGGAGTAGCGGTTCGACATCTCGTTGGCGCCCGTGACGCCCGGCATAGTTGAAATCATGCTCTCGACGCTTCCGCCCGTCGGGTCGGCAGCTCGCCGAGAGTACGACTTGGCGTCGAGGCGCTCCATGGCGTCGGTGCGCTTGCGGATGTCGCTTACCACAACCTCATCGAGGCGTCGGTCGTCCTCCGTCATGCGGATATTTATCGTCAGCTCGCCGCGAGGGCGCGTAAGTCGGCGCTCAACCTTCTGATAGCCAATGAGCGTATAGCTGAGCACGAGCGAATCGACGGGCGAGGCTACCGTCAGCCAATACAATCCGTCGGCCTTGGTCGACGTCGACACGCCGGCACTGCAGCCGACGGACACGCCCGCCAGCGGATCGCCGTCGGAGTCGGAGACCACACCGCGCACAGCCACCTGAGCCATAGCTTCTGCGACCACGGCGAGCATCATTATCAGTCCTACGAACAAACGAATCATGAATTACTAACGCGAATCTTCGCAAAAAATTATAATTTTGCAAAGAAATTCTGAACAGACATGAACATAGCCATCGTAGGAACAGGTTACGTGGGTCTCGTCTCGGGCGCATGCTTCGCCGAGGTGGGAGCCGACGTTACGTGCATTGACATCGACTCCAACAAAATCGACGCCTTAAATAAAGGTGAGATTCCAATCTACGAGCCCGGGCTCGCCGAGCTTGTGGGCCGGAATGTCAAGGCCGGACGCCTGCACTTCTCCACGTCGCTGCCCGAGGTGCTCGACAGCGTCGAGGCCGTGTTCTGTGCCGTCGGCACTCCCCCCGACGACGATGGCTCGGCCGACTTGCGTGCCGTGCGCTCCGTTGCCCGCACGTTCGGACAGCACATCAAGCGCTTCTCGATTCTGGTGACGAAGAGCACTGTCCCAGTGGGCACGTCGCGCATTATTCGCGCCATCGTCGAGGAGGAGCTCGCAAAGCGCGGCGAGCAGATCGACTTCGAGCTTGCCTCGAACCCCGAATTTCTCAAAGAGGGCGCGGCGATTAAGGACTTCATGTCGCCCGACCGCGTAGTGATAGGCGTTGAGGGCGAACGCTCGCGCCGCGTCATGGAGCGCCTCTATCGGCCGTTCCTGCTCAACAACTTCCGCGTGATGTTCATGGATATCCCCTCGGCCGAGATGACCAAATATGCCGCCAACGCCATGCTCGCCACCCGCATATCGTTTATCAACGACATCGCCAACCTCTGCGAGCTCACGGGTGCCGACGTCAACATGGTGCGCAAAGCCGTGGGCGCCGACTCGCGAATTGGCGGCAAATTCCTCTACCCGGGCTGCGGCTACGGCGGCTCGTGCTTCCCGAAGGACGTGCGCGCACTGATTCGCACCGGGCTCGACCACGGCTATCGCATGCGCGTGATCGAAGCCGTCGAGGAAGTCAACGACGCGCAGAAACATGTGGTTGTCGAGAAGCTCCGCGACGCCCTCGGCGAGCTCGCCGGCAAGCGCATAGCCCTCTGGGGATTGGCATTCAAGCCCGAGACCGACGATATGCGTCTGGCACCGTCGCTCACCGTCATCGACGAGCTGACGGCCGCCGGCGTCACGGTGTGCGTCTACGACCCCGTAGCGATGGACGAATGCCGCCGCCGCGTTGGCGACCGCGTGGAGTATGCCCGCGATATGTATGCCGCCACCGACTTCGCCGACGCCATCGTGATGCTCACCGAGTGGAAACAATTCCGCTTGCCGTCGTGGAGCGTGGTGCGCAAAGCTATGAGCGGCAACGTGATAGTCGACGGCCGCAACATCTACGACCCCGCCGAGCTCGCCGCCGAAGGCTTCGTCTACCTCAGCATAGGCCGCCCCCTCGCCCGTCCACAAGCCTAACCCCCGCGCACAAGGTCGCCGGTATGCCCTCTTGTGGCAGGTTTGCGGGCAAAGGAGTAGACAGGCTGATGGGATAAATCGCAGGCGCAGGGACGAGCCTGCAGGGGGTTCGGAAAAATTTGTAACTTTGCGGGGCGCGTCAGGGGTTGAGGAGGTCGGGATTGAAGAACGCTTCGATATCCCGCGCCATCTCCAGGGCGCGTGCGGCGGGTCCGTCGGGCTGCAATGCGGCAGCGTGGGCATAGTCGGTGGTTGCCGCTGAGCGGTTGCCGCTGCGCCAGTAGAGTTTGCCGCGAGTGAACAATGCCTCGGCATTGTCGGGCTCGGCGGCTATGAGTTCGCTGAGCGCCGCCATAGCCTCGGCTTGGCGCCCGCTCTCGTATAATGCTATCGCTTCGGTCGGTGTCATTTCGTTCGTCATTTACTCCTCACAAAGGTAACTATTATTTATGAAAACCGGATTTTTTTCGACGCTTTTACTTCTCGCCGCCTCGCTGCTTCAGGCTGCGGCACAAGATTACTCGTGGGACGACTGCCGCGGCAGTGCTCGCCCCTATCCCGGCCTGGCGGTCGTCACCGAGACGCCCGATTCGCTCAAGCCGATAATGATTAACCATGTGGGGCGCCACGGCGCGCGCTACCCCTCGTCGGGCAAAGCGTCGGAAAACGTGCGCACGATGCTGATGAAGGCTCAGGATATGCGGTCGATAACCCCGCGCGGGCGCAAGCTGCTCGAGCTGACGGAGCGGATTATCGACGCCTCGTCGGGGCGCTGGGGCGTGCTCGACACCCTCGGCAAAGCCGAGCAGCAAGGCATAGCCATGCGCACCTACTGGAGCTTCCCCATGCTGTTTCGCGACGGGCGCATAAACGCCGTGAGCTCCTACGTGCCGCGCTGCATAATGAGCATGTATGAGTTCACCCACCAGATTGCCCGTCTGGACAACAGCGTAACCGTCAGCACGTTCTCTGGGCGCGCCACGTCGCCGCTGCTGAGGTTTTTCAAGGAGGACAAGGAGTATGAGGCGTTTGCGAAGAGCGAGGAGGTGAAGCGCACCATCGATGAGTATGCCGACAGCGTGCTGCCCGTAATCGTGCTGCGCAAGCTTCTCGGCCCGGGATTCCCGTTTGAGGAGCTCGACAGCCGCAAGGCGCTGATGGACATCTACTCCGTGGTGGCTTCGACGGCGGCGATGGAGATGCCCGCCAACCCGGCAGACTATCTGACGCTCGAAGAGATGAATCGCCTCTGGAGCGTGTTCAACCTCGAGCAGTATCTCAAGCATTGCGGCAACGAGCTCTCGATGCTGCCGGCGCAGGCTGCCGCTCCCCTGCTCGACGACCTCATAGCGACCACAGACTCGCTCGTTGCCGGCGCCGACATCGCGCCCGTGCAGTTGCGGTTCGGGCACGCCGAGACGCTGATGCCGCTGCTGTCGCTCATGCGCGTGCCGGGCTGCGACGCGAGCGACATTGCGCCCGACGAGGTTGCCGCGCGCTGGCACGATTTCTCGGTAGTGCCGATGGCGGCAAATTTCCGCTTCGTGCTCTTCCGCTCGCGCACCAACCGCAT
>CAYNSG010000082.1:0-9514 GCA_964399885.1 uncultured Bacteroides sp.
TTTTCCGGTCGCTTTTGCCAATTTCATCGGTCACGTAGCTCGCTACGCTCTCTCTTCAAATGACAAAATCACCTCGAAAAAGCCACAAAAATGTGAATAAATAAAAAGTTTGAATGAGTTCGCTATGAAATACCTGATTGTCGGTTTGGGCAATATAGGCGATGAATATCGTCTGACGCGCCATAACATCGGATTCATGATATTGGACGCCTTCGCTCAGGCGTCCAATATTTCATTTACTACCGAGCGTTATGGCGATGTGGCCCATCTCCGACTTAAAAACAAACAATTGACGTTGCTGAAACCTTCGACGTTCATGAATCTGTCGGGCAACGCCGTGCGCTACTGGAAAGAGCGCGAAAAGATTGAACTCGACCATATCCTTGTTGTGGTCGACGACCTTGCTTTGCCTTTCGGCGCCATCCGTCTGAAACCTGCCGGCAGCGACGCCGGCCATAACGGACTGAAAAACATTGCCGAGATGCTCGGCACTCAGGCCTATCCGCGTCTGCGCTTCGGCATCGGCAACGACTTTCAGCGCGGTTGCCAGATCGACTATGTGCTCGGTCAGTTCCCTCAGGAGCAGCTAGAGCAGTTGCCTCCGCGAATCGATGTAGCGGTCGATGCAATAAAGACGTTCTGTCTCGCCGGACTGCAAACTGCTGCTTGTCAGTTTAATAATAAGTAAGCTATGCCAAAGACCGAGGAAAGAGTCGACAAATGGATGTGGGCTACGCGAATATTCAAGACACGCACCATCAGCGCAGAGGCTTGCAAGAAAGGTCGCGTGGAGATTAACGGCTCGCCGGCCAAAGCCTCGCGGACGGTGAAGACGGGCGATGTCGTAGCTGTGCGTAAGCCGCCGGTGACGTACTCGTTTCGCGTGCTTGCGCTGACCGAGAATCGTCTGGGAGCCAAGCTTGTGCCGGGGTACTTGGAGAATATTACGCCCCAGAGCGAACTTGACCTGCTCGAAGTCGTGAAAATTAGTGGGTTTATCGACCGCCGCAAAGGACTCGGACGCCCAACGAAACGAGAAGGTCGCGAACTCTCGCGCTTCCGCGAAGAGGCATCGGGCGAAATCGACGACGGCTGGGATTTCGATTTCGTCTTCGACGACGAAGTTGACACCGAAGTTGAAGAGGATAACGCTTAACTCAGCAGCTCAACAAATTAACGGGACGCCCGGAGAAATCCGAACGTCCCGTAAGTTTTTTATGCCGAGCGTCTGTTATCAGCGAGCAGCGAAGAGAACTTCGCCTGCCATCTGACGATATGCCATCAGTCCGGCGTCGGAGAGCTCAACAGTGGTGAAGCCGCCGTCGGGCGAGGGGAGCTGCACGTGAGTGTCGTCGACGATAGTCATAAGCGGCATGGTTTTGCCGTCGACAACAACATTCCAAGTCTGAACGTCGACGTCGAAGTCGAGGCGAACGATGCTGCCATCGTTCTCGCTCTTGATGTTGTAGCCTTTGCCGTCGCACTCAACGAGATAGCGACCGTCGTTGCCTTCAATGACTTTTGTGCCTTTGGCCATGGGGTTCGAGCCGCTCCAGAACTCGATGGAGTTGAGCACGAGGATGTCGGCGAGAGCCGAAACTTCGTAGACGGGGAGAATCCAGAATGCGAAGAAAACGAGCTCGTTGACAAACTTGTTGCCAACCTGCTGATTCCATGAGAGCAGTTTGTTGGTCAGAGAGAAGCTGCCGATGCATGATGTGAACATCATGGAGCTCGCGAGTGTCAGAGCTACGGCGCACGATAGATACTTCTTTTTCATAAGTGGTTTATAAGTAAAGGGTTTAGCTTATTGGATTTTCGATTTGATGTTTTCGTAGACTCCGTAGACTTTTTTCACATAGTCAACTGTTTGTCGGCCACGGAAATATCCGTATTTGCAGACGGGGTCGTTGTAGTATTCCGGCTTTGATTTCAAGAGCAGAGCCTGGGCTACGTTGCCGTCCCAGACGCCCGGATTGACGCCGGTTTTCTCGGCGAGCGCTATGGCGTCGAGGATGTGGGCGAGTCCGGAATTGTAGGCGGCGACGACAAATTTACGCCGCTCAACGGGGTCGGCAACCTTTCGCGCCAGCGATTTCTCGAGCGATGATATGATTTTTACGGCCGTCGCAATGCTGTTGGCGTTGACCGTAATCTCGTCGCCTTCAAGACCGTAGGCACGAGCAGTGCGCGGCATAATCTGCATAACGCCTCGGGCGCCAGCCCATGAAACCTGCGTTGAATCGAAACGGCTTTCGGCATAGCCTTGCGATGCAATCAGTCGCCAATCCCAGCCGATTTCCGAGGCGAAGCGGCGGAAGAGGTCGTCGAAGGGCGAGACGTAGCCGCGCGAGAGGTCGATGGTGAAAGTCTGCGGGCTGTCGTCGACCTTGCTCAGCTCGAAGTAGCGTTTGAGGAGCGATGCACGCGCGCTTCGGGGTTTTTCGCTGCTAATCCACGCGTTGATCGAGTCGGCGAGCCACTCCTTGCCGGGGGCGACTCCCCACGCCGAGCGCTGCGGGAAGCTGACCTCCATTGTGATGTCGAGGTCGCGATAGTAGGTTTTGTTGAGCTTGGCTATGTCGCTGTCAATCACGGTCAACGGGATTTCTCCGTTGCTTACCATCTCTATGAGGTCCTCGCCGATGAGTGTGTCGCGGTCGATAGGTTTGATTATGATGCCGCCGCCGAGCTCCTGGTTGAGGTTCTCCATGCGGTGGTGGTATTTGCTGTCCTTTTCTACATAAACCTGGCGGCCAACGAGTTGCGTGACGTCTGTTATCAGGCTGTCGGATTTCTTCGGCTGCACCAAAACCTGGTGGGTGATGTTCTCCAATCCGCAGGCTACCACGCGGTTACGGTATTCGCCGGTCACCGGTACTTCGTAGGCTATTAGGTCGATGAGCCCCGAGTCGAGCATCTCGACGACCTGAGCGAGGCTCGGAGCAACGTGGAGGTCGAGAACCATCCCCTTGTCGGCGGCCAAGCGGCTGACGAGGTCGTAGTCGTAGCCCATTGTCTCCTCGCGATATATGAAATAAGACGTTGGGCTATAGAGAGTTCCGACACGGAGTGTGTCGGGTAGCGGTCGGCGCAACGAGTCGGGGATATCGTCGGTTTCGCTGCTCCCGCAGCCGCATGCGACAATCGACGCTAACAGCAGTGCTGCAGCGGCGACGGCATGATAAGCGTTAGGAGTGCGCATCGCTGACGATGGTTAATATTCGAACGTGCCGAATTCCGATATGATTGTCAGGCGATTTTCGGGTGCGTCCTCAACTCGTCCGACAATCTGCGCGTCGATATTGAACGATTTGGCGATGTCGATAACTTTCTGCGCGTCGGCGGCCGGGAGGTAGATTTCCATGCGGTGGCCCATGTTGAACACCTTGTACATCTCTTTCCAGTCGGTTCCCGATTGCTCGCGGATGAGGCGGAACAGCGGAGGCACAGGGAAGAGATTGTCTTTGATAACATGCTTTTTATCAACGAAGTGCATCACCTTGGTCTGCGCTCCGCCCGAGCAGTGGACCATGCCGTGGATTGCCGGACGCATCTCAGAGAGAATCTTTTTGATGACGGGAGCGTAGGTGCGTGTGGGCGACAACACGAGCTTTCCGGCGCTGATTGGCGAGCCCTCCACGGGGTCGGTCAGCCGTTTGCTGCCGGAGTAGACTAACTCTGTGGGGACGGCAGCATCGAACGTTTCGGGGTATTTCAGAGCTACGTCTTTCGAGAATACGTCGTGGCGAGCCGAGGTCAGTCCGTTGCTGCCCATGCCGCCGTTGTATTCGGTTTCGTAGGTTGCCTGGCCGTAGGATGCGAGTCCGACGATGACGTCGCCGGCGGCTATGTTGGCGTTGTCGACAACGTCGGCGCGGCGCATGCGGCAAGTGACTGTGCTGTCGACGATTATCGTGCGAACGAGATCGCCGACGTCGGCCGTCTCGCCTCCGGTAGCATACACGCCGACGCCCATTGAGCGCAGCTCGGCGAGCAGCTCCTCGGTTCCGTTTATGATTGCGGCGATAACCTCGCCGGGAATGAGCATCTTGTTACGTCCGATAGTGCTGCTGACCAGGATGTTGTCGGTAGCTCCAACGCAAAGCAGGTCATCGATGTTCATGATGAGTGCGTCCTGCGCGATACCTTTCCAGACGGTCATGTCGCCGGTTTCGCGCCAATAGGCGTAAGCGAGCGACGACTTCGTGCCGGCGCCATCGGCGTGCATGATGTTACACCACTGCGGGTCGCCTCCGAGAATGTCGGGGATAATCTTGCAGAAAGCTTTTGGATAAAGCCCTTTGTCGATATTTTTTATGGCGTTGTGGACATCCTCTTTCGAGGCGCTTACTCCACGCAGGTCGTAGCGTTGGTCGGTCATGATAAATAATTGATGCAGATGAGGAAAATAAATGTCATTGGAGCGACGAAAAGAAGAGAGTCGATACGGTCGAGAATCCCGCCGTGGCCGGGCATCATCTTTCCGCTGTCTTTAACTCCAAGGGTTCGTTTGATGAGTGATTCTACTAGGTCGCCCCAGGTGGCAAAGATGCTCACGCATGCACCGTAGAGACACATCGCCCACATCGGAGCGTCGAAGTGGTCGCCGAAGCAAAGCTTGGCAACAACGCCGGCAGCAATGCTGAACAACATTCCGCCGAAAAATCCTTCCCACGATTTCTTGGGCGAGATTCGTTCAAACAGGCGGCGACGTCCAATCTGAGAGCCGACGAGATAGGCGCCCGTGTCGTTAAGCCAAATCATAATGAACATCAGCAGCAGTATTGTCGGGCCGAAAAGGAAGTAGGCTGTTGAGGCGAGAGCCAAGGGCAGCGAGATGTAGAGTATTGCCGAGAGCGAGCTCTGGATTGACGTCAGTGCGTTGGTGCGGGTGACGTAGAGCTGGACGGTGAGTCGGATTAAAAGCAAGAGCGCCAATATCGCCAGCTGGCAAAGGAAAATACCGGAGCTGTTCATGATTAGCAACGCCGGCGAAACTACGACTACGAATGCCGTGACGAGGTCGATAATCAATGTGGCGTTCGAGCCGATTTTGTTGCCGTTGCAAAGTATTTCGAATTCGGCAGTTGCCAACATGGCGAAGAGAATACACAACAGTGAGAAGCCCCAGAAGCCTCCGAAAAGGATGCTGCACACAATCAATGCTACGTAGATAGCCCCCGTTGTTGCTCGCAGAATCAAATTGTTCATTAGCGTCAGTATATATTGAGCTACAAAGTTAATGATTTTTTAACTATCAACCCCGATATCTGAAAAAAAACTTTGGTGGTTTCGACGATTATCAAGTTGTCAAAATGTCAAATTGACAAATTGATAAATTGACATTGTGGGGCGATGGGGAGGGCAATGCGATTGAATGGGCGAGGGCGTCTCTGAGCCGCCGGGTCGGGAAATAAAAAAAGAGCTAAGGTAGAACTTAGCTGTTTAGGGTTGCTTGTCGCGGATTGTGCCGCTTTTTCACGACAAAAGTAGCGATTTTTGCCGCTTTTTCGCAAAGACCCCAACTTTTCTCAAGTTGTAAAAATGTCAAATTGACAAGTTGACAAATTGACATTGCGGGGCTGTGGTGAGCAGGGCGGGGCGATGGCAGAGCGGCGGCGGGAGGAGGCGGGGCGGCCATCGCGGCCGGGCGGGCACCCGGCAGGGCGGGCGGCCGGGGAAAGCCACCGGGGCGGGAAATAAAAAAGAGCTAAGGTTGAACTTAGCTCTTTGGAGTTGCCTTGGAAAGATTCGAACTCTCACAGGCGGAACCAGAATCCGACGTGCTACCATTACACCACAAGGCAATCTTGGTGATAACTGTTTCCGATTACGGCTGCAAAGTTAGGGAGCTTTGCTGAATTGACCAAATTTTTCGGCGAAAAAAATTGGGGAAAATTTTTGCGTTTGGCGTAATCGGCTGATTGACCTCATCTAACATTTGCGAAAAAGTTAGGATGAAGTCCGGCTGATCACATATAGCCTTTGATGATGCCGCGTTTGGAGTTCTTCACGAAGAGGATAATCTCGTCGCGTTCGGGGGTTGCGGGAAGCTCGGCTTCGATGCGCTCGACGGCGTCGGAGTTGTTGAGTCGCGAGAGGTAGAGATAGCGATAAATCTCCTGGATGTCGCGAATCTGCTCGCTCGTGAAGCCGCGGCGGCGGAGTCCGATGGAGTTGATTCCGGCGTAGGCTATCGGTTCGCGGGCTGCTTTGACGTAGGGCGGAATGTCCTTGTTGACGAGGGCGCCGCCTTGTATCATAACGTGCGAGCCGATGTGGCAGAATTGGTGGACGAGTGTGCCTCCGCCGATGATGGCGAAGTTGTCGACGATCACCTCGCCGGCGAGCTGCGTAGCGTTGCTGATGATGACGTTGTCGCCAACCACGCAATCGTGTGCGACGTGGCTATAAGCCATTATCAGACAGTTGTTGCCGACTACGGTTTTGCCTTTCGAGGCGGTGCCGCGGTTGACGGTCACGCATTCGCGTATGGTTGTGTTGTCGCCGATGATGGCCAAGGTCTCTTCGCCCTGGAATTTCAGGTCCTGGGGGATTCCGGAGATTACGGCTCCGGGGAAAATGGTGCAGTTTTTGCCGATGCGGGCACCCGCCATGATGGTCACATTGCTGCCGATGCGCGTTCCGGCACCGATTTCCACGTTCTCCTCAATCGTGACGAACGGGTCGATGACAACGCTGGGGTCAATTTTGGCGGCGGGGTGGATATATGCTAAGGGTTGCTTCATTCCTACTTACTTATTCTTAATAATTTGGGCCATGAATTCGCATTCGCTGACAACCTTCTCGCCGACGAAAGCATAGCCTTTCATCACGGCGCATCCGCGGCGGAGTTCGGTCTGGAATGAGAGGTGGAAGATAAGCGTGTCGCCGGGAACGACTTTCTGGCGGAACTTCACGTTGTCGATTTTCATGAAGTAGGTCGAATATCGTTCGGGGTCGTCAACGGTTGAGAGCACGAGCAGGCCGCCGGTCTGAGCCATAGCTTCGATCTGAAGCACACCGGGCATGACGGGCTCCTGGGGGAAGTGGCCGACGAAGAAGGGCTCGTTGGCGGTGATGTTCTTTACGCCTACGATATAGTTTTCGCCTTTTTCGATGATTTTGTCGACAAGGAGCATCGGGTAGCGGTGGGGGAGGAGCTCACGGATGCGGTTGTTGTCCATAATCGGCTCGGCGTTGGGGTTGTAGACGGGAGCCTGGATGTCCTGACGCTTGATTTCGCGGCGTATTTTCTTGGCGAAAGTTGTGTTGATGGAGTGTCCGGGGCGAGTGGCGATTACTTTGCCTTTGAGCGGACGTCCGATGAGAGCGAGGTCGCCCATGACGTCCATCAGTTTGTGGCGCGCGGGCTCGTTGTCGGCCACGAGGGGCTTATCCTGGATGAATCCGAATTCGGTGACGTGTTTGCGTTTTACGCCCATGAGGTCTGCGAGACGGTCGAGCTCATCCTGGGCCATGGGGGAGTCGTAGATGACCACGGCGTTGTCGAGGTCGCCGCCCTTGATGAGGTTGCCCTTCACGAGCGGTTCGATTTCGCGAACGAAAACAAACGTGCGGCTTGCGGCAATTTCGCGTGAGAAATCGGCTACGGATTCGAGAGTGGCATACTGGTTGGGGAGGACGGGGGAGTCGAACTGAACCATGACGTCGATGCTGAGCTCGTCGTCGGGGAGAACGACGATAGACGCGCCGGTAGCGTCGTCGCGCACCTCGATTTTCTGTTTGACGATATAGAAATCCTTGTCGTCGTGCTGCTCTTCGACGCCAACTTTGGCGATGTTCTCGCAGAAGATTTTGGCGCTGCCGTCGAGGATAGGCATCTCGGGGCCGTTGAGCTTAATGAGACAGTTGTCGATGCCCAGAGCGTAGAGAGCAGCGATGGCGTGCTCGATGGTGCTGACAGAGACGTCGCCGCGGGTGAGCACGGTGCCACGGTTCGTAGAGCTGACGTTTTCAGCGAGTGCATCGATGGTGGGTTCGCCTTCGAGGTCGGTGCGGCAGACCTTATAGCCTGTGTTTTCTTCAGCCGGGAGGAATTCGGCTGTGATTACCTGTCCGGTGTGAAGCCCTTTACCTGTCACGGTAAACGGAGCCTTGAGAGTCATCTGTTTCATTATGTCGTTTATTTTTCTTTTTCTGTAGTGTTCATAGCCTTTTCGAGCCGGTCAACCCGCTTGTAGAGGTCGGGGAGGCGGCGGATATTGATAGCCTGACGGCCGTATTCGCGCAAATCCATCGCCGGGGTTCCGAAGAGACGAGCGCCGGAGGGCACACTGTCCTTGATTCCCGACTGCGCCGCAATCTGCACGCCGTCGCCAATCTCGATATGTCCGGCTATGCCAACCTGGCCGCCAAACATGCAGTTTTTGCCAATCTTCGCCGAGCCGGCAATGCCGACTTGCGAAGCCATGACGGTCGATTTGCCAACCGTGCAGTTGTGGGCAATCTGGATGAGGTTGTCGAGCTTCACGCCTTGTGATATTATGGTGCTTCCCATCATGGCGCGGTCGATAGTCGTGTTTGCTCCAATCTCAACGTCGTCGGCAATGACAACGTTGCCCGTCTGGGGAATCTTGTCGTAGCCATGTTCTGTCGGGGCGAAACCGAATCCGTCCGAGCCTACAACGGCGCCCGAATGAATTATGCAACGGCGGCCGATTTTGCAGCCGTGGTACACTTTCACTCCGGCATAGAGCGTAGTCTCTTCGCCAACCGAAGCGCCGTCGCCAACGTAGGTCTGCGGATAAATCTGTGCGCCACGACCTATGGTAGCTCCCTTGCCGATATATGCGAAAGCGCCGACGTAGGCATCCTCGGCAACAGAGGCCTCGGGATGGATGAAGCAGGGCTGTTCGATGCCGGTTTTGCGGTGCGTGGTCAGTTTTTCCACCTCGGCGAGCAGATGAGCTATGGTGGCGTAGGGGTTTTCGACGCGTATGAGGGTTGCCGAAACCGTCTGGCGGGGATTGAAGTCACGGCTGACGATTACGGCCGTGGCCCCGGTTGTATAGATATGATGTTCGTATTTCGGATTTGCGAGAAAAGTGATATCGCCGTTCTTTGCCTCCTCGATTTTGGCAAATGAGGCAATCTTGGCTTCACCGTCGCCCTCCACCGTAGCACCGGCAAGCAGGGCAATCTGATTCACAGTAAACTCCATTAAGCATCTGTTGAAATTATGAACTGTTTGAATATTCAAGGTGCAAAGTTCGCACTTTTTTTTCACATATCGGCAATAAATGTGCAAAAACGTGCAAACTCGAGCCGAACCCGAGCCGAACAAGCCCCCGAGGCAGTTATGAACGCGGCGGGTTTGATTGTTAAAAATATATAATATGGGTTAAGGAAATAGTTGCGGATAGGCGAAACTTCATATCTTTGCGATTAAATATACGCACACGCGCGCAACGGCAGCGATCTCAATTTGTTAAGATAGGGATGAGTGGGTATATTCCACAGTGCAAATCCTCAGGATTGTAAAAAGTAA
>CAYNSG010000083.1:0-9509 GCA_964399885.1 uncultured Bacteroides sp.
TTCCCGAATCCCCGGGAAGGGCGTGTTTTCATCCTATTTAGGGCGTTCGTCTTGGAGGATACCTCCGCGAATAATATGCTCCGAGGGGCGGTTACTCTTTGCGGGGGAGGGCGGCGCGGTCGACCCAGTCGGTTTCGATGCGGTAGAAGTCGGGGGCGGGAGCGCCGCGGAGCTCATGGTCGAAGAAAGCTTTCCAGCGGGCGTAGTAGAGGCCGCGCAGCAGGCCTGACCATTCGCGATGCGAGTAGTCGATCAGTCCGCCTTGGTTGCAGGCCACGCTGTCGCCCCACACGGTGATGAGCTCGGCGGCATTGCGGCGATAGAGCTCGCGGGCTGCCATGTCGTCGCCAGCGAGAGCTTCGGCAGCGTCGAGCCACGTGGCGACGTTCATGTCCGGGCAGTCGCGCAGCAGCGAATCCTGCGTCAGAATAAGCGCGAGGAACTCATCGGAGAGCATCGTCAGGCTGTCGCGGTTGCCGTTTTCATGGGCGGCAGCCATCTGCTGCAGCAACAAGTTGCCATGGTCGGCATTGGCCTGGCGGACGATGTCGGTCAGGTCGTAGACGAAGTTGGCGTTGCCGGCATATTCAGGGGCGGCAGCCATCATCAGTTGTGCGGCCAGAGCGGTGCTGTCGGGGTCGTAAAAAAGCTTCGACATTCCCCACGTCGACGCGCTGCGCGGATTCCAACGCGGGCGGGCGCAGAAGAGCGACTCAACCGTGCCTTGTCCGGGATAGTCAACAGGGCAGTTGTAGACCGTGTTGCGCAGCGCTTCCCAAGCCCGGGCAACCTCAGGCGTGGGCGTTTTGCCGTAGCGCGCGGTAAGGTACTCCGTGAGCCAGTCGCGCGAGTCGAAGCGCTCGTCGCGCCAGGGGAGCTCAAACGTCAGCTCATACATTACGGGGTTGTTCTCGATGCCCTCGGGGGTGGCGCCGACGCCCGTCAGATGACGTCCGCCGCGGACGCTGTCCTCGCGTGCGTCGTAGAATCCGTTGATTAGTTGGCCCATGCGGCCGTGAAGCCCTACATTGCCGCCGAAATTCAGAAGGTTGCAATAGGCCCATTCATGTTTGCCGTAGCCTCCGGGCGTGCGGTTCCATTTGGGCTGTTTGTCGGAGTAGAGGTCGAGGATTAGCAGGTCGCCGGCGCTGGGGGTGTCGGTCATTGATTTGCGCGGATTAGCCTGCCAGCTCTGCACGACCCAGACGGCATCGGGGTTCACGCGCTTCATGGCCCCCATAACTTTGGCGCCAACGAGCGGCATGTCGACTCCGGCGGTGTTGCCCCCTTCGTGGAACGGGTCCATCGAATAGTAGCGCGACGTGCCGTAGAGGCGTGTCAGTTCGTCGTAGTAGTCGTCGGCGAGGCGGTCGAATGCGGGGTCGTCGGGCGTGAGGAACGCCGGGCGCCGGAAGCCACACCATTTTCCGGGGTCGGCCACGGAGATGCCCAATTTCTCAGCGGCGTTCGACGGCACCATGCCGGCAAATCCGGGGAAAACCGGCTCGATGCCGAGCGAGTGCATCCGTTCGATAATTTTCTTCTCCAGGGCGCTCTGGTTTTCATACCACTCTTCGGGCAGCGGTCCGCCCCAACCTTCGAGATTGTTCATCTGCCACCAGGCGAAAAACGCCGGTCCGGAGATGAACTCGCCAATCTCCTTGTCCGTGTAGCCCCAGCGGCGCAGCAGATTGCGCCAGACGGTCTCGATGCCGGTGATCGACAGCGGCATGTTGATTCCGTGCATCGCCATCCAGTCGATCTCTTTCATCCATCGGTCCTCGTCCCAGAACGGCATAGAGTAGGAGAACGTGCAGTAGTTCAGATAGTAGCGGTTGTCGACCGACGCCGTGCGGCGAATAGTCTCCTCGGGCAGCGGCAGAACCTCGGGCAGCGGCTGCGTCAGGTTGTTCCATGTCAGATGTATTCCGGCAACATATTTCAGATACCAGTTCAGACCCGTGGCCATCGCTACGGGGTTGTTGCCCTCGATGACAACGCGGCCGTTGTCGGCGCTGATTTGAAAGAAATCGCTGTCGCAGGGCACTTCGCGAAACTCTATGCGTCCCGCCGATGTCCCTTCGGTGACGCGCATCGCCAGCGAATCAATCGCCGAACCGGCAGCTTGGATTGTCAGCGCGCCAGCGAGCATCAAAGTTGCTAAAACTGTTCGGATTTTCATGATATTCATTTGTTTATTTGTGAAGAACGCTGATTGAAACGAACCGGCTTCAATCAGCGTCCTTTGAAAGCTTTCTGTGTGGTTTATCCGCCGAAGTTGTCGTAGTGGATGCTCTCTGGCTCTACGCCGAGCGAATCGAGCATCTGCTCAACGGCCTTACTCATCGGGCCGGGGCCGCACATGTAGTACTCGATATCCTCGGGCGATTCGTGGTCCTTGAGATACGTGTTGTAGATAACCTGATGGACGAATCCGGGGGTATAAGCCACGCCGGCGGCGTCGGCTGCCGGGTCGGGGCGGTCGAGCGCCAGGTGGAAGTGGAAGTTGGGGAAATCTTTCTGCAGCTGCAGGAAGTCGTCGAGATAGAACACCTCGTTAAGCGCGCGTGCACCGTAGAAATAGTGCATTTCGCGGTCGCGGGTGTTGAGCGTGCGGGTCATGTGCATAATCTGCGAGCGCAGGGGAGCCATGCCGGCGCCGCCGCCAATCCACATCATCTCCTTCTTGCTGTCGAAAATCGGGTGGAAGTCGCCGTAAGGGCCGCTCATCATCACCTTGTCGCCCTCTTTGAGCGAGAATATATAGCTCGAGGCGATGCCGGGCATAACGTCCATGAATCCCGTCTGGGGTTTCGGTTTGAACGGCGGTGTGGCGATTCTGACTGTGAGCATGATGAGGTCGCCCTCGGCAGGGTAGTTGGCCATAGAGTAGGCGCGGATGGTCGTCTCCGTGTTGCGGCATTTAAGCCCGAAGAGCCCGAATTTCTCCCACGAGGGCAGATACTCGTCGCCGATGAGCGATTTGTCGATGTCGCGGTCGTAGTCCATATCGAATGTTGGAATCTTTATCTGGGCGTAGGAGCCGGGGATGAAATCCATGTGCTGTCCGGGAGGAAGCGCAACGACAAACTCTTTGATAAACGTAGCCACGTTGCGGTTCGAGATAACCGTGCATTCCCACTCCTTGATGTCGAGCACCGATGCGGGCACGCCGATTTTCATGTCGGTTTTCACCTTCACCTGGCAGCCCAGACGCCAATGGTCCTTAATCTGGCGGCGGCTGAAATGGACGGTTTCGGTCGGCAGAATGTCGCCCCCGCCCTCAAACACCTGCACCTTGCACTGTCCGCAGCTGCCTTTGCCGCCGCAGGCCGAGGGGAGAAACACGTTGTTGTCGGCAAGCGTCGAGAGCAGCGGTTTACCGGAGTCGGCGAGAATGTCGCGGTCGTTGTTGATGATTATCGACACTTTGCCCGTGTGGACGAGGAAATGCTTCGCCACGAGCAGAACGGCCACGAGCAGTAGCGTGACGATCAGGAATATGATTGTGCCGGAGAGCAGTGTCAGCGTGCCGGCATTTAATATCAATGTTGCAGTAGTCATGTCGCGTCAGAGTTTAATGCCCAGGAAGCTCATGAACGCTATGCCCATGAGAGCCGTGATGATGAAGGTTATTCCGGTGCCGCGCAGCGGGGCGGGAACTTTTGAGTAGGTTGCGACGCGCTCGCGGATGGCCGCAACGGCACAGATGGCAAGCAACCATCCCAAGCCCCAGCCGGCTCCGGCGCAGGCTGCGGTCCAAACCGAGCCGAAATCGCGCTGCTGCATGAACAGCGAGCCGCCGAGAATGGCGCAGTTGACGGCGATGAGCGGCAGGAAGATGCCCAGCGACGAGTAGAGCGACGGACTGTATTTCTCGACCGTCATCTCAACAACCTGGGTCATCGACGCTATGACGGCGATAAACATTATCAGCGACAGGAACGAGAGGTCGACCTCGGCATATTCCGGTCCTAGCCAGGCGAGGGCTCCGGCGCGGAGCACGTAGTTCTCCAGCAGCCAGTTGATAGGCAGGGTAATGACGAGCATAAACGTCACGGCGATGCCCAACCCGAAGGCGGTTTTAACGTTTTTCGACACTGCCAGGAATGAGCACATTCCGAGGAAGTAGGCGAAAATCATGTTGTCGACAAAGATCGACCGTATGAACAAATTCAGGTTTTCCATAATCAATTACTCCTCCTGAAGCTCTTTATTGCGTGAACGATGAACCCAGATGATGCAGGCAACGACGATGAGCGCCATAGGCGGCAGAATCATCAGGCCGTTGTTGACATAGCCTGCCTCATAGAAGCTGTCGGGGACAACCTGATAGCCCAGCAGAGTGCCGCTTCCGAGGAGCTCGCGGAAGAAGCCGACGATGATGAGAATCATAGCGTAGCCCAGTCCGTTGCCGACGCCGTCGAGAAACGAGGGCCAGGGGCGGTTGGCGAGGGCAAACGCTTCGAGGCGTCCCATCAGTATGCAGTTGGTGATAATCAGTCCGATGAACACCGAAAGCTGCTTGCTGACGTCGTAGGCGTAGGCTTTCAGCAGCTGGTCGACGATGACAACCAGTCCGGCAACGACCACGAGCTGAACGATGATTCGAATGTTGGTCGGGATTGTGTTGCGGATGAGCGAGATAATCACGTTGGCGAAGGCCAGTACGGCGATTACCGAGATGCCCATGACTATGGCAGGCTCGAGTTTCGCCGTGACGGCGAGCACCGAGCAGATGCCGAGAATCTGCACAAGCACGGGGTTGGTGCTCGACAGCGGGTTCAGAAACACCCTTTTGTTATCAGTCTTTTCAGCCATTGGTCGTTTACTTTGTCAGGTTTTCAAGATATGTGCGATAGGGGGTCAGGCAGTTGGAGAGCATCGCTGCTACGCCTTTCGACGTGATTGTGCCGCCGCTGACTCCGTCAACGTAGTCCTCGTCGCCAACCGGCTTCTGTCCGGCTTTGACAACCGTCACGGGCATAAACTTGCCGTTTTTGATTATCTGTTTGCCGATAAACTGGTCGGAGAACGCGGGCTTCTCAATCTCGGCACCAAGTCCGGGAGTCTCGCCCTGGTGGGCAAAGTAGGCGCCATAGATTGTCGAGCCGTCGGCATCGATGGCTATGTAGCCCCAGATGGGTCCCCAGAGGCCGGCTCCGTAGGCGGGAAGGATATATTTATCGCCGTCGTCGGTGCGGCAGACGAAAACCGGCAGCTTGCGGTCGGCGTCGCTGAGCTTCGACTGGTTGGCAACGTTGATGTCGAATGCGTCGCCCTCAACTTTCTGCCCTTCGGCGTTGACTACGAGCTGCTCAACGATGCGCGAGTTGAACTCCTGCATGATGTCGGCTGCCGACGGAGTGATATGGGCGGCGGCGAGAATCTGGCGCATTTTGTCGATTTCGGCGTTCTCGCGCTGGCGGTCGGAGAGCTTCAGCGACGTGAAAGCGAGAACCGCGCCGACAACCACTGCGAGCACCACTATATAAATTATGGTGTACGTGTTGCTTTGCTTGTTGATCATTGCTCTGTGGTTTTGGCGGCTCCGGTGCGGCGGAGTCGGCGGTTGATGTTGGTCTGAACTACGCAATAGTCAATCAGCGGTGCGAGAGCGTTCATCAGCAGCACGGCGAGCATTGCGCCCTCGGGATAACCGTTGTTGTAGATGCGGATAAGGATGGCGATGACGCCCACGAGGAATCCGTAGATATATTTTCCGAGTCCGGTGCGGGCTGCCGTAACGGGGTCAGTGGCCATAAACACGGCTGCAAAGGCGAAGCCGCCGTAGACGAGCTGGTCGAGCGGCGAGAGGAACGAACCTGGATAGGTAGGCGTGGCAAACACGTTGGCAATCCAGCCCATCACGATACCGCCGGCAAACACCGACACCATGATGCGCCAGTTGGCTATGCCCGAGGCGAGCAGTATGGCGGCGCCGATGAGTATGCAGAGTGTCGACGTCTCGCCAAACGAGCCGGGAATCAGTCCGAGGAATGCGTCCCAGGTAGTGATCGGGTCGCCCACGATGTTTGTCAGCTCGAGGCTGCCGCCGGCGTGGGTGGCAACCTGCCCCAGTGGCGTTGCCCCCGAGATGCCGTCGGCAAAGTTGACGGTTCCGCCCAGGCCGCAAATCGGTTTGGCAGCGATGAATGCGCGGTCGCCGCTCATGCTTGCCGGGTAGGCGAAGAAGAGGAATGCGCGGGTGACGAGCGCCACGTTGAAGATGTTGTAGCCCGTGCCGCCAAAAACTTCCTTGACGAAAATCACGGAGAATGCCGTGGCGACGGCGAGCATCCAGACGGGCGTCTCAATCGGGCATATCAGGGGAATGAGGATGCCCGTCACGAGAAATCCTTCCTGAATCTCTTCGTGGCGCCATTGAGCTACGATGAACTCGATGCCGAGCCCGACAACGTACGTAACAATCAGTTTCGGCAGTATGGCCAGGAAACCGTAGGCCATGAGGCTCCAGAAGGGGAACTCCGAGGCGCCTGAGCCGAGATAGTTCTGATAGCCGGTGTTGTACATGCCGAACAGCAAGCAGGGGAGCAACGCGATGACGACCGTAATCATCACGCGCTTCGAGTCGAGGCTGTCGTGGATATGCACGCCCGAGGTCGATGTTGTCGACGGTGTGTAGAGAAAGGTCTCGAAGCCGTCGAACACCGAATGCAGCGCGTGCAGTTTCCCGCCCTCCTCGAAATGGGGTTTTATGCGGTCTAAATATTTCTTTAGCATTTTGCTTGTTTTTAGCGGTGTGGGGGTTACTCAAGCTCTTTGCGCAGATAGTCGAGCCCGTCGCGCACGAGTTTCTGAATCTCAATCTTCGAGGGGTCGACAAATTCGCAGAGAGCGAAATCCTCGGGGGCAACCTCGTAGATGCCGAGCTGTTCCATGCGGTCGATGTCGCGGGCGTTGATAGCCTTCAGCAGATACTCCGGCAGGACGTCCATCGGCAGCACTTTGTCGTAGAGCCCCGACATAATCATGGCGCGGCGTCCGCCAAGCAGGCGTGCGTCGGGCGCAAACCGTTTGCGCAAACGTTTGTGCAGGGCGCTCAGCGGGAATGTGCGGCTGATGCTCAGCTTCGACGGCTTCATCGATGCCCAGCCCATAAACTCGTCGACGTCGTCGCCCTCGGGGATTACCGTAATCTGGCGGTAGGGAAAGCGCAAATAGCCGTTGGCGGCCACGGTTGAGCCCGTCAGCACATTGCCGGATATTATGCGGTGGTGATGGTGGTCGTCCTTGACGTTACCCTCCAGCAGCGGTGCCACTTCGGCACCGTCGGGGCAGATGGCCAAGCAGGGCGTGATAACTTCCGAGCCGGTGATGGCCACAACAGTCGTGCGGTCAACAGTCCCCGTGGTCATCAGCTGGCCGATGCGCACGAGCGTCTCGAGATCGAGCGTCCAGATTGTTTCGCCTTTATTAACCGGAGCGATGTTGGCGGCCTGGATGCCGGCGTTGCCTGCGGGATGAGGGCCTTCGACCGTTACGTGGATTGTCGGCGCAGGGATGCTCAGCGTAGTTGCGGTGCGCGTCGAGATGTAGACGTTTCCGGGCGTGAGCTTCGACAGCGCTTCGACAGCGGCGGCGATTTCAGCCTGCTTGCCTTGAGCAAAGCTCTCGAGCGAGGGGGCTAAGGGGGCGGAGTCGAAGGTGGTGACGAAGATGTCGCGCGGCGTGGCGTCGGTGCGGGGTACAATGTTGTAGGGGCGCTGGCGCATCGCTGCCCAGAGTCCGCTCGCGAGAAGCGCGTCTTTAATAGATTTGGCGTCGGTCGGGTCGACCGTCATTTTCACTGCGGGCGTGTCGGCATCGGTGAGGGCCACGACGACGCGGAGAATTTTGCGACGCTCGCCGCGCTCAATTTTCTCAACTGTGCCGGCGGCGGGCGAGCAGAGACAGACGGCCTCGTCGTGTTTCGAGCAGATCAGCGGCGTGCCGGCGGCAACAGTCTGACCCTCCTTGACGAGCATCCGTGGCTGAAGTCCGGGGAAATCGTCGGGGGTGACGGCTACCCGAGTGATTTTGGGGTGATTGGTTCGCGGATCCTCAGGCAGAGCTCCGTCGAGACTCAGGTCGAGACCACGCTTAAGTTTTATGTTCATCTCCATTTTTCAGGTATATTGCTTTTAAGGGCGTGAAGTCGCGGCTCCTGACTCGGAGCGCGTTTTCTGAGCAAAGGTAAAGAATTATTTCCAACATTTAATAAATTATATCAAAAAAAAGAGTTTCGCGGGGCGTTTCCTTGTAAATTTTTGGAAAATCCGTGCTTCAATGATAAAAATCACCGAAAAAAATTTTGCAGGATGAAAACAATCGATTACTTTTGCGGTAATGTTTGACCGAATGTGTTCGGGCTTATAGAGATTTGACCCGGCGCAGCTCCTTGATTTATGCCACGAAAGCCAAACCACGGGCTTTTTAGAGTGAACTCTCTCGGGCGATTTGTCGCCTCGCGGTAACGACCAACGAAACTCAAGCATTACTGACATCGACATCAATCAAAACAAAACCAACCTAAACTAACTTAAATCTAGTAATTATTAAATTATGGAAGCTCAAAAGCCCACCAAGCCGGCAACGGCACCCAAGGCTCAGGCCAAAAAAGAAGGCAGCAACGTAGGCGGCATCAAGAACGCATTCTTGGTGATCATCGCTTGCTTCATCGTTGCCGTGTGTCTCTTCATCTTCTGGTTCGGTCACGAATCACACTTTGAGGAAGGTCGTCCCATCGACCTCTGGGGAACCGTCTATAAAGGCGGCGTTATCGTGCCTGTCCTTCAGACCCTCCTCCTTACCGTTATCGTTCTCTCTGTAGAGCGTTGGATCGCCCTCCGCAGCGCCAAAGGTAAAGGCAACATCACCAAATTCGTTGCCGGCGTTAAGGCTTGCCTCGCTAAGAACGACATTGCAGGCGCTCAGGCTCTCTGCAAAAACCAGAAAGGCAGTGTTGCTGCTGTCGTAGCTGCAGCCCTCGTTCGCTACCAGGAAATGGATCAGAACACCGTTCTCTCCAAAGAGCAGAAAATCGCTACCCTCCAGAAAGAGGTTGAAGAGGCTACCGCTCTCGAGATGCCCGCTCTCCAGCAGAATCTCCCCATCGTCGCTACTATGACAACCCTCGGTACTCTCGTAGGTCTTCTCGGTACTGTAATCGGTATGATCAAATCGTTCCAGGCTCTCGCACAGTCCGGTGCTCCTGACTCGACAGAGCTCTCGACCGGTATCTCTGAGGCTCTTATCAACACCGCCTTCGGTATCGCTACCGGTGCATTCGCCGTTATCTCCTACAACTTCTACACCAACAAAATCGATAACCTTACATACGCTATCGACGAAATCGGTTTCTCAATCGTGCAGACATTTGCCGCTACTCACTAATCCCCTATTACACCTTATATAATATAATAAACAGCGTAATATGGGAAAAGTAAAAATAAAAAGAAAGAGTACCCTCATCGACATGACCGCGATGAGTGACGTGACTGTTCTTT
>CAYNSG010000084.1:0-9453 GCA_964399885.1 uncultured Bacteroides sp.
ATTCATGTATTTTTTAGAACCCACCTTATTCCTATCATCGAAAATCGCCAAATTTTAGGTATAGGATGGGCAGTCATAACCCGTTTTTACTCGTTTTCTGCGCGTTTATTCACAATCGAATCCACAAATATGATGGAACAGGACCATCTTTCATGACATAATTAGATAAGGGTTTAGTTGTCCGCCGGAATGGAAGTACGCTCAAGAAGTTCCTCTATTTCTTCAGATGGCTCCCGGCATGCGAATATATTGAGGGGCATCAGCAACATCCGCCGGTAGATTTCCGCGAACTTGCGAAACTTGAATATTCTAACTAACTTTGCGCCGTAATGCGGTTCCTTAGCGACGGCGACGATGAGGCGTTCTGCCGAAATGTTCGCCGCAGGGAATCGGGTGAGAAGCCCGGACAGACCCGCTGCTGTAAGTCCCGCCGTGAAGCGATTCGCGGCACTCTATCGGTCGGCATTTTGCCGTTGCCACTGGCGCAAGCCGGGAAGGTTGCCGAGAAGAGGGGACGAGTCAGAATACCTGCCGCACTACAGTCATAACTTTGTAGTTTTCGGGAAAATAAAACGACATGAAAATTCTAATCACCCTTGCCGCCGCTCTGGCTCTGGCAATCCCCGGCGCCGCTAATGCCGACAGCCGGCCGACGAAAGACGCCTTGCTGATGGTTCATTTCGGAACCACCCACGACGACACTCGCATCAAAACCATCGACGCCATCAACCGCTTGACCGCCGACTCGCTCAGCGCCCACTTCACCGCCCGCGAAGCTTACTCCTCGCGCATTGTGCGCCGCCGTCTCGCCGCCCGCGGAATCACAAAACCAACGCCTCGCGAAGCGCTGCTGCGTCTCGCCGCCGACGGCTACGACCGCGTATTCATCCAGCCAACATATCTCCTCGACGGCGTTGAATATCAGGCGCTGCGCGACGAAGCTGCCCAACTCACGCCCTTCTTCCAAGAGATCCAAATCGGGCTGCCGCTGTTAGCCACCACCGACGACTCGCAACGCGTCGTCGACCTCCTCGCTCGTCGCTACGCCGACCGCGCCGAAGGGAAAAACCATGTCGTTTTCGTAGGCCACGGGTCGCCCTCGGGGGCCAACGCCGTCTACTCGCAGCTCGACTATATGTTCGCCGCCGGCGGATTTCCGAACATCCACGTTGCAACCATCGAGGGCTACCCGACATTCGACACCATGCTCGCCCGGCTCGGCGATGCCCGCCGCGTAACGCTCGTCCCGCTGCTGTTTGTTGCCGGCGATCACGCCACTAACGACATCGCCACCGACTGGCGCCGAGCGCTCGAACAAGCCGGCTACGAGGTCGACGTTGTCATCGAAGGACTCGGCGAAAACCCCGACATACAGCGAATATATCTCGACCATCTTCGCCAAGCTATCGCCGGCGATGTCGTCGACGCCAACCAAATCAAAAGTCAAGCAATAGCCGAAGCCGAATGAACCCCGGGGCTCGATTATTTGCAGCTCTTGCAGCCTTGATTTTAGTAACGGCGCTAAGCTCATGCCGGAAAACAACCCGCCTGCTGGTTGTCAATGCGCTGCCTGCACAAACTGCGGAGATTGTGGCAAACAACAACGACAGCCGGATTACCGTCACCTCCGTCTCCGCTACCGAAGCCCGCGCTTTTGCCGACTACGACGCGGTGATGATTTATTCGCGCGGAATCTACTTCGACAGCCTGCAAACCGCCCAACTTCGCGATGCGGCTGCCAAGGGCACCGTCATCTACAGCAACGATGGCAGCGGCTCCAACATAACCCCGGCACAAGCAGACACCTTGACGGAATATCTCCGCTACCCCTGTCAACAGAACTACGCAGCTCTGCTCGACTATTTCCGCTCCCTTGCCGGCCACTCTGCGGCTCCCGCACGCCAGCCGGTGACGATTCCCGAGGCGATGTACTATCATATCGAGCCGGGACATTATTTCGAATCCATAGCCGACTATCGCAACTACCTTCGGCAAATTGCCCGATATCATACCGGCGCCCCGTCGATAGCGCTCATCTGCGGCACGGCATTCCCCGTCGAAGGAAATCGACAGCACGTTGATTCTCTTATTTCAAGGCTCGGCGCCGAGGGCTACAACGTCTATCCCATTTCGGCTCATGGTCGACAGCGCAACAGAATGATTTGCGAGTCGGAACCCGACGCCGTCATCTTTCTGCCTATGGGACGCCTCGCCGACGATTCGCTCGTCGATTGGCTGCATCAACGAGGCACACCCCTCTTCATGCCCTTCCCGCTGACTCTTACCCACGACGATTGGATGAATCCCGACATTCCGCTAACGGCCGGCACATTAACCGCCCGCGTAACCGTGCCTGAAATCGACGGCGGGATAACCCCGACATGTATCGCTACGCAAAATCCCGACGAGAACGGTTACATTGTCAACACTCTCGAGCCCCAACAACTCGACCGCTTCATCGCGCGTCTGCGGCGTACACTATCATTACGAACCAAGCCTAACGCCGATAAGCGCATAGCAATTGTCTATTTCAAGATGCCCGGTCACGATGCACTCGTGGCCTCCGGAATGGAGGTCGTGCCTTCGCTCTACGCTTTCCTCAAGCGGCTGAAAGCCGAAGGCTATATAGTCGACAATCTGCCGCCAACCGAAAAAGAATTCGCCAATCTAATCGAAAAGCAAGGAGCGGTTATGGGCAGCTACGCCTCCGAAGCGCAGCAGCAGTTTATGGACTCAGGAAACCCCCTGTGGTTTCCGAAGAACAGATATGAGCAGATGGTTAGCGAGACTCTTCAGCCGGAGAAATACCAAGAGACTGTTGAACGCTACGGTCCGGCTCCCGGGCGCCAGCTTTCGCGAGGCGACAGCATCGCCGTTGCAGCACTTCGGTTTGGCAACATCCTGATTCTCCCCCAACCGCGCCCCGCTTTGGGCGACGATGAGTTTAAGATTGTCCACGGTGCCAAAGTAGCTCCTCCCCACAGCTACATCGCGCCCTATCTATATATCCAACGCGAATTCGGAGCCGATGCGCTCATCCATTTCGGCACCCACGGCAATCTGGAGTTTCTTCCGGGCAACAACGCCGCGCTATCGTTTGCCGACTGGTCGGAAGCCCTCGCCGGCGCCATTCCGCATTTCTATTTCTACACCATAGCCAACGTCGGTGAAGGCATTATCGCCAAGCGGCGCACACAAGCCGCAACCGTCACATATCTTACGCCGCCTTTCATCGAGAGCGGTATGCGCAGCAAGCTGTCGCCGCTGATTGAGGCGGTTCATCGCGCAATCTCTTCTCCTGCCGCCAACACTGTCGATCTCAAGCGTCGCCTTGCCGCCGAAGGGTTTATCGGCGACCTTGGCCTCGACTCTGTGTCGCCAATTCTGAACGTCGACGAGCTCGAACGAATCGACAGCTACATCGAGGAGCTTGCCGCAGAAAAGGTGACGGGAAGCTTCTACGTCATGGGCCGGCCTTACACCGAGGCGGAGCTGACAGAAACCCAGTTGGCAATGGGGACCGACCAACTCGCCTATAGCCATGCCCGCGACGATTTTCATAAAGGACTGATTACCGACTCCATGCTCAACAATCAGCTCTTTATTAGCCATCATTATCTGCCGGCGGCACGTGCAGAAATCCTCAAAGCGATTTCCGCAAGAGCCGACACTGTCGGAATGAGCCCCGAGATGCGAGAAATAATGCGCTATCGCCGGCTGCTCGTCGAATCGGCCGGAGCCGAGTTGGACGCAATGGTTGCAGCCCTCTCGGGTGTAGCCGTCAATCCCACCCCCGGCGGCGACCCCATTGCGCTGCCCAACGTTCTGCCTACCGGACGCAATCTCTATTCGATTAATGTTGAAGCCACCCCGGACGACAACGCATGGCTCAACGGACAACGCCTTGCCGAGACGAGTCTTGCCGACTATTATCGTCGCCACGACGAATATCCGCGGAAAGTAAACTACACGTTCTGGGCCGGAGAATTCATCACCAGCCGCGGAACCACGATTGCCCAAGCCCTGCAGATGCTCGGCGTCGAACCCGTGCGCGATTCGCGAGGACGTGCTGTCGACCTGCGCCTTATCCCGTCGGCCGAACTCGGGCGCCCGCGTATCGACGTTACCATCCAAGTCTCCGGACAGTTGCGCGACATTGCCGCTTCGCGACTCAAAATGGTTGGCGATGCTGTGCGACTCGCTGCCGAAGCCGCCGACGACATCTACCCCAACTACGTTCGCCAAGCAGCCATCGATATCGAGCGCAACCTTGCCGAAAAAGGAGAGTCGCCACTTCGCGCACGCCAATTGTCGACCAAACGAATCTTCGGCCCGGTCAACAACGGCTATTCAACCGGAATGCTCGGACTGACCGAACGCTCCGGAGAGTGGGAGGAGAGGACCGACATAGCTCGTGCTTTTCTCATCAAAATGTGCGCGGTCTACGACGATGAGGCCGGATGGGGCATAGCCGAACCCGAGCTGCTTGAAACCGCCATAACCAACCTCGACCTGATTGTCCAGCCGCGACAGAGCAACACGTGGGGACCCGTCTCGCTCGACCATGTCTATGAATTCACCGGCGGCCTGTCGCTCGCGGCCACTACCCTCAGCGACCGTGAGCCTGATGCAATTATGGCCGACTATCGCAACCCCCGCCTGCCGCGGCTGCAGTCGACCGACGATGCCGTCGCTGTCGAACTGCGCGCGTCGTTGCTGAACCCGACAGTCGTTGCGGAACGCATGAAAGGCGATGCCGGAACTGCCGAGAGCTTCGGCGAATCGTTCCGCAACATTTTCGGCTGGTCGGTGATGCGACAATCTTCGCTGCCACCGCGAGTCTACGACGAACTCTACGACATGTATGTTGCCGACAAAAACAACCTCGGGTTGTATGACTTCTTCAACCGGACGAATCCCGCGGCATTCCAAGAGATGACCGCAACGATGCTCGAAAGCGCTCGTAAAGGCTACTGGAAGCCGAGCGACAACCAAATCGCCAATCTCGCCGAAATTCATGCCAAGCTAACTGCCGAGCATGGCGCTCCCTGCACCGAATTTGTTTGCGCCAATCGTAAACTACAGAAATTCATTGCCGGCCAACTCGCCGACGACAAAGCTTCGCAATATCTCGCCAATATCGATAAAACAACCGGCGGCGAGAATAAATCGACAGTTTTGACAAAAACAACCCTCAACAACCGACGCAACCTGACGCTGACTACCCTTATCGCCGTCGGAATCGTTGCCATCCTCATTATCTGCATAATTATTACAATCAAACGAAGAAAACATGAGAATGAATAAACTCCATATACCAATCGCAGGCGCGCTGATTTGCCTGCTCGCTGCCTGCGGCGGTAGCGGCGCGAAACAGCCGGCCGCTGAGACAATCAACGGCAACGCCGCTGCTGACTCGCTCGCCGCGCCCCGTCATGCAAAAGGATTCACGGTAGCAGAAACCGCCGAGGGCGTGACGCTCCTCGACATCTCCGACCCCGAAGGCCGCGAACATCAAACGTTCCACTACGCGCTGATTCCCCGAGGCTCGGCGCTGACCGCCCCCGAGGGATACACGGCGGTCGAAGTGCCCGTAGAGCGCGTTGTCTGCATGACCTCGCTGCAACTCTCCAATTTCATCCGCCTCGGGCTGCTCGACAAGGTGAAAGGCATCACGAGCACGCGCCACCTCTTCAACTCCGATATGCGCAGCCGCCTCGCCGACGGTCGCACTCACAAAATCGGCATCGAAGGCAACTTCGACAACGAAGTAGTCATGGTCATCAACCCCGACATCATCCTCATCTCGCCATTCAAGCGCGGAGGCTACGACGCCCTGCGCAACACCGACGTGCCCCTCCTTCCCCACCTCGGCTACAAGGAGCTGACGCCCCTCGGACAAGCCGAATGGATCAAGGTCGTAGGGCTGCTCACAGGCGAAACCGCTCGCGCCGCTGAAGCGTTCGACAGCATCGAAGCGCGCTACACCGCGCTGAGCCAACTCGCCGCCGCCGTCGGGGAGCGACCGAAGGTGTTCAGCGGGCAGATGCAGGGCGGACATTGGTATGCCGTCGGCGGCCGCAGCTTCCTCGCGCAGCTTTTCCGCGATGCCGGAGCCGACTATTTCCTCGCCGACAACAATGAGAGCGGCGGCGTCACGATTGACTACGAGAAGGTCTATGCCGACGCCTCCGACGCCGACTACTGGCGCATCGTCAACAGCTTCGACGGCGAATACTCCTACTCCGCTCTCCGAAGCGAAGATGCCCGCTATACCGACTTCAAAGCGTGGCGCGACCACGGCGTAATCTATTGCAACATGAAGCAAGTGCCGTTCTACGAGAGCATGCCCGTCGAGCCCGACCGCGTCCTGGCCGACCTGATTGCTATCTTCCACCCCTCGTTGCTTCCCGACCACGTGCCCACCTACTATAGTCTGCTGCGATGAACACCCCCAAATCAACCGCCATAGCAATGGTAGCCTTAGGGCTCGTCATCCTGCTGTTCTTCGTGCTCAACCTGATGCTCGGCTCGGTCGACGTCCCCTCGCGCGCGGTTGTCAACATTCTTTCGGGCGGCGATGGCGGCTCTGAAATCTGGCGTAACATCGTCATGCGCTCCCGATTGCCGCAAGCGTTGACAGCCATTATGGCGGGAGCCGGACTCGCCGTCAGTGGACTGCTGATGCAGACCGTATTCGGCAATCCGCTCGCCGGGCCGTCGGTTCTCGGCATTAGCTCCGGAGCCAGTCTCGGCGTAGGTTTCGTCGTGCTGCTCTCTGGCACATTCGGCGGCGTTGCGCTCAGCCGCCTCGGATTCATCGGCGAAGTCACCGTCACCGTCGCCGCCATCATCGGCGCGCTGCTCGTCATGGCTCTGATAGCATGGATGTCGGGCAAGGTGAGAGGCAACGTGACGCTGCTTATTATCGGCGTAATGATTGGCTACGTCGCTACGGCCATCATCGGCGTGCTGAAATTTTTCAGCGTCGAGGAAGATATCCGCGCCTACGTCATCTGGGGGCTCGGCAGCTTCTCGCGAGTCTCGGGCGGCCAGACCACGGTGTTTGTCGTCGTCATGCTCTGCCTGTTGCCGTTCAGCTTCCTGCTGATCAAGACGCTCAACCTGCTGCTTCTCGGGCCGGCCTACGCCCGCAACCTCGGGCTCGACATCAAGCGCGCCCGCCTGCTCGTCATCAGCTGCTCCGGAATCCTCGTGGCGGTCGTCACTGCCTATTGCGGACCGATTGTATTCCTCGGCCTGGCGGTGCCACATCTCTGCCGCGGAATATTCCGCACGTCCGACCATGGCGTGTTGCTCCCCGCATCGTTGCTCGCCGGCGCGGCCTTGGCTCTCGGCTGCAACCTCATCGCCCGCCTCCCGGGCTTCGAGGGCGCGCTTCCCGTCAACTCCGTGACGGCGCTGATAGGCGCGCCCATCGTGCTATGGGTTCTTTTCAAAAAACGCAAAACCGAACAAGAATGAACCGCGCCGAGACAACCATCACCCTGACCCGGCTGACCACCGGCTACCATAACCGCTCGGGCAACGTTGCCGTCACTGCCGACATCAACGCCACCCTCCGCTCCGGCGAGCTTACATGCCTGCTCGGACCCAACGGCGCCGGAAAGTCGACACTCCTTCGCACACTCTGCGGATTCCAGCCGCCGCTGTCGGGCGAAATCGCCGTCGACGGCCGCCGAATCGCCGATATTAGCCCCGCCGAACTTGCGCGAATCATCGGCGTAGTGCTCACCGAAAGGCTCAGCATCAACAACATGACTGTTGAGCAGCTCGTAGCCATGGGGCGTGCACCCTACACCGGATTCTGGGGGCGACTGGACGCCGACGATCTCCGCGCCGTCGACCAGGCCATAGCCCTGACCGGCATCGACGCTCTCCGCTCGCGCATGATTCAAACCCTCAGCGACGGCGAGCGCCAGAAAACAATGATTGCCAAAGCCCTCGCCCAGCAAACACCCGTAATTTTCCTCGACGAGCCTACGGCCTTCCTCGACTATCCCAGCAAGGTTGAAATCATACGCCTGCTCCACAAACTCGCCCACGACGACCGCAAGATTATCTTCCTCTCTACCCACGACCTCGAGCTTGCCCTGCAAATCGCCGACTCGCTTTGGCTCATTCGCCAAGACTGCGGGCTCACCGTAGGCATCCCCGAGGACCTCGCCTACACCCGCAACATCGAGCATTATTTCCGTCGCGCCGGCGTTGAGTTCGACCCCGCCGCCTGCGCTTTCCGCATGAGCGCCGTCATCAACCGCCGCATCGAGATTGCCGGCGAGCCTTCCGTGCTCCGCTCGCTCACCGAGAAAGCCCTGCTGCGCAACGGCATCGAGCCTGTCCCCACCGCGTTGCCCGCCGGTGACCTACCTGCCGACACCATCCAAGTCACTCCCGACGAAATCATCTACCGCAACCGCTGCTTCTCAACAATTTCAGCCCTCCTCGCCGAATTAACAGAATAATTCCCTATCTTTGCGGAAAACAATATCAGCTATGGCACAAAAGAAAAAGAAGAAAGCTTCGCGCGGTCAGAACATGCCGCCAATCAATCCCGTCAGATATATGCGCGAAAAAGCGCGCAACTGTCCGATTCACAAATGCTACCTATATAGCAAAGCCGGCGATGAAGGGATGGTTGAGGTTGTCGTTCTGCGTCAACGCCCCGGAGGGAAGTATATCATGGGGGCTTTCCTCATCGATAAATTCTGCCTTGGCGTCAAAGATGCCATGTGGAACCACAGCCTCTATGAAGAGGAGGTCGACGGACATCTCAAAAAACTTGAATTCGGTTTAGGTCCGGCAAAAGAGATAACCTACGACGAGGCTCACTGCATAATCTGGGGGTCGATCGACTTTGCACGCAAAGGCGGCATCGAACCACATCCCGACTTCGGAATCGCACAATACGTGCTCGAACCCCGCGACGCAGAGGTTGAGAGCTATCCCGTCACATTCGGTCACGAAGGAAAACATCTGCTCATCGAAGGACCCACCCACCGTGAGAAACAATATATCCCCACGCTTCGCAAACACCTCGGCGACGACGGTTTCAATTACATCTTGACGTTAGACGACTTCGACCCCGAAGAGATTGGTCCGACATCTGAAGAACTGTTCAACGAAGATTATGCCGACGACAACGGCGAAGAATTCACCGAAGATGATTTCGAAGCCCAGGAGGAGCGAGAGATGGAAGAAGAGATGGATGCCTTCTTCAACGATATGCCCGACTTCTTCTCAATGATGCTCGACGCCTCAGAGCAAGTCCGCAAAGCCAACGAAAAACGAGGCAAAAAGTAACCCACCGTCTGTGAGTTCTGCCGAGGGAGCTTCGCGACCGTCCCTAGGTGCCGCTTGCTGAGTCTCGCTTCGCTCGTACAGCCGTCCGCGATAGCAGGTACGGAGACCAAAAAAATAGCCGCTGGGACG
>CAYNSG010000085.1:0-7742 GCA_964399885.1 uncultured Bacteroides sp.
ATCATGATATCATGATAGAATTGCCAAAAATTTTATAACTTTGTGATTACCTAATAATGATAGGAAAATGAAACAGCCCAATCTATATATCATAGCCGGATGTAACGGCGCCGGAAAGACAACGGCTTCGATGTCGGTGCTTCCCGAGGTGTTGGACTGCGAGGAATTTGTCAATGCCGATGAAATAGCAAAAGGATTGTCGCCTTTTCATCCTGAGGAGATGGCTATTGAAGCCGGTAAACTGATGTTGAAACGCATTGATACTCTTCTCGGTGAACGAAAATCGTTTGCAATCGAAACAACGTTGGCAACTCGGTCATATAAATTGCTGGTCGACCGCGCTAAAGAAGCCGGATATCTTGTAACGTTGCTTTTCTTTTGGCTTCCTTCGCCTGAGATGGCTGAAATGCGAGTTGCGTCGCGAGTAGCTTCGGGCGGACACAATATTCCAAAGGATGTTATTCATCGTCGCTATTGGCTCGGTCTAACCAATCTTTTCGAAATATTTTCACCCATAGTCGACCTTTGGTCGTTGTATGATAATAGCATAAATCAAACTCCAATTGTAGTTGCCAACCAAGTTATTGACTCCAATTTACTTATAAAAATCAAAGAACAATGTCGGAACAAGAAATAACCAACTTATACACAAAACTAAGTGAAGCGATGAAGCGCTCTACTAAAACAATGTTGGAGCGGAAAGCGAAGCTTGGCGAGACGGTAGTTGTTGCCGACTCGGAAGGGAAGCCTATTGAGGTCAGCGCCGAAGAAGCTCTGCGCATATTCGAAGCTGCTGCTAAAAGGCAGTAACTACCGAAGCTACTAATCATTATTGCGGAAATAAATGACTCCAACCATAGTAATAATCACCATCGCGGCCTATTTCCTGCTGCTGATTGGCATCTCTTCGCTCGCTTCGCGCGGCGGCGATAACGACACTTTCTTCACGGGCAACCGCCGCACGCCCTGGCCTGTCGTGGCGTTCGCCATGATTGGGGCTGCCATTTCGGGCGTGACGTTCATCTCCGTGCCGGGAATGGTTGTCGCAAAAGGATATGCCTACCTGCAGATGGTGCTGGGATTTATCGTCGGCTACATCATCATCGCCGTCTTTTTAGTGCCGCTCTTCTACCGCCGCGGACTGGTTTCGATCTACGGCTACCTCGACCAGCGCTTCGGGCGCAGGAGCTACCGCAGCGGTGCGTGGATTTTTTTCATCTCGAAGATTACCGGAGCGTCGGTAAGGTTTTTCGTTGTTTGCGCCGTGCTTCAGACGCTCGTTTTCCGCCCGCTCGGCATTCCGTTTGAGCTCAACGTGTTGGTAACCGTTGCGCTGATATGGCTCTACACTGTTCGTGGCGGCGTCAAGGCACTGATATGGACCGACCTGCTGAAGAGCTTCTGCCTGATAGGTTCGGTTGTGCTCTGCATCTGGTTCGTGGCCGCCAACCTCGGACTTACCGCCGGCGAGATGACCTCGGCCGTCGCCGGGCATTCAACTTCGCAGATATTCCATTTCTCCGACCCGATGTCGGGCCAATGGTTTTGGAAGCAGTTTGTTGCCGGAGTATTCATGGCTATAGCAACCAACGGATTGGATCAGGACATGATGCAACGCCACCTTGCATGCAGCGACTCCGTCAGCTCGCGAAAAAACATGATAGTCAGCTCCGTGATGCAATTCTTTGTCATCGCGCTGTTTCTCGTGCTCGGCACACTGTTGGTAATCTACGTAGAGCAAACCGAAATTGCTATGCCTGAGAAAACCGACGAACTTTTCGGCATCGTTGCCGCCCACGAAACCATGCCAATGGCAGTCGGGATAATTTTCATCGTGGGGCTCATATCAGCCTCCTATTCAGCAGCCGGCTCGGCACTGACATCGCTGACAACATCGTTCACAGTCGACATTCTTTCGAGCCGCGAACGCCGCGACGAGCGCCGGGTTGAGCGGATACGCAAAACCGTCCATCTGTTCATGGCCGTCGCTATGGGGCTGTTTATCATCGTATTCTACCGCCTGAGCAGCGAGGACGCCATAAGCGCCGTCTACACGCTCGCCTCCTACACCTACGGCCCGATTCTCGGACTGTTTGCCTACGGATTGCTGACAGCGCGCGCCGTCCGCGACCGACTGGTGCCGGCTGTATGCATCGCCGCGCCTATATTATCGTGGCTCCTGACGCGCTTTATGTTCGCGCAATGGGGCTACGAAACCGAATTCGAATTGCTTCTAATCAACGCCTTTATCACCATGACCGGGCTTCACTTAACATCGTTCAAAGAATATGCCACGCAATCTGTTTAGCCGTTACATCTGGATTATCGACACCCTGCGCCAATACGGCACAATCAGCCGCACGGCGCTCGACGAACTCTGGCGACGCTCGAATGTTTCGGATGGTGACACGCTGCCGCGACGCACGTTCTACAACTACCGCAACGCCATCAGCGATATTTTCAAAATCAATATCGACTACAACCCGGCGACGTTTGAATACTTCATCAACGACGGCGGCGACGCGCATAAAGAGAGCGTCACCGAACTGATGCTCAGCTCAGCCTCGATTACCAACGCCCTGACCGACGTCAACGACATATCGAACCGGATCATGGTCGAGGATGTGCCCTCGGCGCGTAAATTTCTCTCGGTTATTGTCAATTCAATCCGCGAGTCGCGCCCGCTGAGATTCAACTATTCAGCTTATACCCACACGATTCCTCGCATGGGCGTAGTCGTAGAGCCTTATTTTATCAAGATATTCCGCCAGCGATGGTACATGACCGGACGAAACGTTGCCGACAACGCCATAAAAACCTATGCGCTCGACCGCATGGACTCCGTTGAGATGACCGACGGCTCGTTTGAGCTCCCCGACGATTTCGACCCCGAGATGTATTTCCACGACTCGTTTGGAATCATGTCGTCGAAAGGTAAGACGCGCAACGTTGTGCTTCGCGTCGAACCTCGCCAGGCAAAATATTTCCGCGCCCTGCCGCTCCACCATTCGCAGAACGAGACAATCCACGACAACTACTCCATCTTTACATATAAACTGAAACTTACCTACGATTTCGTTCAGGAACTCCTCTCCTACGGGCCGAAAGTAACCGTTGTTGAGCCTGCCGAACTTCGTGCGATGATTACTGAAAATCTGACTGCTTCACTCAAAAACTACGAGCAATGAGAATTGACATACTGACCGTGCTGCCCGAAATGTTTGAAAGCCCTTTCGGATGCTCCATTATAAAACGCGCAATCGACAAGGGACTTGTCGACATAAATATCCATAATCTGCGCGACTACACTACAAACCGCCACCGCAAAGTCGACGACTATCCTTTTGGCGGAGGCGCCGGAATGGTTATGCAGATTGAACCTGTCGACCGCGCCATAACCTCCCTGAAGGCCGAACGCGACTACGACGAGGTTATCTACACATCGCCCGACGGCGAGAAATTCGACCAACCTATGGCCAACTCGCTCTCGATGTTGAACAACATCATAATTCTATGCGGCCACTACAAGGGCGTCGACCAGCGCATTCGCGATTATCTCGTAACGCGCGAAATTTCCATTGGCGACTATGTTCTGACCGGCGGAGAGATTCCGGCCGTAATCATTACCGATGCTATTGTCCGTCTCATTCCCGGAGCTATCGGCGACGAGCAGAGCGCCCTCTCCGACTCGTTCCAGGACGGACTCCTCGCACCGCCCGACTATAGCCGCCCGGCAGTCTACAACGGCTGGAGTGTTCCCGATGTGCTCCTCTCGGGCCACCAGGCTAAAATCGACGAGTGGCACCACGAAAAAGCCGTTGAAAAAACCATGCGCCTGCGACCCGACTTGAATCCCTTCAAGTCTAACTTTTAAGCCGCTTGATTGTTTATCATTCAAATAACATAACCGTTAATATTACCATGCAAATAATAAATTTCGACCAAAATAATTCGCTCGTCAGCCAATATATGGCTGAACTTCGCGACGTTGACACCCAGACCGACCCGCTACGTTTCCGCACAAACCTCGAGCGCATCGGCAAGATTATGGCCTACGAAATTAGCCGCACGCTCGACTATGCACCGGTCGACGTCACTACCCCTCTCGGCATCGCCAAATGCCACAAAATAGAGTCGCAGGTTGTACTGGCAACTATTTTCCGCGCCGGCATTCCTTTCCATCAGGGCTTCCTGTCGTTTTTCGACCGCGCTCAGAACGCCTTCGTCTCAGCCTACCGCAAATATAAAGAAAAGGAGAACTTCGACGTTTTCATCGAATATCTCGCATCGCCGCGCCTCGAAGGCAAAACCCTTATCATTACCGACCCTATGCTCGCCACCGGAGCGTCGATGGAACTCAGCTACCGCGCACTGCTGACCAAGGGTATGCCCGAACGAATCCACGTTGCCTCGGTAGTAGCCTCGAAGCTCGCCGTTGATTATATCGAACAAACATTTCCCGCCGACCGCACAACGCTCTGGCTTGGAGCTATCGACGACGAGATAAACGCTCACTCCTACATCGTGCCCGGTCTGGGCGATGCCGGCGACCTCGCCTACGGAATCAAGGAATAAAATAAAGGAATAATCGGAGGGTTTATAAACAATGTTGAAAACTGTGTTGATAACCGTTGAAAACTTCATGATAGAAAATCAACAAATTTATTTGGAGGCTGACGTCAACCAATTGTATATACAGTTCGGCCGGACTACAAAAAAAGTTAACATAAAGCTTTACAACAGCTATCAACACGATTTTGCCCGTTTATTAAACCTCAAAACCAATTAAAGTTATTAACTTTGCAGATTATTAACAGAATGTTGATAACCAACGTAACCAATTGGTTAGCAGCTAAGATGGATGTTGATAAAGTTTTATAACCAATCAGTTTTGATCAATAACCCTAAAATGCAAGGAAAAGGCCGAAAAGTTATTGATAGAACTTACATCCATTATTCTTTTTCTTGAGATTAAATTTTTTCAAATTTTCAAACTTAAAATAAAAAGAGATGTCTGTCGACAACTCAGAAACCAATCAGAACCTCGTTGAGGAGATCATGGCCTTGAAGAAACAGCGCAATGCCGTGATTCTTGCCCATTATTATCAGCCCTCCGAAATCCAGGATATTGCTGATTATATAGGCGACTCGCTTGCGATGGCAAAAATTGCCGCGACGTTGAGCGAGCCGGTTGTTGCAGTCTGCGGCGTTCATTTCATGGCTGAAACCACCAAGATTCTCTGCCCCGACAAGATTGTGCTCGAACCCGACAACACTGCCGGATGTTCGCTCGCCGACAGCTGCCCCGCCGACAGCTTCGCGAAATTTATCGAAGCTCACCCGGGTCACACCGTGATCAGCTATGTCAACACCACGGCTGCCGTCAAGGCTCTGACAGATATCGTAGTCACCTCGGGCAACGCCATGAAGGTTGTGGAGTCGCTGCCGAAGGATGAGAAAATAATTTTCGGTCCCGACAGAAATCTCGGCGAATATATCAACGAGAAAACCGGGCGGAAGATGGTACTCTGGGACGGCGCTTGCCACGTTCATGAGCGTTTCTCGGTCGAGAAGGCTTTGGAGCTTAAAAAGGAGTATCCAGGCGCCCCGCTGCTGGTTCATCCCGAATGCCCCGGACCGATGCGCGTGCTGGCCGATGTTGTCGGTTCAACCGCCGTGCTCCTTAAATATGCCAAGGAGAGCGACAGCAAAGAGTTTATCATCTCTACTGAGAGCGGCATCCTCCACCAAATGCGCAAAGAGTGTCCCGAAAAGATATTCATTGCCGTTCCGCCGAAAGATTCCTCGTGTGGCTGCAACGAATGCTCATTCATGAAGCTCAACACCCTCGCCAAGCTTCGCGACGCCCTGCGCGACCTCAAGCCGCAAACCGAAGTCGACCCCGAAATAATAGAGCGTGCCCGCCGCCCGATAGAGCGGATGCTGGCTCTCTCATAAACTGAATAAGTGAAAAATTCACCTTATATATAATAGAGAATAACATTTAATATGGAATATAACCACAAAGATATAGAGAAGCGCTGGCAGCAGTATTGGAAAGATAACCATACCTACCGCGCTGAAATCGACCCCGAGCGCCCGAAATTCTATGTGCTCGACATGTTCCCCTACCCCTCGGGAGCAGGGTTGCACGTCGGTCACCCCCTCGGTTACATTGCCTCCGACATTTTCTCGCGCTACAAACGTCTGCGCGGATTCAATGTGCTTCACCCGATGGGCTACGATGCCTACGGACTCCCCGCCGAGCAGTATGCAATCCAGACCGGGCAGCATCCCGAGGTTACTACCGTCAACAACATCAACCGCTACCGTTCGCAGCTCGACAAAATTGGTTTCTGCTACGACTGGGATCGCGAAGTGCGCACCTGCTCGCCCGATTATTATAAGTGGACACAGTGGGCATTCATACAGATGTTCAACTCCTACTACGATACGGAGGCCGACAAGGCTATGCCGATAGCCGACCTTGAGAAGCATTTCGAAGCTCACGGAACCGAGGGCGTTCATGCAGCCTGCGGCGAAGAGATGTCGTTCACGGCCGATGAGTGGAAGGCTATGAACGAAAAGCAGCGCAGCGACGTGTTGATGAACTATCGCATAGCCTATCTTGGCAACACGATGGTCAACTGGTGTCCGAAACTCGGCACGGTGTTGGCCAACGACGAGGTGAGCGAAGGCGTTTCGATTCGCGGCGGCTACCCCGTTGAACAAAAGTTGATGTATCAATGGTGTCTGCGCGTTTCGGCCTACGCTCAGCGTCTGCTCGACGGACTCGATACTATCGACTGGACCGACTCGCTCAAAGAAACCCAGCGCAACTGGATTGGCCGCTCGGAGGGCGCTGAGATGCGCTTCCCCATCGCCGACAGCGACGTGGAGCTGGAAATATTCACCACACGTGCCGACACGGTGTTTGGCGTAACGTTCATGGTTCTTGCTCCCGAAAGCGAATATGTCGATATGATCACTACTCCCGAGCAGCGCGCAGCAGTCGAGGAGTATAAGGAGAGCATCCGCCACAAGACGGAGCGCGAGCGCATGATCGACAAGAAAGTAACCGGAGTGTTCACCGGTGCCTACGCCATCAACCCGCTCACGGGCAAAAAGATTCCAGTTTGGGTAAGCGACTACGTGCTTGCCGGCTACGGAACCGGAGCTATCATGGCAGTTCCGGCCCACGACAGCCGCGACTATGCTTTCGCCCGCAAATTCAACCTGCCTATTATCCCGCTGATTGAGGGCGCCGACGTCAGCGAACAGAGCTTCGACGCCAAGAGCGGACGAATGATCAACAGCTGCGGCGAAGAGCTTTGTCTCGACGGAATGGAGGTTAAGGACGCCATAGCCGCCACAAAGAAATTCATCTCCGAGAAAGGTATAGGCAAAGTGAAGGTAAACTATCGCCTTCGCGATGCCATCTTCAGCCGTCAGCGCTACTGGGGCGAGCCGTTCCCGGTCTACTACGTCGACGGTATTCCCCACATGATGGACGAGAGCAAGCTGCCGCTTCTGCTGCCCGAAGTCGACAAGTTCCTCCCGACCGAAATCGGCGAACCGCCGCTGGGTCGCGCTAAGAACTGGAAGACGGAGGAAGGCTATCCTATCGAACTCTGCACGATGCCCGGTTTTGCCGGCTCGTCGGCCTACTATCTCCGCTACATGGATCCTCACAACAACGAGCGTCTCGTCTCGGAGGAAGCCGACAAATATTGGCGCAACGT
>CAYNSG010000085.1:7842-9436 GCA_964399885.1 uncultured Bacteroides sp.
CTGGCGCCCCGAATATGCCGACGCTGAGTTCATTCTCGAGGATGGTCGCTACGTTTGCGGCTGGGCGGTTGAGAAGATGTCGAAATCGATGTTCAATGTCGTTAACCCTGACGACATTGTCGACCGCTACGGTGCCGACACTCTGCGCCTCTACGAGATGTTCCTCGGCCCGCTGGAGCAGAGCAAACCGTGGGACACCAACGGCATCGACGGCGTCAACCGCTTTATCCGCAAGCTCTGGAATCTCTTCTATCGCGGCGACGAGCTGCTGCTCACCGACGGCGAGCCCACTAAAGCCGAGATGAAGTCGATCCACAAGCTGATTAAGAAAGTGACGGCCGATATCGAGAATTTCTCGTTCAACACGTCGGTAGCAGCGTTCATGATATGCGTCAACGAGCTTTCGCAGATGAAATCCCACAACCGCCAGGTGTTGACCCGGCTCGTAGTGCTTCTTGCTCCTTTCGCTCCCCACGTCAGCGAAGAGCTCTGGCATGTGCTCGGCAATGAGTCGACCGTCTGCGATGCCCAATGGCCCGAACACGATGAAAAGTGGCTCGTTGAGGATAGCGTCACCTACGCCGTTTCGTTCAACGGCAAAGCTCGCTTCAACATCGAGGTGCCCGCCGACATGGACGCCAAGGGCGTAGAAAAAACAGCCCTTGAGAATCCTGCCGCAGCCAAATGGCTCGAAGTCAAGACGATTGTGAAGGTTATCGTTGTTCCCCGAAAGATTGTCAACGTAGTAGTTAAATGAAGAACTACACTGCCGACCTCTACCGCTTTCTGCGTCAACTCTCGCGCCACAACAACCGCCAATGGTTTGCCGAACATCGTGAGGAGTACGACCGACTGCGGCAACTCTGGTACGACGACCTCGACCGTATGATAGCAGCTATGTCTGTCTGGTGCCCGCAGATTGCGGGACAGACAGGTAAGTCTGCCTCATATCGCATCTATCGCGACACCCGCTTCTCGCCCGACAAAACGCCCTTCAAAACGTTTTTCTCGGCAGCTGTCGGTCCCTACGACAAAAAGAGCGAGCATGCCGGCTACTATATCCAGCTGGGCTTAAACGCCGACGATTCAGGGCTGTATGGCGGAATATGGTGCCCGTCGTCGCCCGTGTTGGCCAAGCTGCGCCACGCCATAGTTGATAATATCGAGGAGTTCACCGAGATAACAGCCAATCCCGAGCTCAACGAAAACTTCTCCGACTGGACCGGCGAGCGGCTGAAAACCATCCCCAAAGGCTGGGATCGCAACCATCCCTACGCCGAGCTGCTGCGCCTCAAAGAGTACGGCCGCTACCACGCCTGCGACGAACAATTCTTCGCCGACCCCGACTGGCATCTCAGCGCCGCCCGCCTCTTCCACATCCTCTCCCCCCTCGTCGACTTCCTCAACTACTCCATCGACGAGTAATCCCCCGCCGGATTACGTTGGATGTCCACCCAAATAAGGAGGGGAAGGTTTTCTTACCTTCCCGGCTTTACCGGCTGGAATAGGATTGAGCTAGCGTCGCCCGGGGCGCACTATACCCCTCCAATGCAAGCCTCGGCGAGACGCCTTGTGGTTACAACTTATAAATTTA
>CAYNSG010000086.1:0-9403 GCA_964399885.1 uncultured Bacteroides sp.
TTTGGCGACAAGCTGACGAATCTGCTGCGCGCAACGAACAAGATGGTCGTCATCACGCGTTGCTTCATTCCGCTCAACACCGTCGGGCGCATCGTCGTTGCCGTGCCCGAAGATGCGCAGTTCGAAACCGGTTTTATTGAGTGGACCACGTCGATTGCCAACCTCGCCTCGCAGCTTGGTTGCCGACTGATTATCTGCTGCTACGATTCAACGCGCAAGGCTCTGACGGCGCTCTTCCGCGCGCGGCGTTACGATATGCGCTATGAGTTCCGCAAATTTGAGCAGTGGGACGACTTCATTCTTTTGGCCAACAAGATTCAGGACGATGATCTTTTCGTGGTCATCACTGCTCGCCGCGCCTCTGTCAGCCACAACGCAAACCTCGATTCGCTCCCGGCGTTCTTGCAGCGCTATTTCTCGCGCAACAACCTTATTGTAATCTATCCCGAGCAGTTCGGCACTCAAATTGAAGAGATTGCTATGACCGACACGATGGCTGCCGACGTTATCTCCACGCCCTCTCCGCTCTGGCTGCGCCTGATGGCTGTTTATCGCCAAATAAACGCGTTCTGTCGCCGTCTTGCCGGCAATACCGACCGTCCCAGCCGTTTCGATCTTTGACGCGCCCTGCGAGCCTCTATTTAACTATTACGAATTTTCCGGTTGCCGATGCGGCATCGCTGCCCGTGGGCGGCGACGCGAGGATGAAGTAGACTCCCGACGAGGCTTCTGCGCCGCTGTCGGTGCGCCCGTCCCAGACGGCCGTGCCGCCTTCAGCGCGTAGCTGTTTGACTACAGCTCCCGAGGCGGTGGCGATCTTGACCAAAGCGCCGTCGGTCAGGCCTTCGATTGTCAAAGAGCCGTGGTTGGCGGGGCGGTAGGGGTTGGGATAAACTTTCAGTTCGTCCATCGTTTCGACCGAGGGCGATGCGTCGTTGCCGTATTCCAGTAGTCCGGCGGGCGTGGCGACGTAGACGCTTCGCGATGTCGGCGAGCAGTAGATGGCGTTGACGCGGTCAGCCGGGAGAGGGGAGTTGGTCATCGTGAATTGGCGAACAATCTCTTTGCCGTCGGGTGAAACCACGTAGATTCCCGATTGCTCTGTGGCTATCCATTTGCGGCGGGCGCCGTCGATTGCGATGTCGTAGATGTTGTCGGTTTCGGCGAGATAGTCGGCGAGTCCGGTGCTGTCGGCATGGTCGATTTTCAGTCGGCGCACAGTGAAGTTCGGCTCCAAGGCTTCAGCGGGGTTGGCTATTTCTACGACGCCCGATGCAGTGCCAATCCAGAGCGAGCCGTCTTTATCTTCGGCGATTGATGTCAGTCGCAGGGGTTTGAATCGCAAGCCGTCCTGGTCGGTGAACGAGTCGAACACTCGCCAGCGGTCGTCGGCGAAGTTGGCGGGCGTGGCGTTGTTGTCGTAAGCGACCATGATATGTTCCGTGCCGGCGTCGAATATTATCGTCGTGCGGCGGTCGGCGCAGTGGAAAATGCGGATATCTTTGCTGAACTCGTAGGAATCGATTGCCGGGACAACCCAGTCGGCTGACGTAACATTTTCCGCTCCCTTGGCGCGTCGGTCGGAGGGGAGTATCATTATGCTGCGGTCCTTGGTGATTCCGCGCGCTCCGACCCACATGTTGCCCTCGGCGTCGAAGCTAACTTCGTAGACTCGCGAGCCCCAGCTATTGTCCATCGGGGCGTTGTGGGCGCCATACCAGCCTACGATTTCGCCGTCGTTGACGATTTTCAGTCCGTCGCGACCGGTGCCGACAAGATATGTCGAATTGTCCGCGGGGTCTTCGGCAAGGCGTGTGGGTGAGAGCGGGGGAGTGGCGGCGGTTACGTCTTTCCAGCCGTCGGCAGTCAGTACTGAAGTAGCCTGGAGCATATCGAGAGCATCGGTGCTGCCGCCTCCGTTGCGATAGTTGGTAGGTCCGTAGGCTGAGAAGTAGAGCTGCTCGTCGGCGCCGGGAATAATCACACCCACTTCTGCTACAGCGACTGTCTCGGGCTTGAAGCGGGGCAAAATGGTGGTCCAATCCGAACCCTCCTTTTTGAGCTCAGTGATGCCGTTTTTGTCGAGCGCCCAAATCGTCGTGCCATCGGTGGTGGCTACGAGATTATTCTTTGCTTCGGTCGGGAGCGTTGCAAGCTGCTGGGTTCCTCCGGATGTTACGCAGAAGATTCGGCTGCCGGTTGCCACGAATATCTCGTCGGCCTTTATCTCATCGGAGTTGCCGCGCGAGAATGTCGACTTTGTTGCGTCAATTTTGGCTATCCGTCGAAGCTCGTTGTTGGCTGTTGAGAAGAGCGCGAAACTGTCGGCAAATTTTATTAGCAGGCAATTGTTGCCGACCGGAGCGATTTCCGTGGCGGCGATATCGGCGGCAATTGGCGATATGTCTGTGAGGCGGTGGGGGAGGGGAGTGGCGAGCGTTATTCGATACAATTGCTTGCCGTCGGATGTGAATAGGTCGTTTTCGACAATTGCTGCGGCGGTGAATGGCACACCGTAGATTCCGTAGCTTACAACGCTATGGTTTTCGATGTCTAAAATGACGAGCCCGAAGTCGGTAGCGGCTACGAGTTGTTTGCCGGCTTGCGCGATGGCGTTGATTGATTTTTCGTCGAGTGCGGCGTCGCGGATGTCGGTAAGGTTGACAATCTCGCCGTCGCTGTTTATGATATCAATGTCGCCGTCCTCGTAGCCGACAGCCACGCTTTTGCCGTCGGACAGTTCGGTGATTGTTGTCAGCTTCGTGCCCGCGAGCCCTGTGTCGCGCGTCAAGGCTGAGGTCGTTTCCTCCTCGGTGTCGTAGCAGAAGAGTGAGCCTCCGGTTGCAAAATAGATTCGTTTGCCGGCAATGACTATGTTCTGAGCCGGCTCCGTGAACGATGGAATCGTGCGCCAGCTGCCGGGTGCAATCTCGGCGTGAATGGCAACAATCGCAACGATAAGTGCGGATAGAAGGAGAGTGAGTTGTTTCATTTTCCGGAAAGGTATTCGAGGAGTTTTGCGGTGGCTCGGCCGCGGTGGCTGATGCGGTTTTTCTCGTCCGACGACATTTCGGCGAATGTGCTGTCGCTTTCGTTTGGCTTGAATATCGGGTCGTAGCCAAACCCTCCTTCGCCGTGGCGCTCGCGGGTTAATGTTCCCTCAACAGTGCCGGTAAAGCAGTGTTCTTTGCCGTCTAATATCAGGCAGATTACTGTGACGAACCGTGCGTCGCGATTCTGCACGCTTTCGAGGTTTTTGAGGAGCAATGCCATATTGGCTTCTGAGTCGTGGGCAGGACCGGCGTAGCGTGCGGAATACACGCCGGGAGCGCCATCGAGGGCGTCGACCATCAGGCCCGTATCGTCGGCAAAGCTGTCGTAGCCGAAGTTCTCTTTGATGAACCGTGCTTTCTGCTTGGCGTTCCCCTCAATCGTGTCGGCGGTTTCGGGGATGTCAACGTCGCAACCTATCTCTGCGAGCGACAGGATTTCCCATTTGTCGCCGATAATTTCGCGTATCTCTTTGAGTTTGTGGGCATTATTTGTGGCGAAAACTAATTTACGGTTCATTGGGTGATAATTGTTGGTTTATTTTGTTGAGTATCAATGTGTAGCGTTGTATACAAGCGATGCTTTTGCCGGACCCACAACGGCAGCCAGCTCGTCCATATCGGCTTCTTTTATTCGCTTGAAGCTGCGGAATTTACTGAGCAACAGTTCTCTGGTCTTTGGTCCGACTCCTTGAATTGAATCGAGGGCGGATACTGTTTGACCTTTGCTACGCTGATTGCGATGGTGTGTGATTCCGAATCGGTGGGCCTCATCGCGCAGATGCTGGACTACGCGCAGCGATTCGGAGTTTTTGTCGATGTATAGCGGCACACTGTCGCCCGGGAAGTAGATTTCTTCAAGGCGTTTTGCGATGCCGACAACTGCGACTTTTCCGCGAATGCCCATTGCGTCGAATGCCTCGACTGCAGCACTCAGCTGTCCCTTGCCGCCATCGACAACGACCAATTGCGGCAGCTCTTCGCCCTCGTTCATTAGGCGAGTGTAGCGGCGCGTCAACACCTCTTTCATCGAAGCGAAGTCGTCGGGTCCTTCCACGGTTTTGATATTAAAGTGGCGGTAGTCTTTCTTCGACGGTTTGCCGTCCTTGAATACCACGCACGATGCGACCGGATTCGTGCCTTGAATGTTGGAGTTGTCGAAACACTCGATATGGTGGGGCAGTTCCGTTAGGTGGAAATCGACTTGCATTCGTTTCAGCAATCGGTCGGTTCGCTCCTCGGGGTTGTGCTTCTCCATGTGCTTCAGCATGTCGATTTTGTGCTGACGCGCATTGCGCTGCGACACTTCGAGCAGCTTGGCTTTGTCGCCGCGCTGGGGAATTGTGTAGGTGACTCCGGGGAGCTCCACGTCGGGTCTCTCTGCAAGGATTATCTCGCCGAATTCTACCTCAAGCGTTCCGGCAATCTCGTTGATTGCGTAGGATAGCAGCTGGGGAATACTCTCGTCGAGGCTACGCTTATATTCGAGGGTGATGCTCTTCACTACCGCTCCGCGGCGCACATGCATATAGTTTATGAATACGTCGTTGCCGTCGTCGTCTACGCCAAACACGTCGACATCGCCAACCGTCTGGCTAACTATCGTGGTCTTGGCGTTGTAGCGTTCAACCAGATCGTAACGTTCTTTCACCACTTGCGCTTCCTCGAATTTCAGCTCCGAGGCCAGGCGGTTCATCTCTGCCTTTAGATAGTCGAGAAGTTCGTTGATGTCGCCTCGAAGAATCTGTTTTATGCGCTCGATTGACTGATTGTACTCTTCCTGCGAAATCTTCCCTTCGCACGGGCCTTTGCATTTCTTGATATGATAGTCGAGGCAGATTTTCCATTTCTTGGAGTCGATGCCTTCGGGCGTCAGGAAATGTCGGCAGGAACGCAAGGGATAGAGCTCATGAATCAGTGATAGCACGGCACGAGCTGCCCCGGCGTCGGTATACGGTCCGTAGTATTTCGACCCGTTCAGCTCTTTCTTGCGCGTCATGAAAACCCTCGGGAACGGCTCTTTTGTAACGACAATCCAGGGGTAGGATTTGTCGTCCTTTAGCAGCACATTATATCGCGGCTGGTACTCCTTAATCATCGAATTTTCGAGATTCAGAGCATCCTGCTCAGTAGGCACGACGATATATTTCATATCGGCTATGGCGCGGACGAGGAGATTTGTCCGCAACGAATCGTGTGTGCGGTTGAAGTATGATGATACTCGCCTCTTCAGATTCTTCGCTTTGCCGACATAAATTACCTTACCGTCGGAGTCGAAATACATGTACACTCCCGGCGTTGTCGGGAGTATCGAGATCTTCTCTTCAAGTTCCGTTGATTTCCTGTGCTTGGGCATTTGTTAGTTTCCTTGCCTCCGAATTATTGCGCTAGATGATTTTATATCTGAGGCTATATCTATAACGCGTGAGGCCTGCGGTTAGTATTTGAGCAGCGATGTTACTTCTGCCTCCTTGAGTACTGAACGTCCGCCAAGGGCTTCAAGTTCAATGATGAAGTTGACGTAGATTTTTTTTGGGTTCATGCTCTTCACGAGCTTGTAGGCTGCTGCCATTGTTCCGCCGGTGGCGAGTACGTCGTCGTGGATAACAACGATATCGTCGGGCGTGATTGCGTCGCGATGCATTTCGATACTGTCTGTGCCATACTCTTTCTCAAACGATGCACTGACGGTGTCGGCGGGAAGTTTGCCGGGCTTGCGTGCGGGGACGAATCCTGCGCCGAGTTCGAAGGCGAGGATTGACCCGAAAACGAAGCCGCGCGATTCGATACCTACCACTTTCGTCACGCCTTTGTCGCGATAAATCTGTGCCAAGTTCCACCCGATGATGTGGAGTGATTGGGGGTCTTTGAAAACCGTTGTGAGGTCCTTGAACACGACTCCCTTCTTCGGGAAGTCGTAGACGTCGCGGATTTTAGATTTTACGTATTCCATGATGTATTGCTGTTAATTTGTTGTAGCTGGTTTGTTTTGGTTTGTTCCACGTGAAACATTAACGCCCGAGCAACAGGAGTAGCACGTTGATATCGTTGGGCGAGATGCCCGGTATGCGCGATGCCTGACCGACCGTCGCGGGGTCGATGCGTGTGAGCTTTTGGCGCGCTTCGGTGGAGATTGAGTTGATTTTAGAGTAGTCGAGTTTGCCGCGGATCTTCACGCTGTCGAGGCGCTGAATCTTGTCGGCAACGTTGCGCTCTCGCTCAATATAGCCGCGATACTTCACCAAAATCTCCGTCGCCTCGATTATCTCGCCTCGGCGCTCGGTCTCGATATGCTCGTCGATAAATTCACGCAAGGGGGCGTAGAAGTCGGCAAGTCGGCTGATGGTGACTGTCGGGCGCACCACGATGTCGATAATCTTCACGCCCTGGCGCAGCGGTGAGTCGTTGATTTCGCCGGTGAGGAAGTCGTTGATCTCAGCGGGCGTGATGCTGTGGTTGCTGAGGAACTCTATCAGTCTGTCGCGCTGGCGGCGTTTTGACGCCATAAGCTCGTAGCGCTCGTCGTCGGCAAGCCCTATTTCATGGCCTCTGGGCGTCAGTCGCATGTCGGCGTCGTCCTGGCGCAGAAGGATGCGGTATTCGGCGCGCGACGTGAACATACGATACGGCTCGTCGACGCCTTTTGTAACCAGGTCGTCGATCAGCACGCCGATATAAGCTTCGTCGCGAGCCAAGATGAACGGCTCTTTTCCGGCGCATTTCAGGTGGGCGTTGATGCCCGCCACGAGTCCCTGGCCGGCTGCCTCTTCATAGCCCGTCGTACCGTTGACCTGCCCGGCCATGTATAGTCCGCCGATGAGTTTAGTTTCGAGGGTGTGATAGAGCTGGCGGGGGTCGAAAAAGTCATATTCTATAGCGTAGCCGGGGCGATAAATCTGAGCGTCGGCGAGGGCGGGAATCGTTGCCAAGGCGCGCAACTGGATGTCAAGCGGCAGCGACGAACTGAACCCGTTGAGGTAGCATTCGTTGGTGTCGACGCCCTCAGGCTCGATGAATAGCTGATGCTCGTTCTTGTCGGCAAACGTGACGATTTTTGTCTCGATGCTGGGGCAATATCGCGGCCCGATACTCTTTATCTGGCCATTATAAAGCGGCGAGTCGGGCAGCCCTTGGCGAAGCACCTCGTGGGTCGCCGTGTTGGTGTAAACGATGTGGCACGGCAGCTGCTGCAGCTCGCGCTTAACCGATGGCAGATAAGAAAACTTATGCTCCGGCGAGTCGCCAAGCTGCTCTTTCGTGAGTTCCCAGTGGATCGAACGACCATCGATTCTTACCGGCGTACCGGTTTTCATTCGGTCGGTGGCGAAGCCGAGCTCTACGAGTTGCGATGTCAGCGACGTCGATGCCGGCTCGGAGATGCGACCGCCGAGCCATTGATGACGCCCCACGTGCATCTTGCCATTCAAGAAAGTTCCGGCTGTCAGAATTGCTGTCCGGCAGTTGAACGTAACGCCGATGGCGGTCTTGACGCCGGTGACGCGGTGGTCATCGTCGACGATGAGCTCCGTGGCGTCGTCCTGCCAGATATCTAATCGGTCAATATTCTCCAGCGTGTGGCGCCAGAGGAGGCTGAATTTCATGCGGTCGGCCTGAGCACGCGGACTCCACATTGCCGGGCCTTTCGACTGGTTGAGCATCCTGAATTGTATCGACGTGCGGTCGGTGATAATGCCCATCATGCCGCCCAAGGCGTCGATTTCGCGTACAATCTGCCCCTTGGCGATGCCTCCGACTGCCGGATTGCAGCTCATCTGCGCAATCTTGTTCATGTCGAGGGTTATCAACAGCGTGTGAGAGCCCATTCGGGCTGCAGCTGCAGCGGCCTCGCAACCGGCATGTCCGGCACCTATTACTATGACGTGGTAGTCAAATCTCATACATCTTGAGTGATTCGTCTTCGTTTTGTTCCATTATCTCTCTCTCGCCCGGGCCTTTGTCGTTGATGCCGCAGAGGTGCAGCACGCCGTGGATCACGACGCGGAGCAGCTCGCGGTCATACGTCTGTCCGAGTTTCTCGGCATTGCTCCTGACGGTGTCGAGCGAGATGTATATGTCGCCGGAAATCATGTTGCGTCGCGAGTAGTCGAAGGTGATGATGTCCGTGAAATAGTCGTGGTTGAGAAATTCGTGGTTTACGCGCAAGATTGTCTCGTCGTCGCAGAAGATATACGAAATCGGTCCGACAACTTTTCCGTGGCGTTCGGCAACCCGAGTAATCCAGTCGCTGACGCGTTCAAAATCAAGCTCGGGCATTTCGATGTTTTCAGAACTAAATGAAAATCTATTCATAAGCGGCAAAATTACAAAAATCCTCGCTTTTTGTCAATACCCTCCAATTTCCTTCGTTGGTGCGCAAAAATCGCCAAAATTCCGAAATTGCGCAATGCGTTGATTATCAAAAAGAAAACCAACTTTGGAGCGTTTTGAGCAACGTTAATTTCAACTTGCCGAACACCCTATCGGTTTGAAGCGGCTGAAAATGGCGTGTCCCGCAGCCATCGGGCTTGCGGGACACTTCCCGCAAAAGCTAAGGTTAAGACAAGGTTGCTTACAATATTTAATTCGTAATCGTAGAAACAGTGAATGAAATTAACAGTAAAAATTAACAGCAAGTATATAACAGGATATAGTAGAAACAGTGACTTGTAATAGTGAACGTGTGTGTGTTTATGCGGTTCGAAGAGAGAAGGCAGCTTGGTCGAGAACTTAACGGTAGTCGGCGAAGCGCTCCTGGAGCTGCTGGCGGGCGAAGAAGATGCGGCTCTTCACGGTGCCGAGCGGTAAGTTCATCTTTTCAGCAATTTCGTTATATTTGTAGCCTGCTACGTGGAGCGAGAACGGCACGCGATATTTCTCGGGGAATTCGGCGATGGCGTCGGTTATCTCCTGAGCGGCATAGCTTCCTTCGGGCGATTCCAGACCGGAGTCCTGCGAGAGGTTGAGGTGATAGAGGTCCTCAGTCTGGTCGATGACGGTTGCTGAACGCATCACGCGGCGGTAGTTGTTGATGAAAATGTTGCGCATGATGGTGAACACCCATCCCTTGAAGTTTCTGTTCTCTACATACTTATCGGCGTTGTCGAGGGCTTTGAGCGTTGCGTCCTGAACGAGATCATACGCATCGTCGCGGTTGCTTGTCAGCATATAAGCAAAGTTGAGCATGTTTGCCTGAAGGCCCATGAGACGTGATTGGAAATTAGTTGAAGCCATGATCGTATGTGTTAGAAGGTTTGTGATGTTAGAGTTTTTTGTCGCCTCTGAGCTTCGTTGCTCATCGTTGACATTGCAAAATTAACACCGCCAAAAATTCTGTCAATATTAATTGTGTTAAG
>CAYNSG010000087.1:0-9329 GCA_964399885.1 uncultured Bacteroides sp.
AGGTCGCACCCGAGGATGCGTCGATTCTCGGGTGCAAACATAATGTCTTTTGTGCCTTTTGAGTCAGGCGGGTTAAATCTTCGTTGGTCATCTGTGTGTCGGCTTGCTGCTTTTCGTCATCCCACGGTAGCGGGATAAGCTCACGCGGTGTCAGCTTCTTCGTAGACTGCGACTGCGCTACGGTGTAGGCTATCAGCCGCGCCCGCTCCCACTCGCCACGCTCCCGACGGTCGGCGTGCTGCAAGAGTGAGTTAATCTCGTAGGGACGCATTTCGTCGAGCACGTAGGCGGGCGGGAGTCCGAGCGTGAGCGTCAGGATTGCGTAGACTTCCGAGGCGTTGACGCTTTTTTTTTATCGTCACCCTTACCGAATATCTGCTGCATTTTTTGTGTGTCTGCCAGCGCGCGGGCAAACTGCATAGCTACGGCGGGGTCTTCGTAGGCGTCCAAAAACTCATCGTAGGTAAGCGACAATTCTTCGCCTTTGGCGTCTGCTCCCGCTATCAGCATACAGTAGTAGAACAGCAGCGTGTCGGCTACAAATTCAAGGCGGAAGGGTTTCTTGGCGATTGCTTCCCAAATCACCAGCGCGCGGAGCTGACCCGAGAGAGCGTATTCTTTTCCGTTTATCGTTATCGTTTTCATGTTGATATTTAATGAAATAGCCACCGCCTTTTGTCGGGGCGGCGGCTATCGTGGATTATTGCAAAATTCGTAGTTACGCGGCGGTAATCTTTTCGAGCGCGCCGGTGCCGGTGAACGATACCGAGAAGGTAGCGTTGTCGCCGTTGGGGGCGTTCTGCTCGACCGAGTTGATGTACGCCATGCCTTTGCGTCCGCCCGTACCGGGTGTCCACCCTCCGTCGGGGACTTCGGTTGCGGATTCGTTTTTGCTCCCCATAACCAGTTCGACCGGCTCGCGCTTAATCATGAGGTCTACGAGGTCGTCGTAGGTTAGACCGGCGTCACCGGTAGAGCAGATGTTTTCCGAGGATGCCGTCCATGACAGAGTGCCGGCTTCCTGAGTTGCCCAGCCGCCGGCGTTATCTTTGCTCGATGTGTCTTTGAGCTCGAGGCTCAGCGACAGAGAGTGCGAGGTAGCCACGGCAATGGATTTTCCGCCGAGGAAGAGCATGATGTCGCCGCCTTTAATAGTTTTGTTCATAATATTGTGATAGAATAAGTTAACGTATGGATAAATGTTTCGACCGTCGGGGATGACGCCCGCGCGGCTGTGAGTGTGATGTCGCCGATGTCGATGCCGTCTATCTCGCCCTCAAACCCTTCGAGGCGGTCGCGGATAAATTGCGTGAACTCTACGGCGGTTTCGTAGTCGTCGGCTACGGTAGTGATTTCGACCGTAGCGACTTCGCGGTAGTTGTAGCGGTCTTTCGACGTTGCTGCCCGCAGTCCTGTGAGGGTGTATGTTGCAAATGGCGCGCGCGTGCCCTCTTCGGCGCGAAATGGCTGCAAGTCTATCTCTTGGAGCAATTGCCCCAGAGCGCGACCGATTTCAAGTGTGTTTAGTGTCCCTTTTCCCATGCCTCTTTGATGTTTTTCTCAAAGCATTCTTGGATAACCCTTTCGAGCCTGCTCTGATTGGCGCGATACGCGGGATTGAAAAACGGCTGCTCCGGTGCTGCACCTCTTGCCGCGCCGTTCTTGACGTTGCGGCTGACTGTACCTTCCTCTGACCACCATAGGCGGGGGTCGCCCATGATGTTGACTTGGTAGCCGTAGTAGCCGTCGGTCTTGCCGATGCGGATGCCGTCAGCCGCTACGCCCCAATGTGGTTTGCGCGGGTTGAGTCGCAGAAAGCTCTCGCCGTTGGGTAGCCGTGCGAGATTCGCTGCGGTCTCGGCTTTGAGAATAGCAGCAGCGGGATAAATCGACTTATTGATGATTCGCCCGAGCTGCTGATCGGAGACGGCTGCTATCATGTCGCGTAGCTGCTGTGTGCCTACGATGTCTATAACCTTACTCATTTACCAACTCAGTTGTTATGACTTGCTGCTGCTGATTATCGTCGGGAGCAATACCGAGGATGCGGTAATCCTGACCTTTCCAGCGTATGCGCATTGTCGGAGTAAATTGATGATAGAGGCGCACGGTGAAAATCGCGCGGACTGCGTAAAATTCCTCCATATTCGCCAGCTGCATAGCCGAGCCGGGGTTTTGGACTCGAGCCTTCGTGCGGAATGCTTCAACCCATGACGTGCGTACAGAGCGTAGGGCGGTCTGTTCGGTCACGGGCTTAAGTGCAACGATAGGCTCTTTGAGTAGTCCGGCTCTCATTGTATGGTATAGCGTTTATAGAGGGAGATTAAGTAGTCGTAGGTGTAGGGGACTGCGTAGGCTGCCACAAACGATGCGGGCTCGCGGTTGGCGTAGAGTTGACCGACCAAAAACCGCACGGCGTGGAGTAGGGGAGCGGGTAGATTGCCGTCGCTCACAATCTCGTCGATAGGGCGGTCTATGTGCGTCTGTACGGCTTGTTCGCTTACCTCGATGAGGTCTGCGATGTAGCCGTCGTCGGCGGTATAGTCCGCGTCTACGTTAATATGTCTCTTTGCATCTTCGACTGTCAGGAACATAGCTTTGAGAGATAAAAACCCCGGCGAGACTTAACCCGCCGGGGCGGGATTAATGAAAAGCAGGCAAATAACAAACAACCTTATTTTAGCACTTTTGCGGCGATTGCAGCGGGACGGCGCATTTTAGCGTCGAAGTACGCATTGATGACGATGCGCACCATACCGTCAGCGGCTTTCGTCAGCGGGTCAATAGTGAGGTCGAGACCTCCCCACTGGGCAATTACCAACTCACGCCAGTCGGCGAGGGCAAGACCGTTGGTTACTACTGCCGACGATGAGAGCACCTTGATGCCTTCAATTTCGTTGTCTTCCATGACAAAACGACCGCTACCGCTGTCTTTGGAGGTCTTGCGGAGTGTTGCCTTGGCTTTGGGCGATGCAATGTAGGCGAGCTGACCGCTTATGTTAGCCTCTTCGAGCTGGGCTTCGAGGTCTACGATGTCGGCATACTTGACGGCGGCGGTGTCGGCGGTGACGTCACAGAAGAGTCCTGCGGGCTTATTGTCCGTGGCTACTTCGTCGCCGAGGATTGTGGCTTCGAGCTTCTCGGCGAGGGCGGCGATAATGTCGCGCTGAAGCATCTCTTCTGCACCTACGGAGTCCTGAATGAGGAACTGCTTGCTCACGTCGATAAACGCGGTGAGGCGGTGAGGTTTGAGCACAATTTCTGAAAATTCGCCCTTGCCATTGTCGGCGGTGTCGACTTCGCCCTTCCAGCCGACGTTGCTGCCGGTATAGGTGGGGATGGAGATGTCGCCCTGCAACCCCGTGAGGTAGGTTGCGCCGGCTGCGCTGAGTACCATGTTGGCGCGGAGCGGGTCGAGGATGTTGACCTTTTCGGTTGCTACTGCCTCTTGACCCTGTGTGGCAACAGTGGCGAGAATTGCGCTGGTGGTGCCGGTGTCGGTTGCCGTTCCACCGTCAACGTCGCGGGTTTCTACGGGGAGCACAATCTGACCGTTGGCGGTCTGACCTGCGGCACGGAACTCATTGCGACCTGCCTCAACCACGGCGAGGTCGTCGGCTTCGAGGCTGCGCTGATTGGCTACTGCGTTGATAGCCTTGATGAGCGAGAATTTTCTCTTTTTCATAGTTATGGATGAGATATTGTTACGATTTTCGTCTTCTATTTCCTTTTTCGTTTTGTCAGATTCTTCGGCGGGTTCTGTGGGCGTTTCGCCCTGCTCTTCCTCCGGTTCTGCGCGCGGCTCTTCGGGCTCGCCCGTGGGAGTATCTTCCTCTGTGGGGGCTTCCTCCTGCTGAGGCTCTTCGGGCTCTTCGTCCGCGATGCTATGTTCTTCGTAGCTGCGGCGGGCAATAGCCACGTCAGTTTCCTCGTAGGCGGGGGAGTAGACCGGCGAAACGTCAAAGAGCGCGTCGATGCGGCGGATAGTGCGGTGCATCATTTCGCCGCGACGCTCCCATAAGTCGTCACCTACGATAAAGCTAAAAGAGGATGCGCAAATGTCGCCACGGCGGACCCCTTCGAGCACTTCGTTGCCTATGGCAGTGTCGGGAGCGTCAAAGCGGTATTTCAAACCGCGCCCGTCGACTTCGAGGGCGAGTGTGCCTTTGCCGTTACGGCTGCGAGCGAGCAGACCGCGCTGCGGGTTATGGTCGAGCCAGCAGCATACGTCGCTGCGCTCTATCAAGCCGTCAAGAGCACCGGGTTCGATTGTTTCCGTCCAACCGCCCAAATCGCGGCTCTCGGAGTCGAATACCAGCGCATAGCCTTCGATAGTGCGACTTTCGCCCGCAGTTATTTCTGACTGAATTTTTCTAATTTCCTTTTCCATATCTTTAAGAGCGTTTAATTGATGTTTTTGCTTTCGTCCGGCGGCGTGTTCGCCGTATAGTTTTCAAGTGGCTGCATATTGACCTGAACAAACAGCCGATTTCCCGCGTCGACCGGTGGAAGGTCTATCTCTCGGCGGATTTCGTTGGGGGTGATTGCGCCGAGGTTGAAGAGTGTTGAGTAGAACTGAGCCTGTGCACTCTTATCGGCGCGGAGATATTGCGAGGTATCAAAGCGCACCTCGATACCCGCGTGGGTCGATGTCGGGAAGAGTTTGCGCTCAAACTCCAACTCGATTTTCGTGAGTATCGGCGAGAGAGTGTCCGTCAGAAATGACAGATTAGCCTGCTCGAGGGTATTGTAGCTGCTCTTGCTCAGGTCGTAGCATTTCGTAGGCGATACGCCGAAAAATCGGCAAATATCGACTACGGAATACTGCCGAGACTCCAGCAGCATTGCGTCTTTGGGGTTGACCGTCGTGGGGTGGTACTCCATGTTGCCCTCCAGAACTGCTACCCCGTTGGGCGTACCGTCAGCCGAAAACGCGTTGCTCCAGGAGTCTTTAAGCTCTTTTTTCTGTCGCTGAGTCAGAGCGGACAAAACTTTAAGGATGCCGCCGACGTTGCAGCCACCGCGGAAAAACCCTTTGGCGGATTTGTCTGCCGACTCGGCAATTTCGAGCGAGTTGACCGCGTGTTGGATTGTACTGATGCCCTCTACGCCGTTATCCGAAAAGTTCAGTATATGGATTATATCGGCGGCGGGGATATCGGTTTTGCCGGCTATGGTGTACCGCACCGGAGCGTCGAGGGTGTTGGGATAGGTGATAACAACATACTCGGCGGGGATGAGGTGCAGACCGGTTGGCGTGCCCTTTCCGTCGCGCGAGATGTAGGCATAGCCGTTGCCGCGTAGGAGCATAGATGCCACGAGCGTTTTAATAAACGAAAACCGCGTCATGCGCGCGTTGGGTTCACAGTCGAGCAGATGAGCGCGAGCGTCGCCCGTCAGTCGCGTGCGGTAGCCTTCGGGCGTGACCGAGTACGCCGCCAGCGGTAGCTGTGCCACCGAGTCGGTTATCAGTTCGACGCAACGGTAGACGGTCGAGAGTAGCATCGCTTTTTCACTGCGAAAACTCGCGCCGCTGCCATACGTCAAAAATCCGAAGCCGAGCCCTGCGTCTTGCTGCGGTTTTTTCTTTCGTCGATAATTAAATAAGTCCATATTATTGAAATTAAGATTAGAGTCGGAATAGCGAGCCGCCTGATGTGTGGCGGGGTGATTGCAGATAACTGCCGAGAGCTTGTATCTGCGAGATAATGCCGTCGATTTTGCGTTCCGCGCCGAGACCTTTGTTGGGCTTGACATTGCCGTTATGGTCTGACTTAATAGCGACGTTGCCAAACATCCAACGTGTTATCTCATTATCGTCGATTACCGCTTGCCCCGACAAAATAAGCCGCTGAAACTCGCGCGTAGGTTGGTTAAAGTTGCCAATTGATTGCGAGTACTGCTGTAATGGTAAGCCAAGGTCGGTCGCTTTTATTGCCCACTGCGTAGCGTTATAGCGGTCGTAGCCTACGACGTGGATGGCTACCGTTTCCGATGCGCGCATAATATCGTTGGTTATAAAGTCGTAGTCGGTGACATTGCCGGGCGTGAGGGTCAACAAACCCTGCGCACGCCATAGACGGTATAGGTCGCGGTTGACCGATTCGCGCAAACATGATTCGGGCAGATAGTAGTCCGTGTGGAAGTAATACCGCTCATCCTCTTCGCGCAGTAGCAAGTAACTTACCGCCGTCATGTCGGACACTGCGGCGAGGTCGACGCCTACCCAGCATAGGCAGTCGGCGAAGTCGGCGACACTTACCCGCACCGTAGCTTTGCGGATGTACGCCTCGGGTATCCATACCGTTTCAACGTCGCACCACTGATTGAGATTCTTCGTGCGGACGCCTACCTCTTCCTGCGGGTTGTTGATTGCCGATTGTACTTGCTCTTTGAGATATTTGGTCGTAACGGTAACGTCGAGGTTCGGCGTACACTTTATCCAATTGCGTGGGTCTTGCCAGTCGTCGGCGTCATCCATGGCGTAGATAGCGACAAACAGAGCATCGTCGGATTTCAAGCCGTGAAGAATGTCAAGACCGGTGCTTCGTAGGCGGTAGCATGGCGCGGTTTTGTCAAATCCTGCCGTCGTAATGGTGCAGAGATGCGGAGCACGGCGCATACCCATTGACGATTTCAGCACGTCGCGCAGTCGGCTATTTTTGGCTGCGTGATATTCGTCGAGCAGTGCAAAGGATGCGTTAAAGCCGTCGAGTTTGGAGTCATCTGCCGCGAACACGCGGAGCATTGACGCCGTCGATTTCAGGCTTATGCGGTCGCGGTAGGTTTTAAGCTGCGTGCCCTTCGGGTCGAGTTGGCGGGCAAACTGTTCGCAAAACTGATAGGCGATTTTTGCCTGCTCTTTGGAGTTGGCGGCGAGGTCTACCTCTGCGCCGTTTTCGCCGTCAGCTATCAAAAAGTACATACAGAGCGCGGCGGCGAGGGCGGTCTTGCCGTTTTTGCGGCTTACCTCGATATAGCTTGACGTAAATCGGCGGTCGCCCGATTCGCGCCAATAAAAGCCGACGATATTAGCCACGATAAACACCTGCCACGGCTCAAGCCGAAACGACTGCCCTGATGCTTTGCCCATAAAGTGATGCAGCACCCCGATAAAGCGGATGCAGCGGTTGACCCTCGATTCGCGGAACTCAAACCGGGGGTCTTTAAGGTCGCGCAGAAACCTCTCGGCGGCGAGCTTTATCGCAGAGCCTTGGCGGGATTTCTTGGCGATACATTGTCGAGCGTATTTCGTCCATTCGGGCGTCATTCGTCTTTGGCAAATAGGTCGAGGGGGGATTCCTCTTTCTTGGGTTGCTCTTTGATTTTGCCGCGCGATGCGGGGGTAAAGCCGAACTCTTTGCAAAGCTCGAGGAAGTCGCGCAATGCGTCCCGCTGCACCTTGACTTCGGGACGGGTCACTGCCGAGCCGTCACGTACCCCCGTCGCGCTAAAACCACACTCGCGGAGAACTTTCGTCGCTTCGAGGTAGGTTGTTAACCGCTCCGCTGCCATAAATAGCGGGATATGGTATGTCGGGATGAGACGGTCTTCGGCAATGAGATTGTCGACTATAATCTTCATACTGGATTCCGCCAGCGCGGGCATATTGTCGGGGAATATTAACTGTTTGTAGTCCATTGGATTAAAATTTTGAGAGATGTGCAATAATTGCGAGCTCACGGTCGGATAATTCAACGCGTTCGGCTGCGACGCCTTCGGCTGCGACGCCTTCGGCTGCGGCGCGTTCGGCTGCGGCGCGTTCGGCTGCGGCGCGTTCGGCTGCGGCGCGTTCGGACAAAATATACCCGGACCCGAATAATGCGCCCTGTTGGTTGTCGAGCTTGCGGACAAAAGCGCATTCGTCGAAGCCGACGTTAAAACATATGCCGCGGACGGCTACATGCCCCAAAATTGCCGAGGTTACGACTTCGTTGGGGTAATATATTTTCTTACGCACGACCCGCTTTTTCGTCCGCTCCGTTACTTCTTTCACCCGCTTGAACAAATCGCCCGCAACCATAATGCGGTGCTTGCCCTCCATGTTGGTTACAAACGATGTGCGGACGGTCGCGCCGTTTTCGTAGATAACGTCACAATGCGCCGCGATATAGGTCACGCCGTTGCGAGGGGCGGCGAATAGGGTCAGCGCGGGGGCAAACAAAAAGAATTTAATTTTGTTGGCGATATAGAAGTCTATGATTTTCGCGAGTATCGAGAATGGGGGATTGTCGACCACTACGTCGCGGTCGGTGTACTCTGCGGCTTCGGCTTGGTAGTCACCGCCGGGTTTGAACGGACGGCGGATCGTCATGCCTGTAAGCGGGTCGATTTTTTCTTTTACCCACCCCAAAATGCAGTCGTAGACGGCGGGCGGGGTGTAGCAATCGTCAGTAGTTAACTTCGGCTTAAACTTATTAACAAAGCCGTCGTAATCTTCGAATTTTATTCTGTTTTGCGAGGTTGCTGCCATTAGTATCGATATTTATTATAAAAGTTTTTACGGGCGGAAATCATCGCGGCGAGGCTCTCGCACTCCGACATATAGCCGTTATGTATGGCATTGTGGCACTCGCGGCAGAGCGACAAAAGATTTGCGGGGTCGTAGGCGAGCGTGAGCCTTTCCGCCCCTTCGGCATCCATGAATGAGCGTATATGGTGGACGTCGATAGCCATAACCGTCAGTCCCGCGCCGCTGCATACTTGGCAGAGCGGGTAGCCCATGAGATGAGCGCGGCGTAGTTTGCGCCATTGTGCGGTCTGGTAGACATCCTGCCGCTGCTTGCGGCGGGCGGTATCGTTGCGGGGGTAGGTCTTTTTCTTGGGGAGGTTAATCGTAGGCATCGTGTTTCAATTCTTGGCAGATAGGGTCGGTTCGGAGATATTGTTTGACTTTGTTTACTATGCGATAGACGCGTACTGTTTTAATTCCCGTACGCCGTGCTATTTCGCGGGGCGGTTCTCCACACACGCGGGCGAGGTAGACGTCGACCTCCGCCCCAAACTGCTCCCGCAGTCGAGCCAGCAGCAGCATCAGCGTGTCCGTTATGGGGTAGCCGTCCGTCGAAGGCTCTACCGAGATAGGGGCAGTTTGGCTGAGCTTATTTTCGCGGCGGCTGAGGTTGCGGGCTGAGATGAGCAGATATGCACGCAAATTTTCGGGGATAGTCCGCCGCCCGGCAACGGCACTCGCCCCGCCGAGTATTGCGTCATGCGCGGCATCTTCGCCGTATGCGGCTGCCACGGCGTCGCGATGCGTAGCGGCGAGGGTTAAATAGGGACACGTACAAATTCCTGTGTTTTGGTGGGGAGCTTATAGAAACTTATCC
>CAYNSG010000088.1:0-9281 GCA_964399885.1 uncultured Bacteroides sp.
GTACATCAACGACCTTGACACCATCTATCGCATCGACGCGGTTGAGAAGAAGCTCGAACCGGTGCTCGCCATTAATATGGGTAAATATGGCTACGACTGGGGGGCGGTTGAGACCCGCGAAGAGTTGAATCAGGCGATGGAATCACACCTTATGTCGCTTTATCCGGTGTTCAACTCGCGCTACGCATTCGTTCAATATCATTTTGGGCAAACCGACGGCGTTGTGCGCTACGATGTCTACGATCTGGTCGAAAACCGCCTCGTTTTCCGCCGCTCGCTGCCCGCCGGCGAATATTCAAGCTTCAATTCCGGCATGCCGCTGGAAATCGACGGCTACACCTACACGGCATGGCCCTACGCCTACTCTAACTCAGAAAATTTCTTCTTCCTCATCTCGTCCGACCAAGCCGCTGAAGCTGCCGGCGACGACAATGTCAACCCGATAATCGTCGAGGTCGAGATTAAATAAAGCATAAAAAACAGTCGCGTGGTACATTTTCTGCTCAAACGTCCGATAGCCGTCATAATGGCTTTCCTCGCCTGCGTTATCGTTGGGGTGGTGACATATTTCACTCTGCCGGTTTCGCTGTTGCCGTCAATCGCCATCCCGCACATCACGGTGCAGATTTCGGGCGACAACACCGGCGCGCGCGAGCTTGAAAACAACGTGACGGCGGTTGTGCGCCGCCAGCTGCTGCAAGTGGGCGGGTTGAGCGAAATCCACAGCAAGACCCGCGACGGAATGTCGATTATCAATCTCGAGTTTGAATACGGCGTCAACACCGACCTGGCGTTCATCGAGGTCAACGAGAAAATCGACGCGGCAATGAACACTCTGCCTAAAGAAACCACACGCCCGAAGGCCATCAAGGCGAGCGCCACGGATATCCCGGTGCTCTACCTCAACATGACGTTGCGCGACAACCGACCCTACACGGATCCCGACGAGGCGAAGTTTCTGCAGATGTGCGACCTGGCCGACAACGTAATCCGCCGCCGCATCGAGCAGCTCCCCGAGATTGCCATGGCCGACATCACCGGCATCCCCGGGCAATATCTGCGCATCGTCCCCGACGAAAAGAAAATGCGCCTTGCAGGACTGGAAATCGCCGATGTCGAGAACGCCCTGTCGGCCAACAATGTAGAGCCGGGCACGATGACCGTCCGCGACGGTTACTATGAGTACAACGTCCATATCTCAAACCAGCTGCGCACGGTTGAGGATGTTGAAAATATCTATCTGCGCAACGGCGACCGCATGCTTCAGCTTCGCGACTTCGCTACGGTAAGCATCGTTGCCGAGGGCGAGGACGGCTACTCATACAGCGACGGCAAGCGCGCCGTAACCCTCGCCATAATCAAGCAGAGCGAAGAGAACATGGACGCAATGAAAGAATCGTTGCGCTCAACCGCCGACTATTTCTCGACGCTTTATCCTGAAATCGAATTCACCGAGAGCCGCAACCAGACGGAACTTCTCGACTACACGATCTCCAACCTCGTCCAGAATCTCATCCTCGGCTTCATCCTCGTGTTTATCGTGACGGCCCTGTTTATGGGCGATATGCGCGCCTCTATCATCATCGGGTCGAGCATCGTTGTCGCGATAATCATAACGTTCCTGCTCTTCTATCTCTTCCATGTTTCGCTCAACATCATCTCGCTTTCGGGTCTGATTCTCGCCGTCGGCATGATGATTGACAACTCGGTGATTGTAACGGAGAACATCACGCAGTATCGCCACCGCGGCATGTCGCTGATGCGCGCCTGCGATGTCGGGACAACCGAGATGATCACGCCGATGCTCAGCTCGTCGCTGACCACCGTAGCTGTTTTCGTGCCGCTGATTTTCATGAGCGGTATCGCCGGAGCAATCTTCACCGACCAGGCATTCTCGATTACCGCCGGACTCGCCGTCAGCTACATCGTTGGCATCATGCTCCTGCCGGTCATCTATATGCTCGTCTACCGCGTGCGTCTCGGCAAGAAAGGTGCCGCGGGAGCAACAACGCGGCTTACCGAGCGAATCAACCGTTGGATGTCGGGCGTCTACACCAAAGTTATCGACAATGTTTTTGCCCACAAATGGTTGTGGGTGGCGTTTATGCTGCTTATTGTGCCGCTGTGCGTCGTGATGTTCTATGTGCTCCCCGTAGAGCGCATGCCGCAGATTGACCAGAACGAAACCATTGCCCGCATCGACTGGAACGAAAATATAAGCGTCGACGAAAATGCAGCCCGCGTCGGCAAGCTGCTCACGGCGCTCGACTCAACCGTCGTGCAAAACTCGGCCTACGTTGGCGTTCAGGACTATCTGCTCGACGCCGGCTCGGAGCTCTCGCCCTCGGAGGCCGAGCTCTACGTGCGCACTCACAAGCCCGATCAGATCGCCGGCGTCATTGACCAAATCGGCCGTCAGCTCAAAACCTCCTATCCGAAAGCCACGATAGTTTTCGGACCGCCCGAAAACATCTTCGAGAAGATTTTCGCCTCCGACGAGGCTCTGCTCGAAGCCCGACTCTTCTCAGCCGACAAGTCGAAGCAGAACGACATCGCTTCGCTGCTCGCCATGCAGGCCAAAATTGATTCAGCCACGGCCACGACAACCGACGAGATAGCGCTCCGCGAGCGCATCGATATCGTCATCGATCGCGCACGCCTGCAGCTCTACCGCGTTGACTACGCAACCGTTCAGCGTGCACTGCGCACCGCCTTCAAGAGCAACAGCGTAGGCGTTCTCCGCTCCTATCAGCAGTATCTCCCGATAGGCATCTCGGGCGAGGAACGAACTGTCGAGCAGATTCTCTCGTCGACGTTTGTCAACACCGCCGCCGATAAAAACGGTAAGATCAGCGAAATTCCGCTCAGCTCGCTCGTGCGCACTGAGCGTCAGCAAGATTTAAAAGAGATAACCGCCGGACGCGACGGCGAATATATAGCCTTGGCGTTCAGCGAACTGCCCAACGCCGATAAGCAGGTCGACGTTATCCGACAGACTGTCGACCGCACCCCCGCCTGGGAAGTTGATTTCACCGGCAGCCTCTTCTCCAATGCCAAGATGATGCGCGAAATGATTGTCATTCTGATGATTTCGATTCTGCTGATGTATTTCATCCTCTGCGCACAGTTTGAGAGTTTCATGCAGCCGCTGATTGTGCTGATTGAGATACCGCTCGACACGGCGTTTGCGCTCATCACGCTCTGGCTCTGCGGCCACACGCTCAACCTCATGAGCGCCATCGGCATCATCGTCACCTGCGGTATAGTTGTCAACGACTCCATTCTGAAAATCGATGCCATCAACGAATTCCGCAAAGCCGGGATGCCGCTGCTCGAAGCTATTCACACCGCCGGACTGCGCCGCCTGCGCCCGATTATCATGACCTCGCTGACAACAATTTTTGCCATGGTTCCGATGCTGTTCACCCACGACATGGGCTCCGAGCTGCAGCGTCCGCTGGCTATAGCGATGATCGGTTCGATGGTTGTCGGCACTGTTATTAGTATTTTCCTCATTCCGCTCGTCTACTGGATGATTTATCAGCGCCACGAGCGTAAGCCACAAACGAAATGAAACGGATAAAGATATTCCTCGCCATGGCGACGGTTGCCGCGGCACTTTCCGCTCAGCCGAAATATGTTCTCGACCTTCAGCGCACTATTGAGATTGCCTCCGACAGTTCGTTGCAGTCGTTCCGCAACCAGAACCTTTACATGTCGGGCTACTGGGAATACCGCTCGTTCCGCGCCGGCCGACTGCCAAGCCTCAGTCTCGACCTTACGCCGGCGAGCTACAACCGGTATATCACCCAGCGCTACAACTACGACGAGAATATCGACGTCTACCGTGCCCAGCAGATGTATTCGGCCTACGGCGGGCTCAACATCACGCAAAACTTCGACCCTCTGGGCGGTACGTTCTTCATCGAGACGAGCCTTTCGTATATGCGCAACTTCGGCGAGGTCAAGTCAACGCAGTATTCATCTATCCCCGTGCGCATCGGCTATAGCCAGAATCTGCTCGGATTCAACAGCTTACGCTGGGAGCGGCGCATCGAGCCGGTGAAGTATGAGAAGGTGAAGAAAGAGTTTCTCTACAACATGGAAGAGGTGAGCGAAACTGCCGTCAACTATTTCTTCGCTCTCGCTCTCGCGCAGGCCGAGCATCGCCTGGCGCTCGACAATCTCGCCTCGTGCGACACGCTCTACACCATCGGCGAGCGGCGTTTTAAGATTGCGTCAATCTCCCAGGCTGACCTGCTGACACTCAAGCTCGACAAGGTTAATGCCCAAAACTCGGTGGAAAACACCCGCATAGCCCTCAAACGCGCGATGTTTACCCTCGCGTCGTTTCTCGGCATCGACAAGAACGCAGAAATCTCAGTAGTGCTGCCGATGGCACCCTCGGCAAAAGATATCAGCGCCGAGCAAGCGTTGACCTACGCCAAAGTCAACAACCCGACGTTGCTCAGCAACAAGCAAAACATTCTCGAGGCTCAGCGCGATGTGAGCCGCACGAAAGTCGAGCAGCGCTTCCAGGCCAACTTTAGCGCCAGCGTCGGTTTCAACCAAGTTGCACCCCACCTGAAATACGCCTATCGCGACCTCATGCGCCAGGACCTCGTGTCGTTCACCGTCACTATTCCGCTCCTCGACTGGGGCGTAGGCAAAGGGAAAGTCAACATGGCCAAAAACAACCTCAATGTCGTTGAGATTGAAGCTCGCCAGGCAGAGCTCTCTATCGAGGAGGATGTCATCATGACCGTAAGCGACTTCAATATCCAGCAGCAGCTCGTCAGCTCGGCCATCGAGGCTCTCGACCTGGCTGAAACCGCCTATGCGCAGACCCGTCAGCGCTTCATTATCGGCAAGGCCGACATCAACTCACTGACGCTCTCGCTCAACCGTCAGCAAGATGCCAACAAGAACTATATCAGCGCGTTGCAGAACTATTGGCTCAGCTACTACAAACTGCGCAAACTGACGCTTTTCGACTTCGAGACCAACCGCGAGCTCTCGTCGAAGTTTGATCTCGAAAACAACATCCATTAATCTCAGCCGCCGGAGGTGAAATCAGCGAAGAAAATAGGGTTGTCGGGGTTCACGGTGATAGTTGCGTTTATCGCGCTGTCAATCGTGGGGCTGGCGCTCGTGCCGTTGTTGCCCGTCAAGCTGTCGCCATCACGCAATCTACCATCGCTGACAATCTCCTTCCAGATGCCCGACAACTCGGCGCGAATCGTCGAGAGCGAAGTGACGAGCCGCCTCGAGTCGATGCTCGCGCGCATTCAGGGCGTCAAGGAGATCAACTCCATGTCGAACAACGGCGGTGGCTACATCACCCTCGGGCTCGACAAACACGCCGACATCGAAGCCACGCGTTTCGAGGTCTCGACCGTGGTGCGCCAGATATGGTCGCAACTGCCCGACGGCGTCACCTATCCGCTGATTACAGCTCGCCAATCAACCAACAATCAGCAGCGAACGTTCCTGGCCTACACCATCAATGCTCCCGCCTCGCCGTTTGAGATTCAGAACTATGCCGAGGAGAACATCAAGCCCGCTATCGGTCAGATTCGCGGCGTCTACAAAGTTGAAATCAGCGGAGCACAGCCGATGGAGTGGCGATTGGAATACGATAGCGACCGCCTGCATGCGCTCGGAATCACCCCCTCGCAAATTGCGTCGGCTATCAGCGAAAACACCCTCTCGCAGTATCTCGGCATCGCCGAAACCGACGGCGAATGGTTGCGCGTTACCTCGTCGACAACCGGCGACGTAACATCCTTCAATCCCGACGAAATCAGCGTCACAACCGCAGGCGGAGCCGTAATCCCGCTCAACCGACTCGTGACCGTAAGCCGCGAGGAGGCTATTGCCCAGTTCTACTACCGCATCAACGGTCTGAACTCAATCTACATCCAGATCACTGCCGACGACGATGCCAACCAGCTGAGTCTCGCAAAGGAAGTGAAAGAGAGAATGGAGCAGTTAAAACGTCGCTTCCCGCAGGGTTATCAGCTGAATCTCAGCTACGACACGACGGAGAACATCAACAGCGAGCTCAACAAAATCTATTTCCGCTCGAGCCTGACGTTCTTGATTCTGCTGCTTTTCGTAGCCGTAATCACGCTCAATCTGCGCTACATGATGGTCATAACCATCTCGCTGATAATCAATCTGGCGGTCTCAGTGATTTTCTACTACCTGCTCGGCATTGAGATTCAACTCTATTCGCTCGCCGGCATCACGATTTCGCTCAATCTGATTATCGACAATATCATCGTGATGACCGACCATATCACCCACAAGAAGAATCTGCGGGCGTTCACGTCGGTCATGGCCGCCACGCTGACAACCATCGGCGCCCTCGGCATCGTATTTTTCCTCAAGGAGGAGATGCGCCTAAATCTGCAGGACTTCGTGGCTGTGGTGATTATCAATCTGTCGGTGAGCCTGTTTGTTGCGCTGTTCCTCGTGTCGGCTTTGATTCAGAAAATCGGGCTGCGTTTGCGCAAGTCGCGGCGCCGTGGCGGCAAACGCTTTGCCATCCGATTCACCCGCTTCTATTCGCGTTTCATCTGCTTCAACTCGCGCCATAAAACCGTGCTGATTGTCCTACTGGTCCTCGTGTTCGGGCTGCCGCTCTATCTGCTGCCCGACAAAATCGACGGCGAGGGAACCGGCGCGAAAATCTACAACGCCACGATTGGCAGCCGCGCCTACAAGGAGAAATATCGCCCCGTGGTCGACAAAGTTCTCGGCGGGTCGCTGCGCCTTTTTGCCAAGGAGGTCTATGAGGGCAGCTACTTCAACCGCCAGGACAACGAGCCGATAATCTATGTCTACGCTACGTTGCCGTCAGGCTCCACTGTCAGCCAGATGAATGAGCTGATTTCGAAAATGGAGAGCTATCTGACCACATTCCCTCAGATTGCCCGATTCGAAACGCAAATCAGCGGCGCCAACCGCGCGTCGATGAACATCACATTCACCAAGGAGGCCCGCAACACCTATTTCCCCTATCAGCTGAAGAGCGACATCATTTCGAAGGCGCAGACGTTGGGCGGAGGATCGTGGTCGGTCTACGGGCTCCAGGACCAGGGTTTCAACAACGATGTGCGCGAGTCGGCCGGCAGCTACAACGTGAAGATGCTCGGCTACAACTACGACGAGCTCGAGGCGTGGGCCGACACGATGAAAACAATCCTGCTGAGCCATCGCCGCATCAAAGATGTAATTATCTCATCGGAAGCGCAGTGGTATAAGGACGACTATACGGAGTTTTATCTCGAAATCGACAAGCAGCGCATGGCCAAGGAGAAGCTTACCGTGCAGCAGCTGTTCGGCGCACTGTCGCCAATTTTCGGGCGCGACATGCAGGCCGGACTGATTCAGAGCCCCACAGGGTCGGAGAGAATACTGCTTCATTCGCGTCAGGCGTTCGACTACGATGTCTGGGGGCTGATGAATATGCCCATTTCTATCGGCGACCGCACTCTGAAGCTCGCCGACTTTGCCCAAGTCATGAAGCGCCAGGCAGCGCGCTCCATTGCCAAGGAGAACCAGCAGTACAGGTTGGTGCTGCAGTATGAGTATGTCGGCTCGTCGACCCAGGGACGCAAAATCCTCGACGCCGACCTCGAGACGATCAACAAGATGCTTCCGTTGGGCTATTCCGCCGAATCGGGCAACTCCTACTATTACTATAGCCGCGACAACGGCAACTCCTACTGGCTGCTGCTTTTGGTGATAGCCATCATATTCTTCACAACGAGCATCCTCTTCAACTCGCTCTCGCAGCCGCTGGCGATTATCTTCACAATCCCGATTTCGTTTATCGGAGTGTTCCTGATATTCTACCTTACGAAGGTCAACTTCGACCAGGGCGGCTTCGCGTCGTTCATCCTCCTCTGCGGAATCACCGTCAACGCCTCAATCTACGTGCTCAACGAGTTCAACAACCTCCGCGAGCGATTTCCTCGCCGCTCCAGGTTGAGCCTCTATCTGCGCGCCTGGAACACGAAGATACTGCCGATTTTCCTCACCGTTGTCTCTACGATTCTCGGCTTCATACCCTTCATGATTGGCGAGAGCCGCGAATCGTTCTGGTACCCCTTGGCGCTGGGCACCATCGGCGGCCTCGCCATGTCGCTCCTCGGCATCTTCATCTACCTCCCCATCTTCAGCCGCGTCGCCCCCCTCCGCCCCCGCAAACGCCGCCCTTGAATATTAACTTATTCCGGACGGTAAAACTCGCTGCCGGAAATATCATAGAAACGGTCGAAAAAATCTTTGAGCTTGGCTATTACAATCTTCTTTTTCTTGGCTCGTTTAGCTCCGGCACCGCCGAATAATCCCATAGGCGGCAGAATCTCAGCAATTGCTGTGCCACTTTCTTTTACGCCTCCCTCGCGGAACGACTGACTGACGAAGTCAAGCGTCTTGTCGCGTCGCAGATTTTCCGAAGCGATGATTTCTTCAATCTGTTGTTGCTGACTTTGCCGAACAAATTCGTGCCATTGGTCATGCACATCATTTTCGGGTGTATGTTGGTCAATGAAACTCTTTATAAGTTCTTTCTTATTTCGTAAGTCGGGAGATGCTTCTACCGACTTAATTGCCTTAATGATGATTTCGCGGTCATGGTTTTCGTCGCCGTCGAGCAGACCTACAAGGAACAGAATGTAGTCAATATTGATTTCAATCGACTTCATTAGTTCCATCTCGAAAACAAGGTCGTCGTTGATGTTTGTCGCCTCACCTTTCTTCGGACGGTATTTGTCGTGAAGCTCATTGTAGAAGCCGCGATAATCAACGAAGTCATCTTCAGAGATGATGTGGTTGCCGGTGAATTCGTCGAATGTGACGAGGATATTGAAAGCCCGAAGGATGGTGCCAAACAGTTTGATAAATTCTTTTTCGGCGGTTTCTCCCAGTATAGGAGTACCAAGTGGAAATTTAACAAGCAGTTCTTCTATAAGTTCTTTCCACCCCGGATGATGTTTACCCTGCTCATCGTCATACCCGAAGAAATAGTCATCGAAAGTTTTCAGCAATATCAATCCGGCGGCATCCTTGTTGCCGAATAGCTGAAGACAATCGTTGGTGGCTTTTTCAAGATTGCGGAAGCATACTATATTGCCATGATCTTTGATGGAGTTGAGTATGCGGTTGGTGCGTGAATAGGCTTGCAAGAGTCCGTGGTAGCGGAGATTTTTGTCAACCCAAAGTGTGTTGAGTGTGGTGGCATCAAAGCCTGTAAGGAACATATTCACTAC
>CAYNSG010000089.1:0-9215 GCA_964399885.1 uncultured Bacteroides sp.
GGAAAGTAGGTAACCGCCCCCTTCCTCGAAGCCGCGACGCCCTCCAGCGCCGCGGCTTCCCTATATCCCCCGGCTCCCCGCGAACACATAGCCTCCGCCCGGCGCAACCAGCCGGGCTTCGCACCACCCGGACAACGGCGCCCCAGGCCACGGCTCGCGCGAACGCCATCAAAATGTCAAATTGACAAATTGACATTTTGACAAATTGATTTTTTGAGGGCGGATGCGCGGGCCGGACGAGGGCGGATGCGTTGGCGGGGGCGCGATTTCTCGCGACCCTACCGGGCGGTGTGTTGCCCCAAGTTGACATCCTGGCGAGGAGGGCGGGGGATGGGAGAAGGATATAAAAAAAGCAGCTGAGGGGGAGACCCTTAGCTGCTTTGGTAGTTGTTGGGGGGATTATTTTTTGAGGTCGGTGACCTTTTTGAGGGTGAGTTTGAGCTGCTCATAGAAGCGCTCAACTGCGGGGATGTACATTCTCTCGGAGGGTGAGTGTACGCCTTGGAGTGTGGGGCCGAAGGATACCATGTCGAGGTGGGGGAATTTCTCGAGGAAGAGTCCGCATTCGAGTCCGGCATGGATAGCTTTGATGGCGGGGGTGATTCCGTAGAGTTCTTTGTAGGCCTCGGATGCGATCTTCATGATGGGCGAGTCGAGGTTGGGCTGCCATCCGGGATAGCCTTCGCCGTGTTTCACCTCGGTGCCGGCGAGCTGGAAGAGGGCTTCAACCTGGCGTGCGATGTCCCATTTGCGTGAGTCGACAGAGCTGCGCTGGCTTGTTGTGACAACGATTTTGTTGTCGGGCGCCATTTTCACTGATGCGAGGTTGGTTGAGGTTTCAACGAGTCCTTCCATGACGCGGCTCATCGAAACTACGCCGTGAGGAGCGCTGTAGACGGCGCGGATGAGGCGTTCGGTTGTCGATGCGTCGATGCAGAAGTCGGGCATGTCGACGCTTTCCATGGTGATTTCGAGTGTGGGCTCGAGGTCGGCATATTCGTTCCGGATTTCGGCGATGTAGTTGTTGAGCGCTACGCGGACGTCTTCTTTTTTCGATGTGTGAACGCCAACAACGGCATGGGCAGCGCGGGGTATTGCGTTGCGAAGGTTGCCGCCGTCGATTTCGGCGATAGAGATTTCGTGTTGCTGCGAGAGGTTGAAGAGGAATCGTGCGAGGAGCTTGTTGGCGTTTGCGCGTCCGAGGTGGATGTCGCCTCCCGAGTGTCCGCCCTGGCCTTTGGCAATGTCGATTTTGAAGTATGTGAAGTCCTTGGGAGCGAAGGAGCGGTTGTAGTTGAATGTGCAGACGGTGTCGACACCTCCGGCGCATCCTACGAAGATTTCAGCGTCGTCCTCCGAGTCGAGGTTGAGGAGAATCGAGCCGTTGATCATGTCGTCGCCGATTCCGAATGCGCCGGTCATGCCGGTTTCTTCGTCGACGGTGACGAGTGCTTCGAGGGGACCGTGAACGAGGTCGGGGTCGGTCATAGCTGCGAGAGCGGCAGCAACGCCGATGCCGTTGTCGGCTCCGAGAGTTGTGCCTTCGGCGCGAACCCAGTCGCCGTCGACAACGGTTGTGATGGGCGAGTTTTCGAAGTCGAAGTTTTTATCGTTGCTTTCGCAAACCATGTCCATGTGGCCCTGGAGGATAACTGTCGGGGCATCTTCATGGCCGGGAGTGGCGGGTTTGCTGATGAGCACGTTGCCGACTTTGTCGGTTTTAGCTTTGAGACCGTTGGCAGCGGCGAAGTCGAGGAGAAATTTTCTAATTTTCTCCTCCTTCTTTGAGGGGCGTGGAACCTTCGTGATTTCATCGAAGATTTCGAACACGCGGCGGGGCTCAAGTTCTCTGATTGTCATGTTCGGTTGGTTTAATATATTAAGGTGTTTAGTTCGAATAGTGGGGCTCGATTTGGAAAAGAATGTTAAAATTCGCCCAATCGGCTCACTAAGTTACAAAATAAAATTGATACATCCCCAAAAATTCCGAGACGTTTCCTATATTTGCACGTCAAAACTGTGTGCAAGCCGTGAAATTGCTAATTCTGACGATAGGACTTTTGCTTTTAGCCGTTGTAATGATGGCTGTCAGAGTGCTGTTTGTCAAGGGAGGCAAGTTTCCGTCGCTCCACGCCGACAGCGAGGCGCTGCGGAAGCGAGGCGTAGGTTGTGCACACCGCGACCAATAAAAAGAATAAACCGAAAAACTACTACATATCATCTGAACATCACATGAATAAGTTAGCATTATCGTTAGCTGTCATCGCAGGCCTTGTAGCCGCTGCATGCAACGGAAATCAGACCGGCTCGACCGCAGCGATTCCCGCAGCCTCATCGTCCGACTCCGCCGCTCCCGCTATGAACATCCGATATATCGATGCCGATTCAGTGGCCGCCCACTACAATCTTGCAAAGGATTTGAGCGAGATGCAGATTCGCACTTTCAGCAAGCTTGAGAACGCCCGCCAGAGCCGTGCAACGGAAATACAACGCTTCGGCCAGCAGATTGAGCAGAAGATGCGCTCGAACGGCTACCTGACCGAGGACAGCTACAATGCCGACGTTGCGAAGTTTAACAAGATGCAGCAGGACGCTCAGAACCAGCTTGCAAATCTTGAGCGCAACGCCCAGCAGGAGATGGCAGCCCAACAGCAGCAGCTCAACGACTCCATCGAATCGTTTATCCAAATCTATAACGCAACTAAAGGCTACGATGCGATTCTCTATCGCGCAGCCGGCGTTTATTTCAGCCCCGCTCTCGACATCACCGCCGAGGTAATCGAGTGTTTGAATGCCCGCTACAACAAAGTTGCCGACAAAGACTGATTGCAGGCAATCGTAGATTTGAACAACTGAACGAATCAGGAAGCGGCGTGAGCTCCACCAACGATGGATGCGCGCCGCTTCTCTCATAGCTGATATGGACCGAAGTTTGTCAATAATAGTTAATCTGCTTAAAGGCGATAAGCCTGGGCGGCTTCTGGAAAGCGTCCGCGTGCAGTCGCAATTCGGATTTGAGCTGATAATCACCCTTCCGACCGACGATGAGCGGCTGACGGAGCGAGTAGTAGCGTGGGTTGAACGCCACAGCCAGTCGCTGCCGCCAACGCGGATACTGCCTCTTGACGCTCGGACTCTCCCGGAGGCACGCAACGCGGCTCTGCGCGAAGTGAGCGGAGATTATGCCATGTTTGTCGACGGCGATGTGCGTCTCGACCCAGACTTTGCCGCCGAAATCCGTCGAGAGCTGGATAAAGACAATGCAGAGCTTTTTGTGCTTGAGACAGCCCGCCGCGATGCCGACGGCTGGACCGAGCGCGATCATGCTGCCGACACCAAGCTGTTGCGTGCCCATCTGCTCGACGATGTGGTTGCAGTGCCGCGAATAGTCGTGGCGACTGAGCGGTTGCGCACCATCGGCGGCTGGGACGAATCGAATCCCGACTCGGCTGATTTTATTCTCGGCTGTCGGCTATTGGCGTCGACTCAGGGTATTACTCACCTGCGGAACATTCCCTATGTGCTTTTGGGCGACGAGACGACGGCACGCCCGTTGCCGACGTTCGGTCAGATAGAACATTCGCTGGCCGAGGCAAACGCTATTCTCCGAAACGTTCCCGACGATGAGCCTTGGCAGAAATGGCTTGCAGCTCGGATGATGGTACTGTCGGGCGAGCTGATGCGGCTCAAGCAGCGCGACCACGCCCGCCAACTCTCCGAGCAAGCGCTCTCATCGGCCACAACCGCCCGCGAGCGGATAAAACTCGGGCTGATACGCGACACTCAGGCCTATTTTGGCAGCGGCGTACGCCGTCTGGCTCGAATGATGTTCTGAGAGTTTTCAAAAAAATCAGAAAAACGTTGTAAATTTGCACGACGAAACAACATAACCGATTATAAAAATGTATAGAAGCAATACATGCGGCGAACTGCGCCTGTCGGACGCCGGACGCGAGGTGACTCTCGCCGGCTGGGTGCAGCGAGCACGTAAGATGGGAGGCATGACGTTTGTCGACCTCCGCGACAGATATGGAATCACCCAGATTGTGTTCGACAACGACACCGACGCAGCATTGTGTGAGGCCGCCAATCATCTCGGACGCGAATACGTTATCCAGGTTAAAGGAAAAGTTGCCGAGCGCACGGCGAAGAATCAGAATCTGCCCACGGGCGACATCGAGATTATCGCCACCGAGCTCAACGTTCTTAACCGCAGCGACGTTCCGCCGTTTACAATCGAGGACAACACCGACGGCGGCGATGACCTTCGCATGCGCTACCGCTATCTCGACCTGCGCCGTTCGTGCGTTCGCCGCAACCTTGAGCTTCGCCACCGTATGGCGTTTGAAATCCGCCGTTATCTCGACTCGAAGGGATTCCTCGAAGTAGAGACGCCGGTGCTGATCAAATCCACTCCCGAGGGCGCACGCGACTTCGTCGTGCCCTCGCGAATGAATCCCGGCGAATTCTATGCGCTGCCCCAGTCGCCCCAGACGTTCAAGCAGCTGCTGATGGTCAGCGGATTCGACCGCTATTTCCAGATTGTAAAATGCTTCCGCGACGAAGACCTTCGCGCTGACCGTCAGCCCGAGTTCACGCAGATCGACTGCGAGATGTCGTTCGTCACTCAGGAGGATGTTCTGCAGATGTTTGAAGGCCTTGTGAAGCATATCTTCAAATATGTGAAAGATATAGATTTCACCGAGCCCTTCCCGCGCATGACCTGGGCCGACGCAATGCGCCTCTACGGCAGCGACAAACCCGACACGCGCTTCGGCATGCAGTTCGTAGAGCTGAAGGACCTCACTACCGGTTCGGGCTTCTCGGTTATGGACGACGCCGAATACGTCGGAGCCATCGTAGCTCCCGGCTGCGCCGACTATACCCGCAAGCAGCTCGACCAGCTGACCGAATTCGTGAAACGCCCGCAGGTAGGTGCCAAAGGAATGATGTGGGTTAAGCTCGAAAACGACGGCACGATAAAGAGCTCGGTAGGCAAATTCTTCAGCGACGACGTTCTGCGCACATGGCTCGAACGCGGCGGCACCAACCCCGGCGACCTGATGCTGATTCTTGCCGGGCAGACAATGCGCACGCGCAAACAGCTCAACGAGCTGCGTCTCGAGATGGGCAGCCGCCTCGGGCTGCGCGACCCGCAGAAATTCTCGTGCCTCTGGGTTATCGATTTCCCGCTCTTCGAATGGGACGACGAAACCCAGCGCTACTATGCAATGCACCACCCGTTCACATCGCCCAACCCCGACGACATCCCGATGCTCGACAGCGACACGGGCAACGTGCGCGCTACGGCCTACGATATGGTCGTAAATGGCAACGAGCTTGGCGGCGGCAGCATCCGTATCCACGACGCCGAGCTTCAGGACAAGATGTTCCGCCTGCTGGGTCTAAGTGAAGAGGATGCCCGCTACAAATTCGGCTTCCTGATGAACGCCTTCAAATACGGTGCGCCGCCTCACGGAGGATTGGCATTCGGTTTCGACCGCTTTGTGTCGATTCTCGCCGGATTGGATTCGATTCGCGACGTGATAGCCTTCCCGAAGAACAACTCCGGCCGCGACATGATGATCGACGCCCCCTCGCGCATCGACGACACCCAGCTCGAAGAGCTCTCGATAGCCGTTGTCGAACCCGAGAAGAAATAATCGCCTGAAATAAAATCCGAATGACGATAGCCGAAATAGCATCAGCGCTCGAACAAGCCGCGCCGTTGTCGCTCCAGGAGAGCTACGACAACTGCGGCTTGATTGTCGGCGACCCGATGACGGAGTGCAGCGGGGCGCTGCTCTGCGTCGATGCCACGCCCGAGCGAGTAGCTGAAGCGGTTGGCACCGGATGCAACCTCATCGTGGCCCACCACCCGGTGATATTCCGCGGGCTCAAGCGTCTCAACGGCGCAACGCCCGTGGAGCGCACGGTGATTGAGGCCGTGCGTCACGGCGTGGCAATCTACGCCTGCCACACGTGTCTCGACAACGCGCCCTACAGCGTCTCGACCGAGATGGCCCGCCGGCTCGGACTCCTCCGCGTCGAGCCGCTGCTCGAATCGGGCGGCGGCGCTGTCGGCGAGCTTTCGGAGGCTCTGTCGCCGCGCGAGTTCGTTGCGTTGGTGAAGGAGAAGTTCGGGTCGCCAACGGTTCGCTGCAGCCGCGTGGCTCCCGACCGCGAAATCAGGCGTGTAGCGCTCTGCGGCGGCTCAGGCTCCTCGTTTATCGACGAAGCCATAGCTCGCGGCGCCGACGCCTATCTGACTTCCGACACCCGCTATCACGACTTTGTCGACTATGCCGACCGCATTTTTTTGACCGATATCGGGCATTATGAGAGCGAGAATTGCACAACTGCGATTTTTCAACGCGTTATTACAGAAAAATTTCCTAACTTTGCAGTCCGTATCTCGCAGTCAGAGATCAACCCCATAACTTACATGTAAGCTACCTCAGAACAATATGGCAACAGCTGACAAAAACAAATCAGAGCAGACAATGTCCGTAGAGTCGCGTCTGAAATCGCTCTACGAGCTACAGACCATCCTGTCGCAAATCGACCGCATCCGCACGGTGCGCGGCGAGCTTCCCCACGAAGTAGAGGACCTGGAGGATGAAGTGAAAGGTCTGACAACCCGCATAGAGAATTTCAAGCATGAAATCGAAGAATTTCGCAAGAAAACCACAGCCGAAAAGACCAAAATCAACGAATCGCAAGCGCTGATAGCAAAATATCGTGCACAGCTCGACAATGTGCGCAACAATCGCGAATTCGACCTTCTCTCGAAAGAGATTGAGTTCCAGACGCTCGAAATCGAGCTCAGCGAGAAGCATATCGGCGAATACACCCGCGTGATTGAGACCAAAACCCTCGAGATTCAGGCAACTGAAAACACTCTCGTCGACCGCCGCCACATCCTCGAAGAGAAGAAGTCGGAGCTCGAAGAGATCGTTTCGGAAACCCGCCAGGACGAAGAGAAACTCCGCGAGAAAGCAAAAGCTCTCGAGCCCAAAATCGACGCCCGCACGCTCGCGGCTTTCAAGCGCATCCGCAAGAACGCCCGCAACGGCCTCGGCATCGTCTGCATACAGCGCAACGCTTGCGGCGGCTGCTTCAACCGCATTCCCCCGCAGCGCCAGATGGAGATTAAGATGCACAAGAAAATCATCGTCTGCGAATACTGCGGCCGCATCATGATCGACCCCGAACTCGCCGGTGTTGAGAATCCGACCGTAACGAAGTAATTCTCGACCACACGATTCTAACCGTATAGCCTTGGAGGCGTCAAGTCTCCGAGGCTTTTTTTATGAGACAGACTCTTATCCAACTATTTTGATTTTGCTATGAGCTCAATAAACCATGCGCGACTTGAGTCGCTCGACATTCTTCGCGGCTTCGACCTCTTTTGCCTCGTGGGTCTGGAAGCTGTAGTCCACGCCATGGGGCGCGCCGCCGACGCCAGTTGGTTTGGCGGTGTGATGCACGTGTTCACCCACGCCGCCTGGGAGGGGTTCACTCCCTGGGATATGGTGATGCCGCTGTTCATGTTTATGGCCGGAGTGACGATACCGTTTTCGCGCAAATGCGGCGCTTCGGAGCGCCCGAAGATGGTCGTGCGGATTCTGAAGCGCGTGGTGATTCTGTGGCTGTTCGGGTTGATGTGTCAGGGCAATCTCTTGGCTTTCGACCCCGACCGCATCTACGTCTACAGCAACACGCTGCAAGCTATCGCCGTGGGCTATCTCGTGGCGGCACTGATGTTTATGTTCACGTCGCTGCCCGTTCAGGTTCTTACCGCCTTCGCGCTGATGGGGGTCTATTGGACGGGGATGGAGTTCATCTCGGTCGACGGCTACGGCGGCGGGTCGTATGAAGCTCAGTCGAATTTCGCCGAGTGGGTCGACCGCATCTGCATGGGTCGCTATCGCGACGGCGCGGCAGCCGGGCCGGGCGGGGGAGTGGTCTACGCCTCGTGGTACACCTACACGTGGATATGGAGCTCTCTGACGTTTGCCGTGACGGTAATGATGGGCGTGTTTGCCGGAGTGATTCTGCGCGACGGCAAGAGTTCTCCGCTGCAGCGCACGGTGTTGCTCGTCATAATTGGATGCTCGCTGATAATGGCGGAGCTGCTGATTTCGCCGATTCATCCGATAATCAAGCGAATATGGAGCGTCTCGATGACGCTGCTCAGCGGGGGAATTTGCTATCTGTTGATGGCGCTGTTCTATTACGTCATCGACTGTCCGGGCTGCCGGAGTCATTTGGGGTGGCTGAAGGTATATGGCATGAATTCGATAACGGCGTATATGCTGATGTCGTGCGTCAATTTCAGCTGTATCGCCGAGTCGCTGCTATATGGTGTGCGGCAGTGGCTCGGCCCGTGGTATGAAGTGCTGGTGGCAGCGAGCTGCTTGGTGCTTATTTATCTTGTCCTCAAGCTGCTATACGATAGAAAGATATTCCTGAGGGTGTGAGGATGCTTTGAGCGTGAGGAACTAAAGAATTAAGGCCAGACGCTCTTAGGGAGAGGAACTAAAGAATTAAGGCCAGACGCGGATCTCCGACCTCGCGGTCGGAGGGGCGACGCGGATTGACGCGGATTAATCTTGGGGCAAAATTTTTTTGGATGGGGGCGGAAGGGGTCGCGAGGCGACCCGGAACGGATGCGGGCGGCAGGGTTGGCGGGCGGGGTTGGTTGGCAGGTTGATGGCGGGGTTGGCGGCAGCTGGTCGGCAGGGTTGGCGGCGGGGTTGGTGGCGGGGGAAACGCAGAAGCGGTCGCTGCGCGACCTTGGCAGAACCCGCAGGAGGGGACGCAGAATTTTTGAGGCGATTGAGGGGAGGGGAATTGGGACGCAGAAGCGGTCGCGTTGCTCCCTGGAACAGAAGATGGGTGGGGGTAGCGCGAGGAGATTTGATGGAGAGGAACTAAAGAATTAAGGCCAGACGCGGATCTCCGACCTTTCGGTCGGAGTGGGGACGCGGATTGACGCGGATTAATCTGGGGGCAATTTTTTTAGGGGATGGGGGCGGAAGGGTTGCGAGGCGACCCGGAACGGATGTGGGCGGCAGGGTTGGCGGGCAGGGTTGATGGCGGGGGTGATGGCGGGGTTGGCGGCGCGCATGGTTGGTGGCATGGTTGGTGGCTGGGTTGGTGGCAGGGTTGGTGGCGAGAGAAACGCAGAAGCGGTCGCGTTGCTCCCTGGA
>CAYNSG010000090.1:0-9175 GCA_964399885.1 uncultured Bacteroides sp.
ATTTTCAAACACAGAAATTTGCAGGTGTCCCCCAAAAAGCGTAACTTTGCGGCTTGAAAATAACTAACTGAATTTAATGGAAAATTCAACAGTGGCTCTTGACCTGCTCTTCGAGACGAGTTGGGAGGTGTGCAACAAGATAGGAGGAATCTATGCTGTGTTGTCCACCAAGGCCAAAACGCTGCAAAAATTATATAAGGACAAGGTCGTTTTCATCGGTCCGGATGTATGGACTGAAGAGAAACCGTCGCCCTTTTTCGTGGAGTCGCCCGCGCTGCTGAAAGCATGGCGCTCTAATCCCGGGCTGCCTGAAGGCGTGACCGTAAGGGTTGGTCGCTGGGATGTGCCCGGTCGCCCGATTGTCGTTCTTGTGAAGTTTGACGCGATGTATGCGCTCAACGACAAGCTTTACGGCGATATGTGGAATATGTTTGGCGTCGACTCCTTGCATGCCTATGGCGATAACGGCGAAGCGTGTGCGTTTTCCCACGCTGCCGGTTTGGTAATCGAGAGCCTTTGTAAATATTATAAGGTGTCGGCCAAGTCGACAAAGAACGTTATAGCTCATTTCGACGAATGGACGACCGGCATGGGCTTGCTCTACGTGAAATGGAAATTGCCTCAGGTTGCAACCGTATTCACTACGCATGCTACGAGCATCGGTCGCAGCATCTGCGGCAACGGCAAGCCTCTTTACGGACAGCTGAAAAACTACAACGGCGACCAGATGGCCCGCGAACTCAACATGGAGGCCAAGCATTCGCTGGAAAAAGCTGCCGCACATAATGCCGACTGCTTCACGACGGTCAGCGAAGTTACGGCTCTTGAATGCGAGCAGCTGCTGGAGCTTCGGCCGCAGGTGGTCACTCCCAACGGTTTCGAGGCAAACTTTGTGCCTGCAAAAAGCAAGTTCGCCGAGGCTCGCCGCGAAGGCCGCCAAGAGCTGCTGAAAGTAGCCGAGGCGCTCACCGGCCGTCAGATAGCCGAGCATGCCATGCTCATTGCCACTTCGGGCCGCTGCGAATATCGCAACAAAGGAATCGACGTTTATCTTGACGCAATCAATGAGTTGGGCCACAGCAACCCCGGTCGTGAGGTTGTGGCTTTTGTGATGGTTCCGGCATGGTCGCGCGAGGCTCGCAAAGATCTTGTTGAAGCCTTGAATAACGACAACGAAGAACCCCGTCGCCTCGACGATCCTGTTATAACCCATTGGTTAAACAATCCCGATAGCGACCCGATAATCAACCGCATCCACGGCATAGGATTCCGCAACGACGGGTCGAGCCGTGTGAATGTAATCTATGTTCCCTACTATTTGAATGGAAACGACGGCATTTTTAACCGTGCATATTACGATTTGCTGATTGGTTTGGATGCAACAGTCTTTCCATCCTACTATGAGCCGTGGGGCTACACTCCGCTCGAGAGTATAGCTTTCGGCGTCCCGACGGTGACGACTTCGCTTTCCGGTTTCGGACAGTGGATTCTCGACACCACCGACAACCAGTTTGACTCATGCGGCGTCACCGTGATAGGCCGCGGAGATTACAACTACGACGAAACGGTCGACAACATTGCGCGTGCGCTTCTCTTCCTCAACGAATCGGGCGAGGATGAGCAGGAGCAGATTTCGAAATCGGCGTTGAAAACCGCCAAACACGCCGCATGGAGCTACTTCATCACCTATTATATAGATGCGTATGAGATAGCTCTCAGCAACCGTAATAACAGAATGTAATATCTTCATTTTACACACGATTTATGAAAATCCAAGTAAGCAACACGAACTCACCAATCTGGCGTGACTCGACAGTGAAAACCGAGCTGCCTGCAAAGCTCAAGCCACTCGAAAAACTCGCCAAAAACCTCTGGTGGGTTTGGAACAGCGATGCAAAGAACCTTTTCCGCGACCTCGACCCCGACACCTGGCGTGCTACGGGCGAAAATCCTGTGATTCTCATCCAGCGCCTTTCGGCTGAACGTCTGGAGGAGATCGGTAAGGACAAGGAGCTGATGGACCGCATCGACCGCGTTTACGCCCACTTCAAAGACTACATGTCGAAACCGATGCGCAAGGACATTCCCTCGGTAAGCTACTTCTCGATGGAATATGGCCTCTGCAACTGCCTGAAAATCTACTCGGGCGGTCTCGGCGTGCTCGCCGGCGACTATATCAAGGAGGCTTCTGACAGCCGCGTTGACATGACAGCCGTTGGCTTCCTTTACCGCTATGGCTATTTCACCCAGACCCTCAGCGTCGACGGTCAGCAGATAGCCAACTATGAGCCCCAGAACTTCAACCAGCTCCCGATCGAGAAGGTTTGCGAGCCCGACGGCAAGCCGATGATTCTCGAGGTTCCATATCCCGGACGCACAATCTACTCACACATCTGGCGCGTAAGCGTTGGTCGCATGAATCTTTATCTGATGGATACGGATTTCGACCTCAACAGCGAGTGGGACCGTTCGATTACCCATCAGCTCTATGGCGGCGACTGGGAAAACCGTATCAAACAGGAGTATCTTCTTGGCATCGGCGGCGTTCTGATGCTCAAGAAACTCGGCATCAAGAGCGACCTCTACCACTGCAACGAGGGCCACGCAGCGCTCCTCAACCTGCAGCGTCTTGTTGACTACGTTCAGGAGGACAGCCTCGACTTCAACACAGCGCTTGAAATCGTTCGTTCGTCGTCGCTCTACACCGTTCACACTCCCGTGCCTGCCGGTCACGACTACTTTGACGAGGGTCTGTTCGGCAAATACATGAGCGAATTCCCCGCAAAACTCGGTATCACCTGGGACGACCTGATGAATATGGGTCGCGAGAACCCCGGTTCGAACGAGCGCTTCTCGATGAGCGTATTCGCCCTCAACACTTGCCAGGAGGCCAACGGCGTCAGCTTGCTCCACGGCGAAGTTTCGAAGAAGATGTTTGCCGGAATCTGGAAAGGTTACTCATGGGAAGAAAGCCACGTGGGCTACGTCACCAACGGCGTTCACATGCCTACATGGGCTGCTTCGGAATGGAAAGAGTTCTACGCAAACCGCCTCGGCGTGCAGGTGTTTGAAAACCAGAGCAACCCGAAAGCATGGGAGGGTATCTTCAACGTAAGCGACGAGGATATCTGGGATATGCGCATGCGCATGAAGAACAAATTCATCAACTTCGTTAAGCGCGACTTCAAAGCCAAATGGCTTGCTAACCAGGGCGATCCCTCGGCAGTTATGAAGATTGTCGACAAAATCAACCCCAACGCACTCATCATCGGTTTCGCACGTCGTTTCGCAACCTACAAACGTGCCCACCTTCTCTTCACCGACCTCGACCGTCTTGCTAAGATTGTCAACAACGAGCAGTTCCCCGTTCAGTTTGTATTCTCCGGCAAGGCTCACCCCGCCGACGGCGCAGGTCAGGGTCTGATCAAACGCATCGTTGAGATTTCGCGCATGCCGCAGTTCCTCGGCAAGATTATCTTCCTTGAGGACTACAACATGGTTGTTGCAAAACGCCTTGTGACCGGCGTCGATATCTGGCTCAACACCCCGACGCGTCCTCTCGAAGCTTCCGGTACATCGGGCGAGAAGGCCGAGATGAACGGCGTGCTGAATTTCTCAGTGCTCGACGGCTGGTGGTATGAAGGATATCGTTTCGACGAAAAGGCAGGTTGGGCTCTTACCGACCACCGCACCTTCACCGACCAGTCGCAGCAGGACAAGCTCGATGCAGCCACAATCTACTCGATGCTCGAAAACGAGATTATTCCTCTCTATTTCGAGAAGAACTCGAAAGGCTACTCGCCGAAGTGGATTCAGTATATCAAAGGCTCTATCGGCCATATTGCTCCCCACTTCACGATGCAGCGCATGATTGAGGACTACATCTCGCGCTTCTATATGCCCGAGGACAAGCGTTTCAACGCCCTTTGCGCCAACAACTTCGCGCTTGCCCGCGAAATCGTTGCGTGGAAGCAGAAAGTCGTTGAGGCTTGGGACGGCATCAAAGTCATCAATATCGATGTCGACAACCAGCTGCAGGAATCGACCGGCAATCACTACAACGTGACAGCCACTGTCGATACAAACGGCCTGGGCCGCGACCTCGGTCTCGAATGCGTAGTTTACCGCATCGAGAATGGCGCAGAGAAGCTCTTCGAAGTTCGTCCGTTCAAAGTTGTTAAGGAAGAGGGCAACGTGCTCACTTACCACCTCGACGACAAGATTCGCGAGGCCGGCGTGTACCGCTACGGTTTCCGTCTCTACCCCGTCAACCCGAATCTTCCCCACCGTCAGGACTTCGCCTATACCCGCTGGATCTAATCCACCGAGCGTAAATCAATAATAGAGTAGGAGATGAACACTCATCAGAGGTGTTCACCTCCTACTCTGTTTTTACTGTATCGGCCCGAAAATGCCACAAAAATGCGAATAAATAAATGAGTTCATTGTTTGTAACGGCTAATTATGTTATCTTTGTGAATAATTTGAAATTTACATCAACTTATGTTTTTTAGAACGATAGTAATATTAGGGGGCGGTTCGTTTAATATATCCAATCTCAACCCAAGGAACTATATTAAGATGAATGATGATTGAAATTCAAAATAGAGCAATGGAAAAGAAAATGATGGATTTCGCGGTTGTGGAGGCGGTGAAGCTGCATAGGCTTTACACACTGCTGAAGCTGCAGCCGGCGGATTCTGAGGCATCGGTTCCGGCAATAGCGCCGGGGCAGTTTGTGCAGGTGGCCATTCCACGCGCACCTCACACGTTTCTTCGCCGTCCGATATCGGTTAATTTTTACAATCCGGAGCGTCGGGAGCTGTGGCTCTTAGTGCGCCGTGCGGGCGAAGGCACATCGATTCTTGCCGACCTTGAGCCTGGTGAGACGCTTAACATAATCCTACCGCTCGGCAACACGTTCTCGATGCCTGCCGAGGCGGCCGAGAATATTCTGCTTGTTGGCGGGGGAGTTGGGGTAGCGCCGATGCTCTATTTCGGCCACTGTCAGCGTCAGGCCGGCTACAAACCGCGCTTTCTGGTTGGCGCCAGAAGCAAGGACGACCTCCTGCAGCTCGATGAACTCCGTCAGATTGGCGAGACATTCGTCTCGACCGACGATGGCTCGGCCGGCGAGCATGGCCTGGTGACGCAAAACAGTGTGCTCAAAGAGGGTATCGACCGCATATATTGCTGCGGTCCGGCTCCGATGATGAAGGCTGTTGCCAAGGAAGCACGCCGAATAGGCGCTGAATGTGAGGTTTCGCTTGAAAACATGATGGCATGCGGTCTTGGCGCCTGCCTCTGTTGCGTAGAGAAAACGGTTAAGGGCAACGTGTGTGTATGCACCGAAGGTCCGGTATTTAACATCAACCAATTGACATGGCAGATTTGAACGTCAACATCGGCAGACTGGAGCTGAAGAATCCGGTTCTGACCGCATCAGGCACTTTCGGATATGGCGAGGAATTCGCCGATTTCATCGATTTTTCGCGTCTCGGAGGTTTTATCGTCAAAGGAACAACGCTTGAGCCTCGCGAGGGTAATCCTTACCCCCGTATGGCTGAGACTCCGTCGGGAATGCTCAACGCCGTCGGCCTGCAGAATAAAGGCGTAAAATATTTCGTAGAGCATATCTATCCGCGCATAACGAAATATGACACAGAGATAATCGTAAACGTTTCGGGTGCGAAAATCGACGACTATGTTGGCGTTTGCCGCGAGTTGGCTCCGCTGGAACGCATAAAAGCTATCGAGGTTAACATCTCTTGCCCGAACGTTAAGCAAGGCGGAATGGCTTTCGGCACGACATGCGACGGAGCAGCTGCGGTAACTAAAGCTGTACGCGCGGCATTCCCCGGCACGGTAATCGTGAAACTGTCGCCGAACGTTACAGATATCACCGAGATAGCACGTGCCGTTGATGCCGAGGGCGCAGATTCGGTTTCGCTCATCAACACCCTGATGGGAATGGCAGTTGATGTTGAGCGTCGCCGCCCATGCTTATCGACTGTAACCGGCGGACTTTCCGGACCGGCAGTTCGTCCGGTCGCCGTCAGAATGGTTTGGCAGGTAGCAAAGGCTGTGAAAATCCCCGTAATAGGTCTTGGTGGCATCATGAATGGCCGCGACGCGCTGGAGTTTATTCTTGCCGGAGCTACGGCCATCGAGGTCGGTACAGCAAACTTTATCGATCCCTCGGTGACAGTGAAAATCGTGGATTATATCGACAATTACTGTCGTCGACACGGCGTAAGCTCGGTTAAGGAGCTGATTGGTTGCATATAAGACAGACTCTAAATAACGACCATTGCTGAAGGATATCCACATATTGGTTGTCGACGACAATACCGGAGTTCGCACAGCCCTGGAGTTGCTGCTTACGCCGCATGTGCGACGCGTTACGTCGCTCTCCGACCCGGCGTTGATAGTAGAGACGCTCAGGAGTGGCGGCGGCGACATCGTGCTTCTCGACATGAATTTCCGCAGCACTACAAACGACGGCAACGAAGGTTTGTTCTGGCTTGGAGAGATTCGTCGCCTATGGGCCGACTTGCCCGTTGTGTTGATGACAGCTTATGCCGATATCGAGCTGGCGGTAAGAGGAATAAAGGAAGGAGCGACGGATTTCATCGTGAAGCCATGGGATAACCAACGCCTCTTGTCGACGATAAATCAGGCTGTGAGCCGCCGCAGCGAAAAGAACGATGCCGATTCAACTACGGAAATGGATTGGGGCGCGTTGGAGCAGATGACAACTCTTCGACTGTTAGTCAATCGAATAGCACCAACCGACGCCAATATTCTGATAACCGGCGAGAACGGCACGGGAAAAGAGGTGTTGGCTCGCGAAATTCACCGATTGTCGAATCGGAGCGGCAAGAAGTTTACAGCGGTCGACCTCGGTGCGCTCACCCCAACGCTTTTTGAGAGCGAACTTTTCGGCTACAAGAAGGGAGCTTTCACGGGCGCAATGGCCGATAGTCGCGGCAAGTTTACCGAAGCCTCCGGGGGAACGCTTTTCTTGGACGAGATTGGCAATCTTCCGCTGGAATTGCAGCCCAAGTTGCTGACGGTTCTACAGAGTCGTTATGTGACTCCCGTCGGGTCGACTCAGAGTCATGAGGTCGATGTGCGCTTGATATCGGCAACCAATTCCGACCTCGAGAAGATGGTTTCCGATGGCCGATTCCGTGAAGATCTGATGTATAGGTTGAATACGATTCGGCTTCACTTGGCTCCGCTTCGCGACCGGCGTGAAGATATCCGACCGTTGTCGGAACGGTTCATGGCCGAATATGCCGAACGTTATCATAAAACAATCGTCGGAATCACCGACGCGGCTTTGAAAAAGCTGATGGATTATTCCTGGCCGGGCAATATCCGCCAGCTGCAGCACGCTGTTGAGCAAGCTGTTATTCTTGCCGATGGGGCAGTCCTTGAGCCTGATGATTTCAGCTTCCCAACGGTCAGTGCGACGAAACAAACACCGGCTGAAGCGCAAACACTTGAAGAGATGGAGCGTGCTATGATCGAGAAAGCGATAGCGGAGTGCGGCGGTAATATGAGTCACGCAGCGATGCGTCTGGGCATAACGCGTCAGACGTTGTACAATAAGATGAAACGCTACGGCTTATGACGCGCATTGCTATTGGCGTAATCATAATGGCGGCAGCTTTCGGTGCAAGCGGATGGCTTGCGTGTCGCGAGATTTGGGATGGTTTCGCTGCGACAATGGTTGTCGCCGTTGCTGCGGTTTGTTATCTATGGCGACAATTCGTTTGCGAGCGCAAAAGAGTTGGGCTGCTTTTGGAAACGGTGAAAAACCATGATTCTTCGATGCGTTTCTCGGGCAGTGATACAATCGTTGATTCGCAACTGAATGAGATAGCTGAAATTCTGCATGCCGAACGGCTGAAGGCTCATGCCGGCGAACTTGCCTATCGGATGATTATCAATAATATCCACGCGGCGGTTATAGTCTGCGATGCTAAAGGATTTGTCAAGATAGTCAACCGCGCTGCGCTCGAAATGTTTGGCTTGGAAGTGCTGTCGCATATCGAGAATCTCGGACGAATCGACGAGCGGCTTCCGCAGCAACTGCTCACTGCGCTACCCGGCGAACGCCTGCGGTTCAATCTGCCATCGGCCGCCAAAATTATTATGCTTGTCGGCGAAGCTAAGGTCGGCGACGAGAATCTCCGCATATTCGTAGCCGAGGATATCAACGTTGAGCTGCAGGGGAGCGAAACCGAGTCGTGGTCGAAACTGACGAGGGTTTTGATTCACGAGATAACCAACTCGTTGACGCCCATTGTTTCGATATCATCGTCGCTGGCTGCCGACAGGTCGCTCTCGCCCGAGATTTGCCGAGGTCTTGAGGCCGTGAAGCAAACCGGCGAGGGGTTGATGGAGTTTGTCGCAACGTTTCGGAATTTCAGCCAACGACCGACAGCAAATCTCGAAGTGTTCGACGTTAGTCCGTTCCTGAGAGCTCAAGCAGAGATTATTCGCGCAAATCTGCCTGAGAATATTGAGCTTAGCCTAGCCGTAACCCCCGCTGATTTGGTGATATATGCCGACCGGCAGCTCACCTCGCGCGTTATCTCGAATATCGTCAACAATGCAGTCAAAGCTATCGGCGATAATGCCGGCGGCGAGATACGGCTAACAGCATTTGTCGACTCAGCGCAGAATGTGATTATCGATATCGCCAACAATGGCGAGCCAATAGCCGAGGAGAACGTAGAAAACATTTTCACACCATTTTTCACTACCCGGACCGACGGGCATGGCATAGGTCTGGCGCTTTGTCGCACTCTTATGCGCTCTCAATCCGGGCTGGTTTCGCTGCTTCCGCCCGGTGCGGATGGGCGAACGGTTTTCCGTCTGACATTTCAATAACTATGAAGAAAGATTTCAGCCTGAAAGGCCATGCGGCAATGCTTGGCGCAAACATAATGTGGGGATTGATGTCGCCTGTGACAAAACTGCTGTTGACGGCAACGATGCTCACTCCGCTGCTGGTAGTCGACCTCAGAATTTGCGGCGCGGCAGCGTTGTTTTGGGTAACGTCGCTCTTCTGTAAATCAGAGAAGGTTGAGCGCCACGATTTGCTTCTGCTTGCCGGAGCGGCGATGCTCGGCGTGCTGTTCAATCAGGGGTGTTTCATTTT
>CAYNSG010000091.1:0-9155 GCA_964399885.1 uncultured Bacteroides sp.
GATGGCATCGAAGAAAAACGACCAGGGTTTCTCGATAAACCCGACTGAAATCATCCCATTTTCCGCCAGCAGATTTCGGCGTACGACAGCCAACTGATGTCGGCTGCGGATAGCACGGCGGTTGTCGACGAAACCGCCCTCGACGAAACCGTCGGCGTCTCGGAGGACTGAGTCCAATGCAGGTTTGCTGGCGGTTTGCGAGCAAAGGAAATGCAGGAACGCGCTTCGCGCTTGGCAGAATACGCAAAAGTGACGCAGAACTGTTAGTTGAACAGACCTTCAGAAGAGGATTTCGCAAAAACGCTACCGGCCGCGCCCATTCGCCGCGGCCGGTAGCGTTGATTTTTTCATGTGTTTTTGGTTGACAAATAAAATATTTTCACTAATTTTGTCAACCATTGAAATTATGAGCATGAACAAACAAGTAAACGACATATTTTCTCGCAGACTGAAGCAGGCAAGGGTGATGAAAGGCTTTTCGTTGGAAAAACTATCACAATCTGTTACCCCTGCAATTACCCGTCAGGCAATCAATAAGTATGAGAAGGGATTGATGATGCCTGACAGCAGGGTGTTGATTGCGCTTGCCTCAGCTCTCGGTGTCAAAATAGACTATTTCTTCCGTCCGTTCACAGTAGAGGTAGAGCATGTGGAATTCCGCAAGAATCCCCATTTTCATGGACGAATGACGAATGCTGTGAAGGAAAGAGTCAGAGAGGAGTTAGAGCGCTACCTTGAAGTAGAGCAACTATGCGGTTGTATGAATGAATTTGCGATGCCTCATAGACGAGTGTTCAACGTTGATGAAGCTGTGTTGCATGCCAACGAAGTGAGAAAGCATCTGGGTCTGGGTTTCGACGGTATTACGAACGTCATAGAAGTGCTGGAAGATAATGGTGTCAAAATAATAGAAATTGACGAAGATGCTGATTTCGATGGGTTGAGCGGCTACGCTAATGGAATCGTGCCACTTATTGTGGTGAACGGAAATTTTTCGGCAGAGCGTAAACGGTTCACTGCCCTGCATGAGTTGGGCCATCTGCTCCTCGACATTCCTGAAGAAGTTTCAGCAAAGGATGTTGAGCAAATATGCAATGCTTTTGCGAGCGAATTGCTGCTGCCGGTCAACGTTCTCAAATCAAAGTTAGGAGAATCAAGGCACGATATATCGTTGTCTGAACTCACTGATATTCAGCGACAGTTCGGAATCTCAATAGATGATATAATGATGGCACTGCGTTCAAGCAATATTATTTCCGAGAATCGTTATTCCGGCTATCTGTCAAAGAAAAAAAGACTTCCGGAATTCAAGAAATTGGTTGAGGCCTCACGCGTAGTCAGTGAGGGTTCGGGACGCTTTGCTCGTATGGTTTACCGTGCACTTGCCGATGAAGTTATAACCTTTTCCAAAGCGGCAGCATTACTTAACACCTCTGTCGATAATGTGAAGTTACACCTTCAATTAGTTTGATTCGATGGAGATTATAGTAAACGATACAAATATCTTCATCGACCTCCACTCGGTAGGATTACTACAACAATTTTGCGATTTGCCATACGAAATCAGAACTGTAGATTTTGTGATGGCGGAAATCATCGATTCCGGACAACGAGAAGAAATGAACCGGCTTGTCGCTGAAGGGCGTATAAAAATGGAAAGTTTTACGGCGGAAGAAAGTAACCGGGAGCATTAGGGGGCGACGAGTTGGGCGAAGAGGCGGTTGAAGGTGTGGTCGAGGTCGGGGGTGTTGCCGGGGTGAGGGCGTGAGGTGGTAATTGAGGCGCTTCTGACGGCCGTAAGCCAGCGGAAGCGTTCGTGGGCTTCGAGTGTGGCGATTGGGCTTGTGCCGGTGCCGGCGGCGATGTCGATGAATGATTCGAGTTGGCGTTTTAGCTGGTAGATGTCGGCATCGGGGAACAACGCCTCGAGGCGGCGGTCGTCGCAAGAGATTTCCACGCGAATCCAGCGCCGACGTTTGCACATCATTATCAGGCCGACGTTGACAAACTCTCCCCGCTCTACTCGCGGCAGATAGCGAATGACGGCATATTCATACAAGTGTCTTACGGGCGCTGATTGCATGGTCGGTAAAAATGTTGGAATTTTCCAGTCGTAGTTTGAGGAAGTTGCGGTAGACGTCGCGCTTCTCGGCGGGGTTTTCGCCGAGCCATTCGTCGGGGACGGTATCGACAATGCGGTCGATGACTTCGGGCGTAATGAGCCGACGCATCTCTTCGTCGACTTCGGCAATCATTGAGGCGTCGCGCAGCAGGGCGTGGCCCTTGATGTAGGGGAATGGTGTCAGGGCTGTGCGTTCCCATCCATCCCAGGAGTGGTGGAAGTAGAGCGAAGCGCCGTGGTCGATGAGCCACAGCTCGCGTTTCCAGAGCAGCATGTTTGTGTTGCGGACAGTGCGATCGACGTTGGTGAGGAACGCATCGAGCCAAACAATTTTCGAAGCCTCGCGGGGGTCGGCATGGTTGACGGCGACGTCCCAAGTGAGCGCTCCCGAAAGGAAATGCAAGCCGATGTTCAGTCCGCGGCTGGCTTTGAGCAGGTCCTGTATCTCCTCGTCGCCCTCGGTTTGTCCGAAAGTTTCGTCGACGTCGAGCAGCACGAGCTCCGGCACTCTCAGGCCTGCAGTCCGGGCAATTTCGCCCCCGATAAGCTCGGCAATGAGCGCTTTTGCGCCATGGCCCGCGCCTCGGAATTTCACGGCGTAGAGGAAATCGTCGTCGGCCTCGCCGATAGCCGGCAGCGAGCCGCCCTCGCGCAACGGCTCAACGTAGCGTGTGAGCGTGGCGTGGCGCAGGTCGGGTCCGGTGTAGATTTTTCTGTTCATGGCAGAGGTAGAACGTTGACGGCAGCGAGTTGGTTCAGAGCGTTTTCAGATTTCGGAGTATAGTTTGTGGCGCTTCAGATAGTAGGCGACGAGGATGCTTATGGGGCGGTTGGGAGAGGTGGTCAGCAAGTCGGGGGCATCGGCGGGCGCTGTGGGAAGCGCAGGGCTGAGCCGGCGGTAGTCGCAATGGGCGCGGAACACGGCGGCGGCATGGCGCCATTTGCCGGTAGCGACGAAGCGGAGGAATGCAACGGTGTCGAGCGAGCGACGCACGAACAGCCGCCGCCCGCGGACGCTCGGCGGCAGATTCTTGTGCATCATCAGCAGGTTGTTGCGGAAGTTGAGATAGGTTTTCTTCGGGTCGGAAGCGTCGAGGCTCGCTCCGCCGAGGTGTCGCACTACAGATTGCGTAATTGTGGCGACATGGTAGCCGGCAAGTTGCATTCGCCAGCAGAGGTCGATCTCCTCCATGTGGGCGAAGAAAGTTGGGTCGAGACCGCCGAGGCGCAGATAGAGGTCGGTGCGCACCATCAATGCGGCGCCCGAGGCCCAGAATGTGGCGAGCGGAGAGTCGGAGTCGTACTGTCCGCAGTCCTTCTCAACCGAGTCGAAGATGCGGCCGCGGCAGTAAGGGAAACCGTGTCGGTCGAGAAATCCGCCGGCAGCTCCGGCATATTCAAACATCTCGGGCTGTAGCACCGAGCGAATCTTCGGCTGGCAAGCGCCTAGCTTCGGGTCGGCCTCCATGGCGGCAATGAGCGGTTCGAGCCACCCGGCGGTAGGCTCGGCGTCGGAGTTGAGCAGCAGCGTGTAGCGGTAGCCGGCCTCTTCGATGGCGAGGTTATATCCCTTGGCAAAGCCATGGTTCTCTGCGAAACGTATGGTTTTTACCTCCGGGAATTCCTCGGCGAGGAGCTCAAGCGACACGTCGGTGCTGCCGTTGTCGGCAACGATGACATCGGCAAGCGCGGCCGGTGTATTGGCGATGACTGCGGGCAAAAACCGCCGCAGGAGTTTCTCTCCGTTCCAGTTGAGTATGATGACGGCTGTCGAAGGCTTCATGGCTGTTGGATTGGTAGGGCTGTGAAGAGAGCGGGCTCGTCGGCGTCGGTGTTGGCGTCGAGTGGTTGGAGGCGACAGTCGACAATCGTGTTAGGGTCAGCAAGTCCCGGCGGAATCACGACTTTGAGGTAGTTGTCGGTGAAGCCGTGGAAAGCGCCGTCGGCTGTGAGAGTGTGCTCGACGAGTACAGGGCGGACCGTTCCGGCAAACTGTCGGGCGAACTCGCCGAGATGTCGGTCGGAGAGCTCAATCATGGTTCGTGCGCGGTTGTGGCGTTCGCCGGGGTCGACAATGGGCGTAATGTCGAGTGCGCGCGTTCCGGGGCGCTCCGAATAGGGGAAAACGTGGAGGCGCGAGATTGGCAGCGACTCGACAAAGCTGCGTGACTCTTCGAACCGTTCGGGAGTTTCGCCGCGTGCGCCGACGATGAGGTCGACGCCGATAAATGCGTGAGGCATCAGCCGGCGAATCGTTTCCATTCGTTGGCGGAAAAGGGCGGTGTCGTAATGGCGGTGCATCAGTCGCAGAACCTCGTCGGAGCCCGACTGGAGCGGCACGTGGAAGTGGGGCATGAAGCGTTGCGACCCGGCTACGAACTCGATGATTTCGTCGGTGAGCAAGTTGGGCTCAATCGACGAGATTCGATAGCGGTCGATGCCGTCGACCGTGTCGAGCCGGCGTATGAGGTCGATGAATTTGAAGGGCGTGCCCTTGCCGAAGTCGCCGATGTTAACACCGGTGAGCACGATTTCGCGTGCGCCCTCCTCGGCGGCTTTGCACGCCTGGTCGACGAGCATATCAATCGAGCCGGAGCGGCTGCGCCCGCGGGCCATCGGGATTGTGCAGTAGGTGCAGAAGTAATCGCAGCCGTCCTGCACCTTGAGCATCCAGCGCGTGCGGTCGCCTCGCGAACATGAGGGCGAGAACTCGCGAATGTCGTGCGTGGCGATGACGTCGGCAACCTGACGGCGCTCTTCGAGCCATCGGTCGATATACTCTCCGATGCGCAGCTTGCGGTCGGAGCCGGCAACGACTGCGACTCCAGGTAGGGCGGCGACCTCGTCGGGCTTCAGCTGGGCGTAGCAGCCGGTGACGATAATGGCCGCGTCGGGATAGCGTCGGGCAAAGCTGCGGATTGTCTGACGGCATTTTTTTTCGGCGAGCTCGGTGACGCTGCAGGTGTTGACGACGATGATGTCGGGCGTGTCGCCCTTGGCGGCGCGCAGAATGCCGCGCTCGGCGAGCATGGCCGCGACGGTCGATGTTTCGGCAAAGTTGAGTTTGCAGCCGAATGTGTGGAAAAGCGCTTTGCGCGCCGAAAAAACGCCGGTGTCAATCATGAGCGCAAAGTTACAACTTTTCCTGCGCACGGCAAAGAGACAAGTTATCGTGCAAGTTTGCGGGCGGTTTGCGGGCGGTTTGCGGGCAGGGAAACGCAGAAGCGCGCTTCGCGCTCGGCAGAACCCGCAAAACAACGCAGAACGTTTGAGGATGTTTTTTGGGCAGGGGAATTTGAACGCAGAAGCGGTCGCTACGCTCCCTTGGGCAGAACTCGCGGGACGGTTGGTGGTCTCGCGGGACGACGGGCGGTTTGCGGGGCGGGAGGATGGGCGGGGCTATTCTTTGCGGCGGGAGCGGCCGTGGTTTACGAGGTCGGTCACATAGTTTGTCAGGTAGACAGTGAACAGCGGGAAGATAATCATGCCTGAGACCGGCAGAATAACCGCCACGATTTTTCCGGCGACTGTGACCGGCTCGATGTTACAGCCGACGGTCGACATGTTCATCGCCGACCACCAGAGGGCCGACCAATAGGTCTCGACTTGCGGATTGACTCCATGCTCGCGCTGGAAGAAGATCAGCGAGCAGAAGTAGGCAACCAACAGCATGATTACGAGGTAGGACATGAAGAGGCTCGTCACGGCGTTGGACGACAAATAGCCTATTACAATCGACAGAGCCAACGCGCCGCGTGCCAACGGTATGAACCGGATGAAGTAGATAGCGTCGGGCGAAAGCGAGATGTCGAGATAGCTGATGATGTTGAGATAAGGGATGGATAGCAGCAGGAACACTATTCGGTGGCGGAAGAATCGCCAGCGGTCGTCGGCATAGAAAAGTCCGACGAAGAAGTCGAGTATGAAGAAGCAGCAGACCCAGAGTTGATAGGTCATGTAGGGATGGTTCTGCAGGAAGTCAATTTTCTTGAACGTGTCGATTGAAATCCAAACGATTAGCACGATGGATGCAACCAGCACGATAGCGTTCATGATGCCCATAACGAGCGGTCGCTGGCGGTCGCGCATGGTAGGGATGTCGGGCTGCGGTGCGTTAGGGTCGTCGGCCACGGATGTCGGCGGGGCTTCCTGTGCAACCGATTGTTCCGAAGCCTCCTGCCAAACAGATTGCTGCTGTTGTTGATTGGATTGCGACATGATTGAAACGTTTATGTTTTAACATTTCGCGCGGGGTTTTGTTCGGAAAAATACTATCGGGGGCAGGTTAGTGGGCAGGTTAGCGGGCGGTGTTTGCGGGCAGGTTTGCGGGCGAAAGGAAACGCAGAAACGCGCTTCGCGCTTGGCAGAACTCGCAGAAACGCGCAGAACTGTTTGGCTGATAGGAAATAAAACGCAGAAGCGGTCGCGTGGCTCCCTTAAACAGAACTCGCTGGAACGTGGGCGGGGATGCGGACAACATTAGAAACAATAGAAAAGGACGCCCCGATGCGCTGGGGGGCGCAACGGGGCGTAGGTTGTAAGATGGGGTATATGGGGGATTAGTTGATTTCGATTTCGTCGACGAAGACGAAGCCGGGACGTCCGGCGCCGCCGTGCCATTCAGGCATAGCCATTTCGGGCTTCACGGTGACTTTGACGTAGCGAGCTTTCACGGGGTCGAACGTCAGCGAGTGAGTGTAGATCGAGTTGGAGCTCATGGCCATTGCGGGATAATCTTCGGAAGCTACGGTTGTGAAGTCGGTTCCGTTCTCGCTGACCTCAACGCTCATGCCGCGGGCATCGAACACCCAGTCGCCGGTAGCGACGCATGTGCGGGTCGTTACGCTCGAAATCTCTTCGCTCTGCTCGAGGTCGACAACAGCTACGAGGTCGCTGCCGACGATACCAACCCAATCGCCATTGTTATAGCCGTTTGTGCCAAACTTGCCGTCGGTGAGCGTTGTGCCTTCTTTTGCTTTGTAGCGGGGGTGGGGGGCATTGAGCAGGGTTACGGGATGGGAGGTTGCTTTGTTGAACGAAACGCTGTCGACAAACATGTCGCTCTTGCCCTCGAGACGGATGGCTACGGCCTTGATGAGGGTAGTAGCGTTGAGCTGAACGGGAGCGTCGTAGAGCGGAGAAGCTTCTGAGGGCTCTGTGCCGTCGAGAGTGTAGTAGATAGGAGCATTGTCGACGGTGGAGAGTTCAAGAGTAATGGCGTGGTTCTCGGTGTCGGGGGTCAATGAGCCGGCAACGTTAAACATGTGGCGTGCGTAGTTGTAGCCGTTGGCTTTGTAATGGTTGATCATCTGCGGCACGCGAGCGGCAAATTTCTTATAATCTTTCGGGGCGTTGCTCCACTGCACGTCGGCGAGAGCTGCCATGCGGGGAAGTTCCATGTACTGCGCCTGAGCGAAGGTGGGTATATACTCTGTCCAGAGGTTTGCCTGGACGCCGATGATATGCTTGCCTTCCTCTTCGGTGAGGCTTTCGGGCATAGGCTCGTAGCTATAGACGCGCTCAACGGGCAGATAGCCGCCGATGGCGTCGGGCTCTTTCTCGCGGTCGAGAGTCTGATAATAGTCGAAATAGAGATAGGTGTTGGGAGTCATGATGACATCGTGGCCCTGCTTGGCAGCTTCGATGCCGCCCTCTTCGCCGCGCCACGACATGACAACAGCGCCGGGAGCGAGTCCGCCTTCGAGCGTCTCATCCCATCCAATCATCTTGCGGCCTTTCGATGCAAGGAAATCGCTGGCATGGTGAATCACGTGGCTTTGAAGTTTCTCCTCTTTGGTGTGTTTGGCGTCGGCCTTGATGCCGAGCTCTTTGATCTTGGCCTGGCATTTCGGACATTCAGCCCAGCGGGTCTTGGGGCATTCGTCGCCGCCAACGTGGATATACTCCGAGGGGAAGATTTCGGTGATTTCGCCGAGAACGTCGTCGATGAACTTATATGTGGAGTCGTTGCTGGCGCAGAGAACGTCCTCGCTGACGCCCCAGATTTGCCAAACTTCATACGGGCCACCGGTGCAGCCGAGTTCGGGATAAGCCGTGAGAGCGCCGAGCATGTGGCCGGGGAGGTCGATTTCGGGTATAACGGTGATGTGCTGTTTGGCAGCGTAGTCAACGATTTCGCGAGCCTCGTCCTGGGTGTAGAAACCGCCGTAGGGGATGCTGTCGTAGACGCCGCTGTTGTGGCCAATGACGGTGCCGGCACGTTTGGAGCCAACCTCTGTCAGTAGCGGACGGCTCTTGATTTCTATGCGCCAGCCCTGGTCGTCGGTGAGGTGCCAGAGGAGGGTATTTATGATGTGGAGTGCGAGCATGTCGATGAAGCTCTTCACGGAGTCGACGGGGAAGAAGTGGCGCGACACGTCGAAGTGGGCACCGCGATAGCTGAAGCGGGGGGCGTCGGCGATAGCCACAGCGGGGAAGTCGACTGTCGACGACTTAGATTCGGGGATAGATTTGCGGAGTGTCTGCACGCCGTAGAATGTGCCGGCGTCCGTAGCGCCGTTGATCGTGATGCGGTCGGCGTTGACGGTCAACTCATAAGCCTCGGCGTTGTCGGACTGGAGGTCGGCGCTGAGAACGATGGCGTCCTTTTCGGGAGCAGCGGTAGTCAGCTTGAGGTCGAGACCGGTCATCTGCTTGAGGTACTGAGCGAGGAACTCAGCGTCGCGCTGCAATTCCTCGTTGCCTTCGGGATAAGCAATCTGAGTGGAGGCGGTAAGCTTGAAAGCAGGCGCCGACTCGTCGAGAGTGATTGACTGCGGCAGCGGAATGACGTTGTAGTCAGCATGCTGCACGTGGCTCGAGCACGCGGCAGCCACGAGGCAGAGCGCGCCAAGCATCAGTTTGAAAGTTTTTTTCATGCGTTGGTTTGTATGTATGGTATTGAATTTGCGGTACTTTCGGCAAAGTTACGAAATTCTCGGCAAATATGCAAATAGCATTGTGTTATGACAATATTGATTTATATGATAGTCCGCATTAGCACCTAAGGGTCGCTATGTTGCTGTTATACACC
>CAYNSG010000092.1:0-8990 GCA_964399885.1 uncultured Bacteroides sp.
AATTAATATAATTCTTGTCTTAGCCTTCCGCACCAAGTCAGAGATTAAGGTGTAGGCGTCGAAAATCTGACCATCAAAGAATAGGCCCTCAATGGGTTCTGATTCTTTGTCGTCAAGCCGGGTTAATACCTCGTCTATCCTTTTGTCGGTCTCATTGATGTGCTCATTTGTCTTAACTATTTGTTGGACGACAATAATATGGTTGTGTTCCAATGTTTCCAACCGCTGAAAGATATGTGCATTAGTCTGTAAGAAGCTACGCATGGCAGTAAATGCTCGCATAATGCGGATGTTTACTGCAATAGCAGCTTTTGAGCGCAAGACGCCGCTGAGCATGGCTACGCCATTTTCGGTGAATGCATATTGGAGTTTTCGATAACCGCCCCAACTTGATGTCGCATTTTGCGACATCAAGTTTTGAGTTTCTTCAGCAGATAGCTGGAACATAAAGTCTTCCGGAAAACGATCAATGTTTCGTTTTACCTGTTCATTTAACCTACGTGTTTCTACACCATACAAACGCGCCAAGTCGCTATCGAGCACTTGACAAACAATCCTGCGTCGCTTCCTGCGGATTCTGCCTGAGCACGCAGCGCGTTTCTGCGTTTTCTTTCGCCACCGACCCCGCCCGAATGAAACTTCGCGGCAGGGGGCGATTTTAACATTCTTGATTCGGAACAAATTTGCGGTGGCGGTTGTTTGAAAAGCGTGTAACTGATGCGCCTAACACCTAATTGAAGCACAAAAGTTTCCCCATAACGAAATTATTAACTATTTTTGCACCGAAATCAACGCCACCATGAGCAATCGTTCCTCACTCTTGGCCACTCTGGCAATTGTTTTCATTTCGCTCGCTTTCACGGCTTGCGACGACGACGAATACTACTACTCCCCGCTCGTAGGCGACTGGATTCTGGTTGCTGATGATTATGGCGTGGTCGACGCGTATCAAACACGTTTCAATTCTATGCCGACGGCTCCGGTGTTTACACCGACTACGATGAATGGGGTTATGAGTATACATATAATATTTATTGGGAACCCGACGGTTCGCAGCTCTACATCTCGTTCAGCAACGGTGAGCAATGGGATTATCAATGGGCGGTCACAGGAACGACTCTTTATCTGGCCGACCTTGACACCGGCAGCCAGCTGACATTCCAGATGTATTGACGCTCGGACGCTTCCGTGGGGTTACCATAACTTTTTGGCATTAGAATGAGCAAACAAGAGCCCACGGCTGAGCAACAGAAATGGACCGAGATTGAGCATCTTCCCGAATGGGACGAAGAGTATTACGACGTTTACACGGCTAAGAAGCATGGTAAATGGGTGATGCTCAAAACCCTTAAGCCCGCTTATAAGGACGACCCCCGCTTTCAGGCGATGATTGAGAAGGAGTTTGATGTCCGCTACAATCTCGCCCACCCCAACATTGTGATGATCAACGATTTTGAGGACGTGCCGACGCTCGGACGGTGTATTATCACCGACGACGTCTACGGCCTCTCGCTGCGCAAGCTCCTCAACGAGGGCAAGGTTGAGCCGATGCACCTCGACAAGGTCTGCTCGCAGCTCGTCGAAGCGCTCGACTACATACAGCGCAACCACATCGTCCACTTCCCCGTGCGCCCCGAAACCATCATCTTCACCGAGAATATCAACAACCTGAAGCTTATCGATGTAGGCTTCGACCAGCGCGAGAGCCTTACGCCCGCCTCGGCAGCTGAAGATATCTACTGCTTCGGCGAGGTGCTGAAGCAGGTGCTCGACGTAGTGCCCGGAGCCCCGGCCTATCTGAGGCGAATTGCTGACAAGTGCACCGCAGCCAATCCCGCCGACCGCTACCGCAGCATCCATGCGCTCCGCATGGCGCTCGCCCACCGCTCCGACAACAAGCTCTACATCGCTATCATCGCCTTCCTCGTCGTCATGCTCGGATTGCTCGCATGGCTGCAGTCGCCCTGGGGGCCGAAGCAACCCGCACCCGAGGGCGTCGCGACCGAACAAACCCGCTAATCAGAACAATCAACCCAACCTGCAATGGCAATAGAAATAAAACCAATCGAGCCGACAAAGTCGCAGCTTTCTAAATATGTAAAATTCGGAATCGACCTCTACAAGGGAAATTCCTATTTCGTGCCGCCGCTCGTAAGCGACGAGATTGAGACACTGATGCCCGCCGAGAACCCGGCATTTGAGTTTTGCGAGGCTCAGTCGTTCATGGCTTACCGCGACGGGCAGCCCGTGGGACGCATCACGGCGATTATCAACCGCGTTGTCAATGAGCGCACCGGCCGCCGTCAGGCGCGCTTCGGGTTCTGCGATTTCATCGACGACGATGAGGTTGTCGACCGTCTGTTTCTCGCTGCTGAAAACTGGGCGCGCACCCGCGGAATGGAGGAGATTATCGGCCCGATGGGATTCACCGACATGGACCACGAGGCTATGCTGACCGAGGGTTTCGATGAACTCGGAACAATGGCCACGCTCTACAACTATCCCTACTATCCGCGCCAGGTTGAGCGCCTGGGCTACACGAAGGACGCCGGATGGGTTGAATACCGAATGACTGTCCCCGAAGGCGTTCCCGATAAATATCAGCGTGTTGCCGACATTGTGCGCCGTAAATATAATCTCCGCAACGTCCACTGCAAAAACATCAAGCAGCTCAAGGACCGCTACGGGTTGCCGCTGTTCGAGCTTATCAACGAAGCTTACGACCAGCTCTACGGCTACTCGCCGCTCTCGAAGCGCCAGATCGACTACTACATCAAGAAATATCTCGGCGTGCTCCGCCTCGACTGCATCAGCGTGATTGTTGATGAGAACGACAACCTCGTCGGCGTCGGCATCTCGATTCCGTCGCTCTCGCGCGCCCTGCAGAAGTCGGGCGGCAAACTGTTGCCCTTCGGCTGGATTCATTTCCTCAAAGCCCTCTACGGCCATAACGACATCGTCGACCTGATGCTCGTCGCCATCCGCCCCGAATATCAGAGCCGCGGAGTCAACGCGCTGCTCTTCTCCGACCTCATCCCGACCTATATCCGCAACGGCTACAAATTTGCCGAGAGCAACCTCGAGCTTGAGGATAACGCCAGCGTGCAGCTCCAGTGGCAATATTTCGAGCGCCGTCAGCATCGCCGTCGCGCCGTCTACAAGAAAACCCTATAACTCCCAATAATATAACATGAAAAAAATCTATTCGCGACGCTCGCAGCAGTCGTGATTGCCCTGACATCGTGTGGCAAACACTCCGCTTCCGACGCAGATGTGGTGACGTTCGACATCGCCGGAGCTCTCAACGTCGACGACCCCGACCTGCTCGCCATCACCGACGTTGAATACGTCAGCCTCGACACCGCAGCCAATGCTCTCCTCGGCGAGCCTGTCAGCATCAAGGGCTTCGACGGCGACCGAATCGTCGTTCTCGATAAGATGGAGCGACTCGTAGTGTTCAACTCCAAAACCGGCGAGTGCGAGAGCGTAATCTCCCACCCCGGCAATGGCCCCGGCGAATATACATGGATTGAATGGGCTGCCATCGACCCTGAAAACCATCAGGTTATTGTCACCGACCCCACCGGTAGCATGGGACGCTACACACTGACCGACTCGCTCGTTGAGTCGATGCGCTTCAACGCTAAAAAGGGCGGCGGTGCTATCGCCAAAGGTTCTGTCGCCACGGGCTACTATGCCGTTCAGGATCTCGACGGCGACTTGCTCATTCTTCATTACCCAATCGATTTCTCCTCGACCGACACAACCATCGTGAAGAATTTCAAGATGGGTTTCCAAGCCGGCAGTTGGAGTCAGCACGGCGATATGATTCTCCTGACCTTGGCCGACACAATCTTCCAAGTTACGCCCGGCGGCCTTGAGAAATGGGGCCTCTACGACAACGGCGGCAAAGGTTACAACCCCGACGTTGAGGCTGAGGTGATGAAGTTGCGCGGTGATTTTGAGGCGAGAAATGAATTCCAGAGTCAGCATATCTCTACGCAGGCTCTGACAGTCGACGACAGTCTGTTCGCCACTGCAATCTTCTATGACCATAAAACCTTCCTGCTCTTTTTCGACCGCGCCGACGGCTCGTTGCTGAAACGAATTGAAGTCAGCTACGACGAGGAAACGCCTCCCGGACTGCAGATAGAGCATGACTCAATGACGTTTGGCACAACCAACATATTCTATAACGAGGCCGACGGAAGATACTATTCAGTAATCGGCGAGCAGTGGACTCCCGAAGGCCGCCGCGGCGAAGAGTCGAACAGCGGACTCATCAGCTTCCGCCTCGCCCCCAAAGAATAAGCCAAAATATTTACGTAACTTTGCAGCCTGAAACGCAAAGAACAAGAATATGACTCAACAACGCAAAGTACGCGTGCGATTCGCTCCGTCGCCCACAGGGCCACTCCACATCGGCGGAGTGCGCACGGCGTTATATAATTATCTCTTCGCGCGCCAGAACGGCGGCGACATGATTCTCCGCATCGAGGATACTGACTCACAGCGCTTTGTGCCCGGAGCCGAGGACTATATCAACGAGTCGCTCAAATGGCTCGGAATCAAGATCGACGAGGGCGTGCGCGAAGGCGGTCCCCACGGGCCATATCGCCAGAGCGAGCGCCGCGACATCTATCGCGACTACACCAAGCGCCTGCTCGATGCCGGCCGCGCATATATCGCGTTCGATACCCCCGGGGAGCTCGAAGCCGCACGCGCTGCAACGCCCAACTTCCAGTACGACGCCTCGACCCGCATGTCGATGCGCAACTCGCTCTCGCTGCCTGCCGACGAGGTGAAGCGCCTGCTCGACGCCGGCGAGAAATACGTCGTTCGTTTCAAGGTCGAGCCGGGACGCAACGTGGAGGTCGACGACCTTATCCGCGGCAAGGTGACGATTAATTCATCGGTGCTCGACGACAAAGTGCTCTATAAAAGCGCCGACGACCTGCCAACCTACCATCTCGCCAACATTGTCGACGACCATCTGATGGAGGTTACCCACGTGATTCGCGGCGAGGAATGGCTGCCCTCAGCGCCACTCCACGTGCTGCTCTACGAGGCTTTCGGCTGGGCAGACACCGCTCCGCAATTTGTCCACCTGCCGTTGCTGCTCAAACCCGACGGCAAAGGCAAACTCAGCAAGCGCGACGGCGACCGCCTCGGCTTCCCCGTGTTCCCCCTCGAATGGCACGACCCCAAGAGCGGAGCCGTTTCGACGGGCTACCGCGAATCGGGCTATCTGCCTGAGGCTGTAGTCAATTTCCTTGCGCTCCTCGGCTGGAACCCCGGCGACGACTCGGAAATCATGGACATGCCTACGCTCATTGAGCGCTTCCGCCTCGACCATTGCTCAAAATCGGGCGCCAAGTTCGACTTCGAAAAGGGTAAATGGTTCAACCATAAATATCTACAGATGAAATCGGATACCGACCTCGCCAAGCTCTTCAAGCCCGTCCTTGAAGCTCATGGCGTAAATCCGGCCGAATTCTCCGACGAATATATCGCCCGCGCTGTCGGGATGGTCAAGAGCCGCATCAACTTCGTGGCCGACCTTTGGGACCATGCCGCGTTCTTCTTCCGCCGCCCCGAGGGCTACGACCCCAAGGCAGTAAAGAAACGTTGGAGCCCCGAGATGCCCGCAATTATGGAGGAACTTATCGGAGTGCTCGAGCAGCTGCCTTCATGGGAGAGCGCCAAGGCCGAACCGGTTGTGCTCGAATGGATTGCATCGAAAGGCTATCATCTCGGCAACGTCATGAACGCTTTCCGCCTGACGGTTGTCGGCGAGTGCAAAGGTCCCCACATGTTCGGCATCACCGAGCTTATGGGCGTCGACGAAACCATTGCCCGCATTCGCCTCGGCATCGAGAATATCCGGCCCGCCGAAGCTTGATTGACTGACAGATAAAGATTATCGCCGATTGGAAGACTGCAACTCCAATCGGCGATAATTATATTGTGCGGCTACGCGCGGTCATTTGGTCGGGAGAATCGACTTGGCGAGCGGCGTCAGATATTCTCTGATCGTATACGGAACAATCGGCACGTCGAACGCTCCCATCGAGTAGGGCGCAATTTCATACTGGTTGTAGTGGAACACAATCGTGCCGTCGGAGATTGAAATAGAGCGCGATGCGGCGATTTCGTTGGTGAAGAACCCGGCGTCGGTCAAGGTTGTCGGCGTCACGTCGAATTTCTCGGCGAGCTCTGCTACGATAGCCTTGCTAATCTCCGGACTGCTGCCCGGCAGGAACATATTGTCGAAGCTGAGAATCTTTGCGCTGTCGAGGTCGTAGCTGAATGCGTAGGTATCGGTCAGCGGGTGAGCGCCGCCCATATACTGTGTTGCGAGTGTGCGGTAGGTGATGTAGCGGGGAGTTACTTCGCCGATTTCGCCCATGCGCGCGGCGTAGTAGTTTCGAAGCTGATTCGCCGAATCGGGAATGGTGTCGATTGCCGTAACCGTCCCCAACTGATAGTCAGCGGTGTTGGCGAGGAAAGCGCTGATTGCGCCGTTGATGCCGTCTTTCGCCGAACGCACCCCATAGAGCAAGCCGAGAATCGAGTCCTGGAGCATCGTGATGTCGGCCTCGCCGAGCTGCTCGGGCCACTGAATGGTTGTGGTCAGCGTGAGGTATGCCGTATCACCCTCGGCTACAGCGAGATAGTAACGAGTATCGCTCATTATGTTCTCTTTCACTTCAAAGCCGGGATTCACCTTGTCGGTGTCGGTCGTGGCTTTGTCGGCCGACAATTTGCAGCCGCCGGTAGCGGCGAGGGCGGCTATCGCTGCCGCTGCCAAAAGAATGCTTTTATTCATAATTCTCAGATATTTTCCCTTCTCATAAGAATCTGTCGGACTTCAGTCGAAACCCGGCAGACTCGTTGTTTAATGTCGTTGATTTTGGTTAGTTGCCTCCAAAGATACCGCCGATTTTGCCTTTGATTTCTTCGAAGAGACCTTCTTGAACGCCATCGCCGTCGAGATTGCCGAGTAAGCCGGCATCCTTCACTTTCGCGATGATTTCCGTAATGGATAGATTGCTCGTGTCGATACCTTTGAGATGTTCGGTAACTGCCGAAATATCAAAGTTATTGCCGAATTTCGAAGTTAACTCCGACAGTATGTTCTGAATGTCCATAACTTTATGAATGAAGGGTGAAAAAAGGGGTTAGCTTACAATTAAACGCGCAACCCCCTCCGATTGTTCAGCTCACCCCCGACTGTTCATTCCCCCGCCCGCAATCAATTTGTCAAATTGTCAAAATGTCAAATTGACAGATTGACAAATTGACAAAATTGTCAAATTGACAACTTGCCGGAAAGCAAGCCTTCCCGAGCCCCTCCGTCGGATTTAACCTGCGAAATTGCGCTTCATTAAGATTTTTTTTGCTAATTTAGCCGATTGATTTTATAACCATTAGAATAATTCGATGAATCTCGATAGAAAACCCCGAGTCGGAATCACTCATGGCGACATTAACGGCATTGGTTATGAGGTGATTATGAAGGCTTTGGAGGATAATCGCATATTGGAGCTCTGCACCCCGGTGATCTACGGCTCCGCAAAAATTGCCGCCTACTACCGCAAGGCGCTCGGCATTCCCGGCATTCCCCTGAACCAGATTCGGGAGGCCGCAGACGCTCGCGACGAACAGTATAACATCATCAACGTCGTCGGCGAGGACACGAAGGTTGAGCCGGGCGTTGCAAGCCGCGCTGCCGGCGAAGCCGCCTTGGCCGCACTCACACGCGCTGCCGCCGACCTCACCAACGGCGACATCGACCTCGTCGTAACCGCCCCAATCAACAAACACACAATCCATTCCGAGGCGTTCCCCTTCCCGGGCCACACGGAGTTTTTCGCCGCCGAAGCCGGCGAGGGCGCTGAGCCACTGATGATTATGTGTGTTCCCGACGGACTGCGCCTGGCGCTGGTGACAACTCATCTGCCCCTCTCGCAAGTAAGCACGGCAATCACCAAGGAGACGGTTTTCGACAAAATCTGCAGCTTCAACGAGTCGCTCCGCCGCGATTTCGGCATCGGCCGCCCGCGCATCGCCGTGCTCTCTCTCAACCCCCACGCCGGCGAGGAAGGGCTGCTCGGCAGCGAGGAAACCGACGCCATCATCCCCGCCATCAAGGAAGCTCAGGTCAAGCACATAAATTGCTTCGGACCCTACGCCTCCGACGGTTTCTTCGGCAACAACCTCTACAAGAAATTCGACGGCGTCCTGGCTATGTACCACGACCAGGGACTGACGCCGTTCAAAACCCTCGCCATGGATAGCGGAGTGAACTTCACCGCCGGACTACCGTTCGTGCGCACGTCGCCCGACCACGGCACCGCTTTCGACATCGCAGGCCGCGGCGAGGCTTCGCCCGACTCTCTGCGCCAGGCTATCTACCTCGGCATCGACATCTGCCGCAACCGCGACAAATTCGACGAGGCCCACGCCAATCCGCTGCGCAAACAGTATGTTGAAAAGAACAAGAACGACAACGTTGTTCTCGACCTCTCAAAATCCGACGATGCATAAGCCGCTATATTGTGTGATTTTAGCCGCCGGCGAGGGCTCGCGATTGGTCAGCGAGGGTGTCACTGTCCCCAAGCCGCTCGTTGAAATTGCCGGACAGCCGATGCTTCAACGCCTGATTTCAATTATGGCTGAGGCGAAACCAACGGCTATCAACATGATCTACAACGAGCAGATGACCGAGGTCGACGACTTCGTGAAGCACGCGTCTCACCCCTGCCCGATAAACACTGTCAGAAAGACGACCGAAAGCTCGCTCCACAGCCTCGTAGCCGCCACCGAAGGACTCCCCGCCGACTGCAAAGTCGTGGCAACGACGGTCGATACGATTTTCCCCAAGCAGGAGTTCCTCGACTATGTCGCCGCTGTCCGCGATAACGACGACTATGACGCCATTATGGCCGTCACCGACTATATCGACGACGAAAAGCCCCTCTATGTCG
>CAYNSG010000093.1:0-1255 GCA_964399885.1 uncultured Bacteroides sp.
TATGCAACTATTTATCTATCTATTAAAAGATTAATTTATAGAACATCTGATAATTAATAACGGGTATATACACGGCGTCGGAAGCTTAAGGAATTCGGGGGCTTTTAGCTGGATTTTCCTTTTTGGGGGAGATTTTGCGGGTTTTGGTTGGCGTTTTTGGAAGATATTACTAATTTAGCGGAAAATATCTTCTACAAGCAATATTCTTTGTGGACATAATATCTTCTTTATGGAAAAAGAGGCATTCATCAGCGAAGTTTCCAAGATAGAAAAATACTCCTCGCAGTTCAGCAGCTTCGAGGGCGACTATATGTTCTCGCGTATCACCAACTCCGAGTCGTTCGAGAAGTTGCGCGAGGGTCCGGTCAGAGTACCGGGAATGACCATAATCCTCACTCTCGCCGGCTCGATGGAGATTGACGTCAATCTGTCGACCTATGAGCTCTCGGCCAACACCGTGCTCGTCGCGGCTGCCGACTGTCTGCTCCACGTCCGCCGCGCCGACTGGGAAAAATTCGACGCCTACGTTTTCGTGATTTCTCCCGATTTTATCCGCGACATCAACTTCGACATCAATCTGATAAAATCCACGCAGTTCACTCCCTGGCAATCGCCTACGATGATTCTCTCCGACGAGGAGATGAAGCTGATGCGGCGTTATTTCGACCTGATTCACTACAACACGATTAACAATACGGACGAGATGTATGTGCGCAGCATCTCACGCAATCTCATAGCCGCGTCGGTCTATCAGCTGATGCAATTCGCCATCCGCCAGAAGGAGCATCAGCCGGCTTCCGACCGTCAGCGGTCGCGGCGGTCGAACTACGTGAAAGATTTCATGTGTCTTATCCACGAGCATCACCGCCGCGAGCGTTCGATAGCGTTCTATGCCGACAAGCTTTTCATCTCGCCCAAATACCTCTCGCTTCTGATCAAGGAGGCCACGGGACGGACGGCTGCGCAGTGGATCGACGAGTTTGTTATCCTCGAGGCGAAGAATATGCTGCGCTTCTCGGGCAAGAACATCCAGCAGATAGCCTACGAGCTGAACTTCAACAATCAGTCGTCGTTCGGAAAGTATTTCAAGCATATAACCGGAATGTCGCCAACGGCCTATCAACGCTCCTGACACCCGCTCACCGCTACGCACAATTATCATGGAACGTTTAATGCAATACGTCTGGCAGCACCGGCTTTGGTTGCAATCCGACATGCACACGGTCGACGGGCGCAACGTACAGGTTATCGACCC
>CAYNSG010000093.1:1355-8924 GCA_964399885.1 uncultured Bacteroides sp.
TCAACGGCTGGATCGACGCCCTCGCCTACGAGCGCATCTACGAGAAAGTCGACCGCATTTTGGCGTTGCTCGAGCGATTCGCGGGCGACTGGGAGCAGACGTGCTACGTGACGCTTGCGCGCTGTCTCGGCTTCGGGAAAAACAACGACGCTTTCGAGCGATTGGCGTTGGCTGTGCCGCTGTCGTTTGTGCGCAAGCATGCCGACAATCTGCAGGCCGTCGAGGCGATGCTTTTCGGCCAGGCGGGATTCTTAGAGGCGAAGATTGCCGATGAATACTATTCGGGTTTGCAGCGCGAGTATGAGTTCATGGCGTTGAAATTCGGATTGAAGCGCCCGGAGTCGCTGGGGTGGAAGATGTCGCGGATGCGCCCGGCAACGTTGCCTACGCAACGCATTGCCCTGCTCGCCGCCCTGCTCTCGTCCGAAGGGTTCCGTATGCTCCGGCGGATTATCTCCGCGAAGGATCTCGATTCGGCGTGCAATCTGTTCATCCCCGAACTGTCGCATTACTGGAAATACCACTACACGTTCGGTGCACCGCAGCCGGCATCGATGGTGTCGCTAAGCCGCAGCTCGGCGATGATTATCGTAATCAACGTCGTCGTGCCGTTGATGGTTGCCTACGGAAACGTTCATTCCGATACGGAGCTTACCGACCGCGCTGCCGAGCTGCTTCAATCTTGCCCGGCAGAACACAACAGCGTTGTCGCGCTCTTCGAGCAGGCCGGAGTCAAGGCTCGCGATGCGTTCACCTCGCAAGCTCTCATCCAACTTCGACGAAAATATTGTGAAACCCGCAAATGTCTGTTCTGTCGCTTCGGTCACCGAATGCTCTCGACAGCAGCCATTCGCCGCGATGCATAACATCATGAATACCATGCTTTTGGCCGCTATTCTATTGGCCGCCGCAGGAAGCATTGGCGCAACCTCGCCCCGCACGGTGAAAACGCTCCGCGATGGTTGGCAATTCTCCCGCGGGCACGGCGCCGACGCCACGGAGTGGACCGCGGTGCACGTGCCACACGATTGGGCAATCTACGGCCCGTTCGACCGCTCAAACGACCTGCAGGTTGTCGCCGTTGAGCAGAACGGCGAGAAATTCGAGACAGCCAAAACCGGGCGCACGGGCGGGTTGCCGCTCGTAGGGAAAGCCACCTACCGCACAACTTTCAATGTCGCCGACACTGCGGGGCGCACAACAACGCTGGTTTTCGACGGCGCGATGAGCCATGCCAATGTCAGCGTCAACGGCCGGAAGGTTGCCTATTGGCCCTACGGCTACAACTCATTTTTTGCCGACGTCAGCGACCGGGTTGTGCCCGGCGAGAATCAGCTGACGGTAGAGCTTGAGAATTATGAGCGTGCCTCGCGATGGTATTCCGGCGCCGGGTTGTATCGCAACGTCCACGTCGTCTCAACATCCGACGTCCATATTCCGGTCTGGGGAACGTATGTCACAACGCCGTCGGTCGATGCCGAGCGCGCCTCCGTGCGCCTGGCGATGGATATTGCCGGCGTAGCTAAAGGCGAGAAAATCATGGTTACGACCAACATCTACAATCCCAAGGGAGAGGTTGTGGCTGCTGACAGCTCGGTCTACGTCGGCCACGGGCAGGAGTTCGTGCAGAATTTCCTCGTTGAGAATCCACTGCTCTGGAGCCCCGAGACGCCTGCGCTCTACAAGGCCGAAACCACTCTGATGCGCGGCGACAGCCTGCTCGACCGCTACGCAACGCGCTTCGGAATCCGCAAATTGGAGTATATCCCCGAACGCGGGTTTTCCCTCAACGGCGTTGCCACGAAGTTCAAAGGCGTGTGTAACCACCACGACCTCGGGCCGCTCGGCGCTGCCATAAACCGCTCGGCACTCAACTACCGGCTGTCGCTTCTCAAAGATATGGGAGTGAATGCCATCCGAACAGCGCACAACATGCCCTCGCCCGAACTCGTGGAGCTCTGCGACGAGATGGGCATTATGCTGATGGTTGAGCCGTTCGACGATTGGAGCTACCGCCCGAAATCGCCCAACGGCTACGGCCGCTACTTTAACGAATGGGCCGAACGCGACGTGACGAACATGGTGCGCCGGTACCGCAACAATCCGTCGGTCGTCATGTGGTCGATAGGCAACGAGGTCCCGAGCCAGCGTAGCCCCGAAGGCATCGACGAGCTGACGATGCTCAGCCGCTGCGTGAAAAGCCTCGACACGACGCGCCCCATCACGTGCGGCATGGACCAGCTTGGTGCCGTTCTCGAAAACGGATTCGCCGCCGCGCTCGACATTCCGGGCTTCAACTACAAACCGCAATATTACGACGAAATCTACCGCCGGCTGCCGCAAAAAATGGTGCTCGGCTCCGAAACCGCCTCAACCGTCTCGTCGCGCGGCGTCTATCAGTTCCCGCTCGTCATGCCCGACGAGACCGGGCGCCACACAGCCATACACCCCGACAATCAGTCGTCGAGCTACGACAACGAAAGCTGCGCCTGGTCAAACACCCCCGACATAGATTTCTTCATGGACGACACGAAGCCCTGGATGCTCGGACAATTCGTCTGGACCGGGTTCGACTATCTCGGCGAGCCGTCGCCCTACGACACCGACGCCTGGCCCAGCCACAGCTCGCTTTTCGGCATCATCGACCTCGCTTCGATCCCCAAGAACCGCTATTATCTCTATCGCTCGCAGTGGAACGCCGAGTCGCCTACGCTCCACGTCCTGCCCCATTGGACGTGGCCCGGACGCGAGGGAGAGCCAACGCCCGTCATGGTTTATACGTCGTATCCCACCGCCGAGATGTTTGTCAACGGCGAAAGCCGGGGCGTCAGAGAGAAGAACGACTCGAGCTACGTTTCGCGCGTGCGCCTCATCTGGGACGACGTTGTCTACCACCCCGGCGAGTTGCGCGTTGTTGCCTACGATGAGAACGGCCTTTCGGCTGCCGAGCAGACCGTCCGCACTGCGGGCGCTGCCGACCACCTCGTCGTCGTAGCCAACCGCGACACGTTGCGGGCCAACGGCGACGACTTGGCTTTCTTCACCATCCGCGTTGCCGACAAGGATGGGAATCTGATTCCGAACGACTCGCGCGACGTTCGCTTCGCGGTCAGCGGTTCGGGCACCTTTGAAGCCACCGCCAACGGCGACCCGACGAGCCTGCGTTCGTTTCAGCAGCCCGTCATGGACCTTTTCAGCGGCGCCGCCACCGCCATCGTCCGCTCCTTAACCACCCCCGGGGCGGTGACGCTCAGCGTCGCAGCCGACGGCCTCCCCACCGCCTCGCTCACCCTCCCGGTTGTAGCCGTCGAGTAGGTTATTTTTGGAAGCAGGTTATTTTTGAAGTAGGTTATTTTTGACGCCGGGCTTTGGCTTGGCGCAGGAGTTCGCGCTGGGCGGCTACGGCGGCAGTGTTGGCTGCGGAGTCGGCGCGGACAACAGTTGTTTTGGTCTGAGCTGTTGATTGAAGCCGTTGCGCTTGGCGGCGGGCTTCTTTTGCCTGTTCTTGCGCTTGACGTTGTGCTTGACGTGCTTGCTCCTGAGCCTGACGAGCTTGTTCTTGCGCTTGGCGATGTGCCTGGCGAGCCTCTTCTTGCGCTTGACGTTGTGCTTGGCGAGCTTCTGCCTGCGCCTGTCGCGTGGCTTCTGCGGCACGTTCGTTAGCCTCATCAATTCGGTTGATTGTCAGGCGATACGATTTGCCGTTTTTTACGATATCGACGGTTGTACGATGATCGTCGTCTGACCGGCGGAGTGTAACGCGCGGACCTTTTTCGTCGACCATGTGGAAGTAGTCGGCATCATCGGCGTGCTTGACGAGTTCGCTCTTTACGTAATTATACTCCTTCGCCGCGCTGAAATTGAAGATGTAGTTTTCGCGCACTACCTTGTGAGTCTCAGGGTCGCGGTTTATTGAGATCTGTTTCTCTACGCCGTCACGGTTTTTGTAGCGGTTTATGAGTTTGTCGACCCACGCCTGCGCCGAAACCGTGGCGGTCGATGCCAGCACGGTGACTATAAGGATAACCAATCGATTAAAAATCTGTTTCATATTGCATTTCATCTATTTTTCTGTCAATTTCAGCGTTAAGCTCGTCGATTTCCGAAACCATCACGTTGATTTCAGGCTCGATGTCCATGCCGGTTATTTTTATGCCGTCGCGCTCCACGTAGTTGTCGGCATAGAGCGATGCCGTCGGCGAGTCAGCACCGCCAACCGTCGCCCAAGCTATGACGGTTATTGCCGAGAGGATTACGGCGGCAGCGACGGGACGCAACCACGAGCGCAGAAGCCTCGGCTTCGTGGCTGCCGGCTCGGGCATTCCCGAGGCATACCAGGCGAACATCTCGCGATAAGGGAGATGCTGTTCGTGCAACTGTTCGGCCGTTTGAAAATACTCCTGCAACTCGCGCTCTTCGGCGAGCGAGGTGGTGCCTTCAAAGAAGCGTTGTAGCAGGTTGTCGATATGTTCTGTCATAGTGGTTGATTTGATTTATACCGGTTTATAAAATGGTCGCGGACGCGCTTTCGGGCGCGCGAGAGTGCCGTGCGGACTGCGCCCGGCGTCGAGGCTGTGAGCGACGCGATTTCGTCGATTTCCATGCCGTCGATATGCCGGAGGCGGAGCACGGCTTGCTCGGTCGACGGCAGGGCGTTGATGGCGCGGAACATGTCGTCCGACAGCGAGTAGTCGGTCATATCGTCGGCCGCGCCGTCGTCGGCTTTTTCTTGTAGAGAGGAGAATGATGCTAACAGGGAGAGCGGAGAACGAGATTTGGAGCGGAGGGAGTTGATGCAGACACGCCGGAGGATAATTACAGCCGGGGCATCGATTGAGTCGTAGGCCGCGAGGTTGTCGCGGAAAAACCACAGCTTCAGCAGGGCTTCCTGGACGGCGTCCTCGGCATCCTCGGCCGACTTGAGCATCGACGAGGCAATGCTCAGCAGCCGGGGACGCAATCGAGCGGCGTGGCGCTCAAACATCTCTGTCTCGTTGGTTGCAGCCACGTTAGAAACTTAGAGCGGAATAATGCCGGAGTCGCGGCGGCTTTCGGTTTTCGTGAGGTTGGTGGGAGTGTTGGCATAGCGGATTTTACCGACGCTCAGGCGCGTGGCATCGAGCGACTGCAGCGGATAGCAGGTGATATTGCCGATACTGCTCACTTTTGCCGTTACGCTAATGGCCTTCAGCCCTTTGGCATTTATGCTGCCATGAGATGTCGATTCGAGTTTAGCCTTGTCGGCGATGCCGCTGAGAGTCACGTCGCCGGCCGAATTTGCGGCTGCGATGACCGATGTCGCATCAACCGAAGTGACTTTGATGTCGCCCGATGAATTTGTGAAAGCCTTAACCTCTTCGGCCGAAGCTTCAGCCACCGATATATCGCCGGCCGAGTTTATATACATCTCCAGTTGGTTTGCGGCGTATGCTTTATTGACTTCGATATCGCCGGCAGAGTTGACATAGAGTTTAATGTCCTTTGTGGCTTTCAGGTCGCGAGCTTCAATGTCGCCGGCTGAGTTACTGTAGAGGTCGATCGACACGGCGGTAAGGTTTTTTACCTCGATGTCGCCCGCCGAGTTTGTATGAAGCTTGATATTGTTGGCTTTAATGTTGAGGGCGTCGATGTCGCCGGCGCTGAGAACGGTCAAATCTACGTTTTGCGCCGGCTGCGAGATGTCCGACTTGATTTCGATGTCGCCCGACGAGGCGGTTGTGAACTTCACTACGTTGGGCGCCGAGACGATGAGACGCGTTTTGTGGCTTCCACGGATGTTCATATCCTCCGAGTAGCCGACCTTGAGCTCACCGTCGGCGAGCGTTACGCGAACGTAATCGGCAAGGTTGTCGGGGGCGTAGAGCTTCACGGACTGCGGACCGACGGTATATTCGATGTCGATTGACGTGTTGGTGCGCAGAGCCGTGAACGCTCCGATTTTGAGCGTGCGAGTGACGTAGTTTTTTGAGGGAGTTATAGTTGCGGCTTGAGCAACGATAGCGATGAATGCGAGAATCGCCGCAGCGATATATTTCTTCATTTTTTCTGGTTTTATCGGATTGGGTGAATGGATTGTAGAATGAAGCTTCAGTATATTAGACACCGCAACCCGCCCGAATGTTACATCCCCCTCCCGGAAAATTTCAGGTTTGCGAGCTGGGGGAAACGCAAAAACGCGCTTCGCGCTTAGGCTGAACCCGCAAAAGGTTCGCAGAACTGTTCTTTCGGAAGGAAATTAAAACGCAGAAGCGGTCGCATTGCTCCCTTGAAAAGAAGATGGGAGGCAGCCGCCCAAATAAGGAGGGGACGGTTTTCTTACCGTCCCGCTGCAACTCGCTAATCCCCAGCATGTTGCCACCCTCCGCGTCCGCCAGGACGCAGATTTTTCCGTAGCCGGGTACGCCGGAGCGAAGCGGAGGCGTGCCCGGTTTAATCGGCTATCATCCAACGCGTCTGCAAGACGCGGATTGAAGCCGCCCCGGCCACAATCGGCGTCTTGCCAGACGCCCCCGCCTATAGCCGCCTAAACCCGGCACGCCTACGCAGGGGCAAGCCCCGCTCCGGCGTATCGGCTACGTGAAAATCGTCGTCCTGGCGGACGACCACTCAGCGCGCCTCGCCTTCCCGCGAGTTCTGCCGGAGGGAGCGACCGCGACCGCTTTTGCGAGTTCACCAAATAAAAAGGAGAGTTTTGCGAGGTTTCTTTTGAAATTCCTTTGCTATGAATCACACCCGTTCCGGCATCGCTTTGTCGGTCTCGGAACGGATAAATTTACTGCTATGAAACCAGTTACTGTATTTGAAAAGAATGTGTCGCAGCTAAATCGCTCTCTTCATTCCCTATCAAGGGAAATTACAGATTGGGCTTGTAAATATGCCTTGGCTGTGCCGGCTATCCGACATGGCAACAAGGTGACTGTCTGTATGGGATGCGGCAACGCTATGGTGTATGATTCATCATCACTAACAGCGAGGTGCATTGGATGCGGAAGGCTTGTGCAGGTTTACGATATCTCGACTTGGAAACAGATGAAGGGAATGACCAAAGGCTGGTTCTCGACTATCGAGGTGGTTGACGGCATTCAGCTTTTAAGGACTTTTGAGATCAGGCAAAAGTATCACCTCAAAGGACAAGTCCCGGAGTCTAAGATTCGGGAACTTTGCCGTCACTGGCTGCTCGATGACGGAACAATTCGCGTCACTTCAACGCCTCGCTTCATGGGGCATTTCTTTACCGGTCGATTCCGATTGGTTCGGCAAGATAGGACTGCTGTCCATGATTATATCGCAGACCATGCCGTCATCTATCCTGATATCTGTCTGACTAATCTGTTTGCCACTAACCTAACTTACGAGATACTTGTGTCTCTCGGAGCGTTAAGCGCAATGAGGGCGCAGATTAGAATGAATACTGAATAGGACGTACTTTAGCCATATTATCAGATGTGCATTATGTGATTGAGCGAGCTGTGAAGCCATACTCAACCTGGCATTGAATTAGGGATATTCAGTTTATGACGTGATTTGAGGTTTCCGAACCGGCCTTAGAATCGCATATATGGTCGTGCG
>CAYNSG010000094.1:0-8791 GCA_964399885.1 uncultured Bacteroides sp.
CCGGAGATGGGCGGGCGCAAGCTTGCGGCATTCTTCGAATTCGACCCCACAGACAGCCGTGAGCTGACCGTCAAGGTGGCTCTTTCGGCAACCGGCATCGACGGAGCGCTGCGCAATCTCGCAGTCGAAGCCGCCGGGCGCAACTTCGACGAAATAACCGCCTCTGCACGCCGGAGCTGGAACGAGCAGCTCGCAACGATAGCCGTCGACGGCACGGACGACCAAAAGAGCATGTTCTACACATCGTATTACCACACGATGATAAATCCGTCGGTCTACATGGACGTCGACGGACGCTATCGCGGGCTGGACCAGAACATCCACCAAGCCGACGGCTTCGAGAACTACACGGTGTTCTCGCTTTGGGACACCTATCGCGCCGAGCATCCTCTGTTGGCGCTGATGAAACCACAGCAGGCGCGGAATATGGTCGTGTCGATGCTTCGCCACCAGCAGCAGAGCGTCCACGGGTTGCTGCCAATCTGGAGCCATAACGCCAACGACAACTGGTGCATGAGCGGCTATCATGCCGTGTCGGTAATAGCCGACGCGCTGACCAAGGGCGCCGATGTCGACGCCGACGAAGCGCTCCGGGCGATGGTTGCCACCTCAAACGTAGGCTATCTCGACGGGCTTGGCGACTATATTGAGCACGGCTACGTCCCGTTTGAACACAGCTCGACAACCGCCTCCACCACACTCGAATATGCCTACGACGACTGGGCAATCTACGCTGCCGCCAAGCGCGCCGGCCGCGAAGATATCGCCGAAACCTACCGCCGCCGCGCGTTGAACTACCGCAACGTCTTCGACCCGGCTACGGGGTTTGCCCGCCCGCTGATGACCGACGGAAATTTCAAGCCCGACTTCGACCCACTGCAAACCTCGGGCGAAGGGTTCATCGAGGGCAATTCGTGGAACTTCTCGTTCCATGTGCCCCACGACGTTGCCGCGTCATGGAGCTGATGGGCGGCGACCAACGCTTCGTGGAGCGACTCGACTCGCTCTTCGATGGCGAGCTGCCCGAGCGCTATTATGCCGACAACGAGGATGTCACCGCCGACTGCCTTATAGGCGGCTATGTCCACGGTAACGAGCCGAGCGACCACATCCCGTATCTCTACGCCTGGACGTCGGAGCCCTGGAAGTCGCAGGACCGCCTACGCGAGGTTATGAACCGAATGTATCGCAACGAAATCAAAGGGCTGGGCGGCAACGACGACTGCGGTCAGATGTCGGCATGGTATATATTCACAGCCATGGGCTTCTATCCCGTTTGCCCCGGAAGCGACCAGTATGTTCTCGGCGCACCCTACCTGCCGCAGCTTACGCTGACCCTCGACAACGGACGCACGTTTGAAATCAAAGCACCGGGCGTCAGCGACCGCAACCGCTACGTGAAGGAGGTGCGCCTCAACGGCAAACCGTACAGCAAGATGTATATCACCCACGACGACATCCTCGCCGGAGGCACGCATGAGTTCGTCATGTCGGCGCGCCCCAATCGCAAGCGCGGCACCGCCCCCGCCGACAAGCCCTACTCCCTCAGCCGCGAATAAGCGCTGCAGAGAATACGAAGTCGGGCTTGCTTGCTGAGTGCGAGCATGCCCGACTTTGGGTTATATCTTCTTGAGGGGAGAGTCCGGGGGATTATTTGCGAGCTTTCTTTCTTTCGAGCTGGCGGTCGACAGCCTCGAGAGCGAGGTCGACAGCCTCCTCAAACGAGTCGGCTACTTTGGTGGCTACCAGATCTTCAATCTGAGGAGCTACGACTTTGATGACGGCTTCCTTGTTCATGGAGGTTTCGGGCTTAACGACGGTGAGTTTCACGTCGACTTCGGTGATGTTGACGTTGTGGCGTGCGAGACGCTCAGCCTTCTTCTGAATGAAAGCAGTAAGCTTTTCGGTGATGTCGAAGTGTACGGCTTGAATTCTTACTTCCATATAAACTTCATTTTGTGCTGCTCGTCGGTTGGACCTTCGGGCAGCGGGTTAGTAGAGTTGTTCGTTTTATTTCTTGGCCCTGGGGTGGGCTGCGGAATAGTTCTGTTTAAGTTCTCGGTAGGTTATGTGGGTGTAGACCTGTGTTGTGGCGAGCGATGCGTGTCCGAGAAGCTGCTGCACGGCGTTGAGTCTGGCGCCGTTGTTGAGCATATCGGTAGCGAACGAATGGCGCAACACGTGGGGGCTGAGGCGCGCTGCGTTGACGTTACCCTGCATAGCTTGATGAACGATGTTGTAGATCAGCTTGCGGTACATCGGCGCGCCCGACTCCCTGACGAAAAATTCGGGCGCGGCAGTGCCGGCAGTTGCACGGCGCAGCGTGCGGTAGCGTCCAATCAGGTCGGCGAGCTCGCTTCCGAACGGAATCACTCTATCTTTATTACGCTTTCCGCGCACTTTAAGTTCACCCTTGACGGTGTCGACCGCCGAGTCGGCGAGAGTCATCAGCTCGGAGCAGCGGATGCCGGTTGAATATAGCATGTCGAGAATCAGCCGGTCGCGCACCTGGCGGAAGTCGGCGTCGTTGAGGTCGGCGTCGAGCATCGCCTCGGTTTCTTCGGGGCGGACGTAGACCGGCAGAGGTTTTTCGAGCTTCGGCAGGGCTACGGCAGCCGCAGGATTGAAGGCGGCGAGGCCTTTGCGCATCATCCAGCGGTAGAACGCGCGGATCGACTGCACCTTGCGGCGAACCGTGCGGGGCGAGTCGCCGGCGCGGGCCACGGCGAGCAGCCAGAGGCGGAGGTCGGAAGCGGTGACTTCGGCGGGGCGGAAATCGCGGCGTCCGGCATCGGTCTCAGCGTCGTACCATTGCGTGAGGTCGCGACGATAAGCTTCGACAGTGTTGTCAGAGGAACGGAGCTCGTGGCGCAGGTAGGCTATGAACTCGTCGAGCAGTCTATGTGGCGTGGCGGTCAATAGTCGTAGGATAGGGAGAAATGGTCGATTTGGAGCACTGAGCCGCTGCCGCCGGTGAAGTAGTCGCCATATTTGCTGGCCGAGGCCACGACGAGCAGATAGCTGGGTACGCGCGAAGTTGAGCGATAGTCGAGCGTCACGGTGATGTCGACCATGCCGTTGGTTGATTCGCCGCTTTGGAATTGCCCGTAAGCGATAATTCCGGGGTCGTCCTGGCTGAAGAGATGGCGGTTAGAGGGGTTGGTGCGGATTTCGTAGGGTTTGTCCCAGTCGCCGAGCGCACACCAGACAATGCACGTGTCGGGCTCGCCGCGCATCGACTCGAAGCCGCTCGTGCTGTGGCTGATGGGAACGGAGGTATAGTCCACGCGGCCGGTGAGCTTGGTCGGGCGCTGGGTGAACGGGCGGCCGAACGACAGGATGCCGTTTGTGCCCTCTGTGGCCACATAGTCGCCGGCGAAGAGGTTGCCGGCAGCAAGTTTACCGAGGATAGAGATGCCGACGAAGCGCGACTCAAGGCGAGCGCCGTGGTAGCCGGTGGGCGAGCTGACGTCGGCTATGGGCGTCGTGTTGGCGTTGCCGAGGGTTGTGGCACCTTTGTTGCCGGTGCCCCAGAAGGGGTCGGCGTCCTGCACCCACGGGCACCAGATGCGACCGTCGAGCCACCAGTTTTCGAATTGCGAGTTGGGCATCTGCTGCTCGCTGCCGGTGGTGAATTTCACGGGGAGGGTGTAGTCCTCGCCGGTGAATGCACGCACCTCATAGTCGCACTCGGGCTCGAGTCCGGTAATACGGGCTACAAACGAGCCGCCGCTGACAGTTATCCACGTTGCTGGCACGGCTGTCCAGACGTCGACGCCATCCATGCGATACTCCATGTTGACGGTGCGCCCGGTCTCGGCAGTTGCGTAAACCCATGCTACGCGTGTCCAGGGGTCGACGCGCGAGATGTCGACAGCTATGTCGGTATGCGTCACGGAGATTGACCACTCCTCTGAGCGCCCGAACTCGGTAACTTCTACGGCCACAGGGTTGCGGAAGTCGACGGTTTTGTCGGCGAGGTCGGGATTCATCTTGGCGGTTGTTCCGGCGAGCTTAATGGCTGTTACATGGACCTCGTTGAGCGGCAGAGCTTCGGGCACCTGAGCTGTAACCGTGCGGTTCTCGACGTTGATTACCGACGAGCCAACCTGGTTGTCGACGCTAAAATATCGCTCGATAGTCTGGCGGGCTACAACCTTCCATGTGTAGTCGTAGTAGAGCCCTACGGTAAGGTTGAGCGTGTCGCTGAGATTCATCCCGCTGACAATCTGGGCGGAGTCGACGAGATGCGCCCCGGGGGTGAGGCTCATGCTCTTCACCTTCACGTTGTAGATATCGGCTGCCTCGTCGAGGAAAACCGTGACGAGGCGGTTTATGGAGTCGATATTTGCAGCCTGCAGCTGATGCTCAACCTCGAAAGAGGTGATGTTGGGCTGTTTGTGGGGGTATGGGATGTCGTCCTTGATGCATCCGGAGAAAGTTGCTGCGGAAATAATCGTCGCAATCAAGCCGGAGGCAATCCGGCGCATATTTTTACGTATACTATCACGCATATTATCAAATGTGTACACCGAGACCGAAATTAATGTTGAACAGATTGAATTTGAAGTTGGCGCCGCTGCTGAAACGCGAGCCTTCCTCGACGCCGTTGGTAGTCTGCTTTTCGTGGCGCAGGCTGACGCCGAACACACCGAAGGAGACGTTGAACGAAACGTTGTCCATGATGAACACGCAGACGCCGGGGCTGAAGTTGAGCGCGGCGGAGGTTATGTTGGTGCGGGTGTCGCGGAGCTCGCCGTCGTAGTAGCGTTTGAATCGCGACGAACCGCTGCCGAACGAGAGGTCGATTTCGTTGAATACGCCGAAGCGTTTCTCGGTTGAGAGTCCGACGTAGGTGCGGTAGAACACGCCGAGCGAGTAGGTGTTGGAGTAGTAGCTGACGTCCTTGAGCGAGAAGTTGAGGTCGTCGTAGATGTCGACGGCGAGGCTGCCGAGGTCGGCTTCGCCGCGGGTGTAGTTGAATTTCAGGCCGAGCGACTGGTTGTTGGCGATGAAGTAGCCGATAGTAGGCTTGATGGAGTACAGCTTGCCTTTGAAGTCGAAATCGGTGATGGCGTTAAGAATCTGCACGTCGTCGGTGTTGAACTCGCCGTAGCTGGCGGTGAGTCCGAACACCCACTGCCCCTTGGGGATGAAGAGGAAGTTGAACAGCCCGCGGTCGTAGCGTCCGAAGTTGCGCTGGGGCAGGATGATGCTGACCGTGTCGTTTCCGACGATGACTTTTTGGTCGAGCACCGAGCCTGTGGGTGCGGGGGTGAATTCAGAGTAAACCTCGAGCGAGTCGATGGCTTGGGCGTGAAGGCCTTGCGCGCAGATGAATGCGGCTGCAGCCAGAAGTATCCGTAGCTTTTTCATCATGGTTCAGAGATAGAAAACGACTCCGAACGAGACGGAGAACAGGTTGATTTTGAAGTTGGCATGACGCGATTTACGGTGAGCGACGTAAATGCGGTCGGTAGTTGATTTGGTGTCGGTGTAGCCAAATCCGAGCACTCCGACGTTGACCTCAATCGCCGAGTAGTTGCTGAGGAACATGACGAAACCGGGCGTCAGTCCGACGTTGAGGTGGAAGTTGCGCTCAAACGTTCCGGTGAAGTCGTCGCCGGTGCCGTTGGTGATTTTCGACTGTCCGCCGCCGAGTTCGAGCTGCGCCTCGTAGAACATTCCGAAGCGCATCGAGTTGCCGAGCGAGATGTAGTTGCGGAACACTGCCGTGCCGTAGTAGTTGGAAGTGATGGCGAAGAGATGGTCGGCATCGTAGGTGGTTTCGGAGTCGAGCACGAGCGAGCCCTCGTCGAGGCGCGTGCGCGAGCGCGTGTAGCTGAATTTACCGCCGGCGGCGAGATTATCCTTAAAGCAGTACATCAGCATCGGGCTTACCTTGAAGCTATAGGTGTCGGCATTGATGCTCTCGAAAATTAGGAACTGGTAGTTGTCCTGGTCGCTTTGCGAATAGTTGACGCTGACTCCGGTAATCCATTGTCCTTTAGGAACGAACGAAATCTGTTCGAGCCCTCTCTTGAACGGCTCCTGCGCGCAGAGCGGCATAGACGTCGCGAGCATCGCGGCAGTCAGGAGCAGCATTGAGGCGAAATGTTTCATACGGTGTTTCATTCTCAGTTTATGTCGGGGCGTTTTGTTATCAGTATGAAAGGGTTAGCGCGTCGACCCAGAGCGAGGCTCCGCGCGAGGTTGCCGATGCGGGGTCGTCTACGGTCGTGGTGTTGGCGGTTTCGAAGTCGATGTCGCCAATGCGGTCCGACGCGGCGAGCATCACTTTTATGCGGGTGGCCTTGACGCCAAAGCGCGTGTAGGTCAGGGGGATGCTGAAAGCGGTGTAGCCTGTGGCGGTTGTGAGCAGCGTCGAGCCGGAGGCTATGGTGACATCGCCCTCGGCCGTGTAGCCGATAAGCTCGATTCGGGCTAATCCGCGGGCGTCGGCGTTGGCTGCCGGCGGGAGGAATTTGTAGAAGCCGTTGAGCGACGATGGGCGCGATGCGAAGTCGACGCCTTCGTCGTAGCTTTCGGTCAGCGTGGCGGGGTCGAAGTTGTATTTTCCGAGGAAGAGCTTGCCGACCGATTTCCGGGCAATGGCGGGGATGTTTCGGCTGTAGGATGTGTAGGGCTGCCCGGTCTGGACGTAGTCGGGAATCTCGGGTCCGTCGAGGTCCCAGCCGACGTTGTCGAGGCGCACGGCGTAGGCGGTGCTGTAGACGTCGGTTACGGTCTGCGCCGACGGAGCCATGTACCACGTGTTGTGGTTCTTGGCGGCGCGGCAGAATGTTTTGGCGTTGACGTTAGCCCAGCCGGTGGGCTGTTGGGTAGCGAATGAGGTGAAGTTTTGGTTGTTGAAGATGGGAACGATTGTCTGCGAGAAGCGCCCGCCTGAGGGCATGCGCTGATAGTCGATGGCTTTGGCGTTCTCCTCGAAGTCGTTGTTGGGGAGTTGCGTGGCGGCTTCGGTGGTGATTGCTACCGGGGCAGTGAAGTCGCTTTCACCGGTAGGTTGCTCCATGACGGTTGCACGCAGCGCGTAGCGTGTCTGCGGGTTGAGCCCGGTCACGGTCACGGTTGCGTTCTCCTCGTCGCGGTCGAGCTGAAGCATTCGCTCGCTGTCGGCATAGATTGACGCCAGGCGGACGATGGTGGGCAGAAGCGACTCGTCGTCGGCAACGAAGCGCACAACGGCGCACTGAGCGAAGGCGTCGACCTCAATCGTGAAGTTGGGCGGTCGGCGCACAAGGTTAGTTGTAAGGCGGATGTCGCCGCAGTAGAGCAGTCGGACGTCGACAGGCATCGTCCCTGCGGGGATGGCGAAGCGCACGGCGTAGTTGCCGGCAGTTTCAAGCGGCTGAATTTCGATGATGTCGGCTTTCTGCCAGCTGCCGGAGGCTGAGAGAATTTCGACGCCGATATTGGCTGTGGCGTCGGGTGTGAGCATGTGTACGATTAACGACGCCTCGTCGATGCCCACAGTTACGGGAGCTACGCCGATGAGCTCGATGTCGACTTCGCCGAGCGCTACGGCTAGGATGGCGGGCTCGGAGACTTTCATGCGGCTGCTGACGGCGCGGAGCGAGAATGTGGCGTTTGCGTCGACATCGGCGCGGAGTCGCGGGACGACGTCGGTGAAATCAACCGTGGCGGTATGCTCGTCGCGGGTGATTTTCAGCCCGTAGCGCTCCATTAGGTCGAGCAGCGCAGCGTCGACGCTGAGCAGGTCGGTTTCGTGCTGCCAGCCGGCTTCGAGCAGGGTCGGCGAGGTGACGGTGAGCAGCAGTTGTCCGCCCTCGATTCCGGTGGCGGTGGCTGTCAGCGGGGTGTCGGGCGTCAAGCCTTCGTCGACGTGGATTGGCGAGTCGGAGATGAATCCCGTGCAAGTTATTGTCGGTGCCTCGGCGAAGATAAATTCTGGGGTTAGGGCAATGCGGACGTCGTCGGTGGTGATTCGCTCGTCGAACGAGATGATGACCGCCGGGACATCGCCTGTGAGGTCGGCCGAGAGGGTTGTCGTGTAGCATCGGCCGCTCTCGGCGTCGGGGATTTTGGCGGCCATGAAGTCGACGGCGCGTCCGTCGGGAAGGGTGAGGGCAACGCTGACGGTAATCTCGCCGGCGCGAAGGTAGGCCTGGCGCGACTCGGCAGGGGTATATTCAACGAATCCGCCGCCCGAGCTGTGGAGCGTGACGGAGGCGTCGGTAAAGTAGTCGGTGAATGCGTCGGAAAACTTTACGAGGAGCATCGTGTTGACCAGCGAGCAGACGATTTCGGGTCGGGCCACTTCGCCGTCAACAACCTCAAAAGGCGCCGAGCCACTGAACGCCGGGCAGTCGAAGCCCTCGTCGTTGAGCGTGCCGTAGAATGCCTCGGCGATGTAGCTGCCGGGCAGCAGAGGCTCGTCGGGGTTGAATTCTGAGAGGAGTTGCCACGTGTGTGAGTAGCTGCCGTCGGTGGTCGATATGCGCAGGCTGAGCTGCTCGGCGGAGGGGATGGGAGAGATGACGATATCGGCCGTCTGGTCGGCTTCGACATCGGGATCGACGGTCACAATGGGGCTAACCGTGCCGACGCCAACGCGCGTTGAGCCGCCATCGTCGGAGCAGGCGGAAAAGAGTAGTGCGGCGAACATCACTGCACATATCAATCTATATTTCACTGCGCTAACTTTCATTGGCCGCTATTTTGAGCGTTGACTTTTTGCAATGGTTGCAAAAAGTGTGTAAAGATAGTTTGTTTTTGTTTAATATCCGCAATTTTTTGCCCAAAAACA
>CAYNSG010000095.1:0-8733 GCA_964399885.1 uncultured Bacteroides sp.
GCGCCCTTGTCGGTCTGCGCATGATAGGTCAGTCGATTGGGAGCGTAGGAAGTCAGGGAGATGGTGTCGCCTTCGGTCAGCTCAACATGGCCGCGAAGCTGCGGCTCGAAACGGAGGTCGGCTACGGCTACGGTGTCGAGTCCGAGAGCCGAGAGGGCTCCCATCTCGTCGTCGGGAGTCTGAGCATAGACGATACTGTCGACCAGCCAAGCATTTCCGTAAGCGTCGTCATTGAGAACCACCTCTTCATTTGAGGCGATAACATAGCGGGCATTGAGCATGTTGAGAACCTCGAAGTCGGCATCCGACGGGTTGCCGCTCAGGAAGTTATTCAGGTGACGGCTGATGATGTCCTGGTAGCGTGTCAGTTTGGCAGCATGATATCCGCCGATAGTCTTGTGGTAGTAGGAAGGTGCGGCCTGAGTGAATCGGGGGATATCCATGACACGATAGTGGGAGGTAGTGTCGGCAAGAATCTGACGGTCGGCGTCGCTCATCGGGAAAGGATTGCCCATTGTCAACTGGCGCGGCAGGAAGCTGTCGCTGTCGAGATAACGCTTGTTGACCGTCAGCAAATCGCCGGCAATCAGCAGTCCGACGAGGGTGATAGTCACTGCCACGCCGGTCTTTTTGCGGAAGAAGAGCAGCAGCACGAGGAATCCGGCGGCAACAAAGAGGAAACTGCGAAGCGAATCGGCCGTAACCATCGACTCGCGCAGCGATTCAACGGCTTTATAAATCGTCGGGTTCGAAAGGCTGAACATCTGAGTTACCGTTGACGGATAGCCCTGCGCCGCGAGGCTCTGGGTTATGTAGCTATCGATCTGTCGGTCGCCTTCAGAGATTGCCGAGCCGTAGAAGCCCGGGGCGATGATGCCTATCAGACAGAAGAACAGAACCGCGCCGAAGCTCCATAAAATCGGGCGGCGATAGCGACTCCACGCATCGGGAGTTGTAATCAGCTTCTGCAGAGCCATTACAGCGAGCAACGGCATGGTAAACTCGGCGATTACGAGAATACTCTCGACGGTTCGGAACTTATTGTAGAGCGGAACGTAGTCGATAAAGATGTTGGTCAGCCACATACAGTTGCGTCCCAACGCCAAAAGCAGCGACAACACCGTTGCCGCCAGAAGAGCCCATTTGAGCGGACCGCGAACAATAGCGCAGCCGAGGATGAACATTGCGACGATTAGCGCACCGACGTAGACCGGACCGTTCGTCCCCTCCGGCTCGCCGAAATATTGGCTCATATACTCGAGATATTGAGCCTCTTGCTGCGGAATTTCGCCCTTGGCTATCATCTCCTTCGCCTTGGGGAGGTCGGAGAGATTCAGCATTCGGTTAGTGCCTTTTTCGGGTTTGATTGACGCGCCGCCCTTCACGTCGGGAATCAGCAGCGAGAAAGTCTCCGAGATGCCATAGCTGTACTGGGTGATATAGTCGCGGTCGAGCCCCGATGTGGTCTGCTCACCGGAACCGGCCGAAGCCAATTCGGAATGTCCGCCGCGCATTGTCTGCTTGGAGTATTCGTATGTGTTGTAGAGCGTTGGCAGGTTTGCGCAGACGGCCAACACACCGGCGAAGGCGAGAGCTGCCGTAGCCTTAAGCCAGCGAGTCATCAGATGCTTGCGGATGGCGTGAACGAGATAGGCCAGGGCTATGAGAGCGATGACGAAGCCGAAATAGTAGGTCATCTGCGGATGGTTGGACGCAATCTGCATCATAGCGAAGAAAGCCGCCAACGCAGCCCCGGCAAGATAACGCCCGCGATAGCAGAGGATAACGCCGGCTATCGTCGGAGGAACGTAGGTCAACGTTACGAACTTCCAGATATGTCCGGCACCTATAATTATAATAAAATAGGAAGAGAAAGCGTAGGCCACGGCACCAATCAGCGCAACATACCAACGCATCTTCATCGACATCAGCAGAATGAAGAACCCAATAGCCATCATGGCCACAAGGTTGGCCGGGTCGGGCAATCCGAGCCCCATCACACTGTTGACCCACGAAATCAGCGAATCGGAGGGATAGGAGGGAGCAATCTGAAACGTAGGCATTCCGGAGAACAAAGCGTTTGTCCAGCGGGTATCCTCGCCCGTAGCCTCACGGAAAGCTTCGGCTTCATGACCGTTGGCCATGCCTTGCTGCATGTCGTGCTGACGGAGCACATTACCCTGAATGGCATCGGGATAGAAATAGCCTATTGAGATTACGGCAATCACCGCGACGGCAATTAGCGTTCCGATAAATCGGCTGCTGCGAACAAAGCGCTTAATATGTTCCATGTCAAATATGCGTTATTATATGGTAACAAATGAATGAAAATCGCCGTAAAATTACATAATTTGCCGAACATTTGCTAATTTTGTCGTCACATCACCTTACAGAATACCTTATGAAACGACATTTCATCACATTGGCACTCGCGGCTACAATGTTTGCCGTAGCCCGGAGTCAGGAACGGCTCCCTAACGTTGTGCTGATTGTTGCCGACGACCTCGGCTATGGCGACTTGAACTGCTACGGTGCCAAAAACGTTGAGACACCGGCTATTGACTCGCTCGCACGTCAGGGCGTTCGCTTCACGGATGTCCACGCCGTAGCCTCGACGAGCACCCCCTCGCGTTACTCCCTGCTGACCGGCGAATACGCTTGGCGCAAACCGGGCACCGACGTTGCTCCCGGCGATGCCGGCATGATTATCAGCCCGACAACCTACACGATGGCCGATATGTTCCGCCAGCGCGGCTACACAACCGCCGCCCTGGGCAAATGGCATCTCGGTCTCGGCGAGAAAACCGGCGAACAGGACTGGAACGCTCCCCTCTCGTCGACTCCCCGCGACCTCGGCTTCGACTACCACTATATCATGGCAGCTACGGCCGACCGCGTGCCCTGCGTATTTATCGAGCAGGATACCGTGGCCAACCGCGATTTCTCAGCGCCAATCTACGTAAGCTACCGCGGCAACTTCGAGGGCGAACCCACCGGAAAAGATAACCCCGAACTGCTCTACAACCTCCATCCGAGCCATGGTCACGATATGGCGATTGTCAACGGTATCTCGCGCATTGGCTTCAGCAAAGGCGGCGGAACCGCACTCTGGAAGGACGAGAATATCGCCGACTCGATCACTGACCACGCTGTAAGATTCATCAACGAGAATGCCGACCGTCCGTTCTTCATGTACTTTGCGACTAACGACGTTCACGTACCCCGCTTCCCCCACGACCGCTTCCGCGGTCAGAATCCTATGGGTCTGCGCGGCGATGCCATTGTTGAATTCGACTGGTCGGTTGAACAGATTCTCGCTGCTCTCGACAGCGCCGGCATTGCCGACAACACCATCGTGATTCTCACGAGCGATAACGGTCCTGTTGTCGACGACGGCTACGATGACCACGCTGAAGAGCTCCTCAACGGCCACAAGCCTGCCGGCCCGCTCCGTGGTGGTAAATACAGCTCGTTTGAAGGTGGCACAGCCGTTCCGTTCATCGTCCGCTGGCCCGGCACAACCGAGCCCGGCACTGAGAGCGACGCCCTGATTAGCCTCGCCGACCTCTTCCGTTCGTTGGGTTCGGTTATCGGCGCAACAATTCCGAACAATGCCGCTCCCGACAGCGAAGACCAGTCGGTTGCGCTTACCGGAGCTAAAGTTGCCGGCCGCGAATACCTTCCGGAGATGTCGAACACTCACGTGCTCTCAGCCCGCAGCGGCAAATGGAAATATATCACTCCCGCCAATGGCCCGAAGATGATTCAGTGGGGACCGAAAATCGAAACCGGTAACGACCCCGAGCCTCAGCTCTTCGACCTCTCGGCCGACGGTGGCGAACAGGTTAACGTAGCCGCTCAGCACCCCGAAGTTGTTGCCCGCATGAAAGCCTACGTTGAATCGCTCGCCAACAAAAAGTAAGGCAATAAATTGATATCCACCGATTAAAGAAACGGGAGCCGCGCGGAGCGGTTCCCGTTTATTTTAAGTTTTGCCGATTGTTGGGTTGGCCGGCAGGAGGGGTTTAGAGCTGGGTCAGTAACCAGTTGGTTTCGCCGAGCTTCTTGATGAGTTCAATCATTGTCTGGTCGTCGTAGAGATCCTGCTCCTCATCCTTGAAGTAGTCTTTAAGCAGATCGTAGGTCGTGACGTCCTCGGTGACTGTATCCATGCAATCGCGCAGAATCTTCAGGCCTTTGGTCTGACGGTCGAGTTCGGCGTTCATATACTGAACGGGGTCGACAACGATAGGAGCTTCGGGGCGTGCTTCAACTTTGAGTTCGCCTTCGAGATCGAGAATACGATCCATGAATTTTTCAACCCAGCCGTACTCTTCGGTGGCGTGGTCGGCAAAATGCTGCCCTAATTTATTATAACCCTGCGATTTGAACACACGGCTTTGAGCGAGGTGCTGGAAAGCGCCATTCGAAAGACCTGTAACGAAAAATTGCAGTGCCTCAATACTTTTCTGCTTATCCATAGTAAATGAGTGTTTTAGTTTCAGTTTCTATAATTCTAACAACAAAAGAGCCGGATGGTTCACCGGAAGCGCTATAAAGGGAAAAAGGGGAAATAGGCGGTAAAATGACGGTAATAGCGAGAAAAATCTTTAACTTTGTGGCACAATGGAAATGACTACGCTTCAAACTATAGTCGACTGGACGAGTGCGGTGCTGGCTGACTACATTATGGTTCCCGTGCTTCTGGGAGCCTCACTCATTTTCACCATCGCCACCCGCGGGGTTCAGTTCCGCATGGTTGGCGAGATGGTCCGTCTGCTAATCCACTCGGGTATACGCGATAACGACACGCGGCAGAACGACGCTCCGCATCACGGCACAATCAGCTCGTTTCAGGCGTTTGCGATGTCGATAGCCTCGCGAGTAGGCACGGGAAATCTTGCCGGCGTGGCTACGGCAATAGCCGTAGGCGGTCCGGGCGCAGTGTTCTGGATGTGGGTAATCGCAATCTTGGGCGCAGCGAGCGCATTTATCGAGTCGACCCTCGCCCAGCTCTTCAAGGTTAAGGGCGAAAATTCATTCATGGGCGGTCCGGCGTATTATATCCTCAAGGGGTTACACAAGCGCTGGTGGGCAGTAACGTTCGCGGTGCTTATCACGCTGACATTCGGCTTTGCGTTCAACACCGTGCAGTCAAACACAATCGCCGGAGCGATAGGGGTGTCGTTTGGCATCCCCTCGGAATGGACCGCCTGGGGGCTGTGCGGACTGACGCTGTTGGTGATTTGCGGCGGCGTGAAGCGCGTTGCCCGCGTGAGCGAGCTGGTTGTGCCCGTAATGGCTGTTGCCTACATACTCCTCGCACTCGTAATTATCGCACTGAACATCACCCATTTCCCCGACGTGATTGCTTTGATTGTCAAAAACGCATTCGGATTTGATGAGGTTGTTGGCGGAAGCCTCGGCTCGGCAATGATTATGGGCATAAAACGCGGCTTGTTCAGCAACGAGGCCGGCGAAGGCTCCACGCCTAATGCTGCCGCGACGGCATCGGTGAGCCACCCCGTGAAACAAGGGCTGATACAGACGCTTGGAGTCTACACCGACACGCTGCTGGTCTGCACCGCCACGGCTTTCATAATTCTCTGCAGCGGAATAGCTCCGACCGACCACGACGGAATCCGCCTCACTCAGCACGCCATCGACGCCGGGCTGGGCGGCGCAACGACCTTGGGCTCGACGTTTGTCAGTATAGCCATTTTCTTCTTCGCCTTCACGAGCATTATCGCCAACTATTATTATGGCGAGACAAACATTCGGTTTATCCGCAACAACGACATGATAATCCGCGTCTATCGTCTGCTCGTAGGCGCGGTTGTCTATGCCGGCGGCGTAATGTCGCTCGACTTGGTGTGGGGCTTTGCCGACATAACGATGGCGATGATGACGCTCTGCAACCTCGCCGCAATCCTGTTGTTGGGCAAATATGCCGTAGCTCTGCTGCGCGACTATCGCCGGCAGCTCCGCGAGGGTCGCGACCCGGTGTACCGCTCCACTACCCTGCCCTCTATTGCCGACGAAACAACTTGCTGGGAGTAATCAGGCAAGTTCGGGAAGGATTGCGAAGTCGGCAACCTCTGAGAACTCTTTGACGTAGTGGATGTTAAGCTCGGTAAGATAGTGAGCAGGGATTACTTCCACATCCTTGCGGTTGGCTTCGGGGAGAATTACGTCGGTAACGCCGGCGCGCTTGGCTGCAAGAATCTTCTCTTTGACGCCGCCGATAGGCAAAACGCGTCCGCGCAGTGTGAGCTCGCCGGTCATTGCCAGGCGCTGGCGCACTTTGCGTCCGGTCAGCGCCGAGACAATGGCTGTGGCCATCGTAATGCCTGCCGACGGGCCGTCCTTGGGAATTGCACCTTCGGGGACGTGGATGTGGAGATTGCTGTCGTTGAGCGCGTCGGGGGCGATTCCGAGCCGCTCGAGGTTGGCGCGAACATGTTGCAAGGCGATGGTAGCCGACTCTTTCATGACGTCGCCGAGGTTTCCGGTCAGCGTAAGCTTTTCGCCTTTGCCGGGGGTGAACGAGGCTTCGACGCAGAGCACGCAGCCTCCGGCGGCAGTCCAGGCCAAACCCGTAACGACGCCGGCAAAGCGGTTGTCCTCATACTCGTCCTTGACAAACGGCGCCGGGCCGAGAAGGTCGTTGAGATGAGCCGGTTCAATTGGGCGCGGCCACGATTTGTCGCTAACTTTGCGTAGCACGACTTTTCGCACAAGCGACGCGAGTTTTTTCTCGAACTGGCGCACGCCGCTCTCTGAGGTGTAGGTTTCGATTATTGCGAGAATAGCTTCGTCGGTAATCTGCATGAGCGAGCTGTCGAGACCGGCCTCCTTGATGAGTCGCGGCAGGAGATGGCGCTTGGCAATCTCTATTTTCTCCTCGGGCAGATAGCCTGAGATTTCGATAATCTCCATGCGGTCGAGCAGGGGCGACGGTATGGATGAGAGCGTGTTGGCAGTAGCGATAAACAGCACCTTCGAGAGGTCGAAGTCGACATCGACATAGTTGTCGTGGAAGCGACAGTTCTGTTCGGGGTCGAGCACCTCGAGCAGTGCTGCCGAGGGGTCGCCCTTGAAGTCGCTGCCAATCTTGTCGATTTCGTCGAGGAGCATTACGGGGTTCGACGTGCCGCAGCGGCGCATGGCGTCGATGATTCGGCCAGGCATGGCTCCGATATACGTGCGGCGATGTCCGCGGATTTCAGCCTCGTCGTGCAGGCCTCCGAGCGCAACGCGCTTATATTTTCTGCCCAATGCGCGGGCAATCGACTGTCCGAGCGAGGTTTTGCCGACGCCCGGGGCGCCCACCAGGCAGAGAATCGGGGCGTGGCCTTCGGGCGCATTTATCAGCAGGGCTATCTGCTCGAGAATGCGCTCTTTGACTTTTTCGAGTCCATAGTGGTCGGAATCGAGAGTCTGTTCGGCCATGGCGATGTCGCGGTTGAGCGTGTCCTCTTTGCCCCAGGGGAGTTCGGTCAGGAGTTCGAGATATGAGAGCAGCACGCTGTAGTCGGGGCTCTGGGGTGCGATGCGGCCGAGTTTTGAACATTCGCGGTCGAATGTGGTGCGGACATCGTCGGGCAACGGCAACTCGGCAGCTTTTTTGCGCAGGCGGTCGATATCGGCTTCGGGACCTTCCTCGCCGTAGAGTTCCTGGCGTATGCTCTCCATCTGCTGCTGGAGGAAGGCGTTGCGTTGCTGCTGCGAGAGGGCCTGCGAGGTGCGCTCGCCGATTTCACGAGCTACGGACATCAGCTGTTCGCCCTCCTTCAACATATCCAGAAGCCGCTCGGCGCGAGGCTTGACCTTCGGGAGGCCGAGAAGCTCCATCTTCTTTTTCGATGAAATCGGTGCATTGGTGGCAACATAGTTGACCAACAGTTCGCCCGAGGGGATTTCGCGGATGTTATAGGTCAGATCGGCAGGGGCATTTGCCATCGCCTTGAGCATTTCGAGAGTGGTATCTTTAATGGCGTCGGAGAGGGCGAGAAACTCGGTGTCCGATTTGCGCGGATGCAGCTCGTGGATTAGCTTCACTCGCGCTGCCAAATTGACAGAAGTGTCGGGGAGTTCGGACGGAGCGAGAATCTGAATCTTGTCGCGGGCGCGGACAAGAGCTGTTATCGGAGCTCCGGGGAGTTCGAGGATTCTGACAACGTCGGCCACTACGCCCAGCTGCGAAAGGTCGGTCATCAAGTCGGGCTCATCAACGCGGTCGTCGAGCTGACAGACGACTCCGAGAGCAACGTGGTTATCAGCGGCGTAGCGAGCGGTGTCTATACTGCTCTGGCGCCCCAGGTGGATCGGGAAAGTCACTCCCGGAAACAACACGAGGTCGCGGGTGGGCAAAATCGGCATTGCATCAGCGTTGATGGTGTGTTTGCCTTTAGTCATGTCAATCTCTATCTTCCCGAGATTGATAATCGAATCTTTTTCTTTACTCATTCTAATAGCTCTTAAAGAACTTATCCGGTCGGTTATCTAACTGCCAAGTAGCCCGATAAGTTCATTTTGCGGAGAGTGAACAATCTCCTGCCGAGAAACAAAATGCAAATATAATGCCAATTTGCGAATTGCGACGGATAAAAAAGCATAACGATTCGTAAAATCGGGCTGGTATTCCAACTGGATTTTCGAAACGGCCGAAACCTAATAACGCGAGTTCGGGATAAGGAATCTCTGAAAAAAAGTTGAATCGGCAGCCTGAAA
>CAYNSG010000096.1:0-8581 GCA_964399885.1 uncultured Bacteroides sp.
ATCAAAATTAAAAATGGAATTTACGCCTCAGTTGATGCGCTGACAGACAGTATGTTCGATATAGACATTCTCATTCCGGGAGGTATTATTTGTTTGTACAGTGCATGGCATTATTATAGAATGACCACACAAATCCCCGACTCTTTCTATGTCGCAATAGAAAGAAAGAGAAAAGTCCGTCTTCCTTCAATGCCCGATATAACACTTGTATATGTCAGTGAAAAGCTCCTTGATATTGGGAAAACACGACAGAACGTTGACGGACACGATGTGTTTATCTATGACAAGGAAAGATGTGTCTGTGATGCCGTCAAATTCCGGAATAAGATCGGAATTGATGTTATGGCTGAAATCATTTCGTCATATCTGAAAACACAAGATAGGAATCTTTCCAAGCTTGCCAATTATGCAAAACAACTAAGAGTCGCCAATATTCTTCAACGCTATTTTGAAATTGCCCTATGACAATAAAGAACATCGCACACTCCCGAAAAACCAAACTTCTAAACCTTGTCAACAAAGATAACAAGGCATATCAGCAACTTCTTGTGAGATATTTTCACGAGAGGATTCTAATAGCATCTATATTTAATTCACAAAACTACGGCACTTATCTGGAATTGCCGTAAGTTTGTGAACACCTATTATCACATAAAACTTTGTTACAAAAGTTTTCGCGCTAAAACTCTTGTAATTCAGAATTTGTTAATAGCTTTGCTGAAAGAAAACAAAGGATTGATTGTTCAACCAACTAAATATATGGATATGGAGATTTCAAAAGAACAATATGAATTCGCTCTTAACCGCATTGAGGAACTGTTGCCACTGGTGACAAACGAGACTCCTGCCCACGACAAAAATGCACTGGAACTTTTTATTTTCTCCGGCGTGGTTGAGGACTACGAGAATATTCATTATCCAATCGCGAAGCCCACGATTGGAGATCTCATCCGTCTTTCTATCAAAGAAAGAGGAATGACTCAGAAGCAGCTCGCATCAGAAATTGGTGTGAGTCCGTCAAGAGTCAGCGATTATATTTCAGGGCGCGCAGAGCCTACGCTCCGAATAGCGCGAGCCATCTGCATCGTCCTCGGAATATCTCCGGCAGCAATGCTCGGAATGTAATACCAAAGGTCAACGACCACATGTCCGGCATAAGTGCCGCACATGTCTTCAAGACCAATGACTGCCCCTGTAGAAGGCATCATGTCCGGACAATTCTATGTCCGTTTCTTCATAAGTATGGTTGGTAGGTTAGAACCCACAGACCCACGCTTCCGAGCGGCGACGGCCGATTGGGAGCGTGGGGTCAAATATGAGTTTACCGCGGCTGCGAGGATGATGTTAATGGACGCCGTTTCGCAGGGTCGGGATTAGGGGAACTCAGGGGGTGGTCAGAGGGGGATCAGGGGGGTAGAGGGGATTAGGGGAATCAGAGGGGGATTTCGAGGTTGTATTTGCGGAGGAGGGCTGTGGGCTGGTAGCTGAGCTTGGCGCGGCGGAGTCCGGCGTCGCCGGTGTCCTCCTGGCGGTTCTCGTATTTGAGCTCGGGATGGCGTTCGAGCATCATCCGGGCGAAGCGGTGGCAGAGGGTTTCGCCTGCTCCGGCAACCTCATGGTCCATCTTTTCGATGTGGACGTGGAGGGTGTCGCCCATAGCTTCGCCTATGGTGAGCCCAACGATGCCATGCGCGGGGGTGGTGAGTACTGCACCCTCGAAAGGATAGTCGGCGAGATGGCGAAGCACGTGCTCGTTTTCGCGGAGCTCATACTGCGCGGCGGCGCTCTTGTCGGGGTCGGCCTCCAGACGGTGGATGAATTCGAGGGCAGGCTCGAGGTGACTGCGCGTCAGCGGCTCGAACACAGCGTCGGGATTGTCGGCAGCGAAGCGGTTCACGTGGTTGCGCTTCTTGCTCATCTTCTTGCCGGCGAGCGTCGAGAGCGATTCGAGGTCGTAGAGATAGTCGGCCCAGTCGGGAATCTCTTCGATATTTATGGCTCCGAGGGCTTCGAGCTCGGGGAGATACTCTTCGGGCACGGCCGAGAGCTGGAGCGGCATCGAATGGGCGGCGCAGTAGTGGCGCAGACGGTTGATGGCGGACGGCAGCGAGAGGTCGCCTACGGGGAGCGAGAAGGCGTGGCGCGAGGGGTCGTTCTCGCAGAGTCCGCGAATGAACAACGTGTCGGCATAGATGGCGCGGGTGTAGGCGAAGTAGTCGTCCCACATGAAGATGCCACCGATGGTAAAATCGCATGTGCGAGATTTAACTCGTGCGACCATCGCCTGAACGGCGGGGATATCGCGGATGTCGAACTGCCGGAAAATCAGGCCATCGGCAGCGAAGCGGCGTGAAGCAAACTTTTCGAAAGTCGTGGAGTTGAATGAAGGTCTCATAACTCTGTGAAGCGTGTGTTTGACTTGTGTGTGATTTTTTACTCTTTACTCACCTATCAAACGCTCAATGCTCACAAGTTGTTCCAGCCTCGAGGTTAGTTATTGGTTCTTAGAAAAATAATAGTCGAGTACATTGCGTGCTGCGGCAAACGATGTCTGGCGGTTGGCAAGCACTCGGGCCTCGCCTTCGGCCAGCATCCGCTCGATTTCGGGGTTATTGTAGAAGTTGGCGCGCAGTTGCTCGTCGATGGTCTCGTACATCCAGTAGCGAGCCTGTCGCGAACGCTTGCGCTCGAAATAGCCGTTGGCTTTGACGAACGCGAAGTAGCGGTCGATCATATCCCAAACCTCGGGGATGCCCAGCTCGAAATAGCCCGAATAGGTCAGCACCTCGGGCGACCATCCCGACTCGGCGAGGGGGAAGAGCATCAGTGCGCTGCGGAATTGGGCCTGCGCCAGGCGGGCGCGGTCGAGGTTATCGCCGTCGGCCTTGTTGATTACAATACCGTCGGCCATCTCCATGATGCCGCGTTTTATTCCCTGCAGTTCGTCGCCGGTGCCGGCAAGCTGTATGAGCAGGAAGAAATCGACCATCGAGTGGACGGCGGTTTCGCTCTGCCCCACGCCTACGGTCTCTACAAAGATATTGTTGTAGCCGGCGGCCTCGCAGAGCACAATTGTTTCGCGCGTTTTACGAGCCACGCCGCCGAGCGAGCCTGCAGATGGGCTGGGGCGGATGAATGCCGACGGATGAACGGCAAGGCGCTCCATGCGAGTTTTATCGCCGAGAATACTTCCCTTGGTGCGCTCGCTCGAGGGGTCGATGGCGAGCACTGCGAGTTTGCCGCCCTGCTTTAGCACATGGAGACCGAAGGCATCGATCGACGTGCTTTTGCCCGCGCCGGGGACGCCCGTGATGCCGATGCGCCGCGAGTTGCCTGAATAAGGCAGACATTTCTCAATCACCTCCTGAGCCAGCACCTGATGAGCGGGCGTCAGGCTCTCGACGAGCGTTACGGCACGCGAAAGCATCGTCACGTCGCCTTTGATGATTCCTTCGACCATCTCGGCAACCGTCGGCATCGGTTTGCGCTTGCGGCTCGTCAGATATGGATTAACCGAGGGCGGTTGCGCAACCCCGGAGTTGACTGTCAGTCCGATATATTTTCCGTCGTTTTCTACATGTTCCATGGCAAAGATTCTGTTGGGTAGTGTGTGTATATTTATGGCTGACCGACCACACGCACCATGTTCTGGGCGTGCTCGGGGTCGTTGGTGATTACGGTTATGCGAGCATTGAGCAGGTTGGATTTGCCCAACTTCGAGGGGTCGACGCGGAGCGTTACGGTTGTCTTGCCGCCGGGTTTCACCTTATTGGAGGCGAGTTTGACGCTTACGGCCGGGTCGGGAGTGTCGACGCGGCGAATCATCAGCGGCTCCTTGCCCGGGTTGGCAATCGTGAACGAATGGGTGGACGGCTGCGAATCGCGGTCGACGTGGCCGAGGTCGATCAACTTGGTTGAGATTTCGGCCTTAGGACCATTGGCAATCTGCTCGGGAGTGAGGGTCGAGAAATCCTCGCGGATGATGAGGACAGTGCTCAGCGGAGTAGCTACGGGCGAGCGCGGGTCGGCGCGGAATGTCAGCGAGTCGGTGACGTAGCCCCAATCGGGCGTTCCGGCCGTCGTGGCTGTTGCCGAGATTACGAACGGCTCGCCCGGCGGAACGGCTGCAGGCTGGAACAGCACGGTAATATAGTCGGGCACATCGGCGGCCAAGGGGCGAATCGTGTCGTTCGTCGGGTTGTAGCCGCGAACGACGCTGCCTGCCGTGTGGCCTTTCATCACCTCACCAAACGGCATCACCGACGTGTTTAGACGTGCCATTCCCGACTCAACGGGATAGCGTCCCTGCAAAGAGTTTGAGGCGCCGATAACGGTTCCGACGATTTTCAGCGTGCTCGTAGCGCCGTCGTTGGTCGAGACGAACACCTTCTTCTCAAACTTGCCGGGGCGGCCCTTGGCATCGTAGGCCACGGAGATAGTCAGCGTGTCGCCGGGGACTACCGGCTCGACGGTATACTGTGGGCGGGTGCAGCCGCAGTTGGCGCGGGCTGAGATGACGGTCAGCGGCTCCGTGCCGGTGTTGATGGCCTTGAACGTGCAGCGCACAAGTCCGAGCTCCTCGTTGAAGGCGCCGAAATCGTGGACAGAGTCGAGCCACGTCACGCGCGGCCCGGCGGCCATCGCTGCAGCGCATGAGAGCAGCGCCGCGCCGACGAATGTAACCACGCGGTTCATGGCACAATCACGCCGCTGAAGCGCAGCGACTCACGTTTTTTCGAGGCGTTGGTTTTAACCTGCACCACGCGGTTAAACTCGCCCTTGCGTCCTGCGGGATTGAAATGGATTGTTATCGTTCCGGTCTTGCCGGGAGCTATGGGCTCTTTGGTGAACGTCGGCGTAGTGCAGCCGCATCCGCCGTTGCTCACAGAGATAATCACCAGCGGCGAGGTGCCGGTGTTCGTAAATGTATATTCGCAGCTCACTTCGCCCCCATCAGCGCGGATCGTTCCGAAATCGTGCTTTGTTTGGTTGAACTTGATAGCCGCGCCGTCGGCCGCCATCCCGGCGAGGATGGCTGCGAAACAAAATGTCAGGAAAGTTAATATCTTTTTCATCGATGATTTTTTTCTAAAAACGTGAGTTGGCGCGCTTTTGTTTTAGCGCATGTCGGGATTCCCCTCGTAAAAATTGATATACGCGCGATTGACAGCGCGAATACCGCCGGGCGTCGGATAATTGCCCGAGAAATACCAGTCGCCGGGATGTCCGGGGATAGCCTCATGGAGCCCGTCGAGGCTCTGGAAGATTATCTCTACTTCAGCCTCAACCTCGGGCGGAGTCAGCATTGCGGCAATCTTCTCGGCAACCATGCGGTCGGTGAACGGGGCGTAGATTGCCTTGACGCAGTTGCGCAACTCCGAATCGGGGGCTTTTTCCATTGCGAGACAGTCGCGGTAGGTTTGCTCCAGAACGTCCTGGCGGCCCGACTCGCGGAGCAGCTCAACGGCGGCGCGGAAGGCTATGAACTCGGCCATGCGCGACATGTCGATGCCGTAGCAGTCGGGGTAACGCACCTGGGGCGACGAGCTGACAACGACAATCTTCGCCGGGTGCAGGCGATCGAGAATGCGGAGGATGCTCTGGCGGAGCGTTGTGCCGCGGACAATGCTGTCGTCGATAACGACGAGCGAATCGACGTTGTTGGCAACGCAGCCGTAGGTGACGTCGTAGACGTGGGCTGCCAAGTCGTTTCGGCTCTCGCCCTCGGCAATGAACGTGCGCAGCTTGATATCTTTGATGGCGATTTTCTCAACGCGCACCTTGCGTGCCATAATCTTGCCGAGCGTGTCGGCGTCGAGCGTGCCCTGTTGTTGTGCGGCGAGAATGCTGTCGGCTTTGAGCGTGTCGAGATATGCTTCCAGCCCCTGGACCATTCCGAGGAATGCAACCTCGGCAGTGTTGGGGATGAAGGAGAACACCGCATGGTCGAGGTCGTAGCCGATGCTTTCAAGAATCTCCGGAACGAGCAGACGTCCGAGCTCCTTACGCTCGCGGTAGATGTCGGCATCGCTGCCACGCGAGAAATAGATGCGCTCAAACGAGCAGCGGGCATTCTCTTTCGGCTGAAGGACGGGAGAGATGTTGAGTGTGCCCTGCTTCGTGACGGTCAGTGCTTCGCCGGGCTGAAGCTCGCAGATAGAGTCGCGGCGCACGTTGAATACGGTCTGAATCACGGGGCGCTCCGAGGCTACGGCAACAACCTCGTCGTCGGCGTAGAAGAATGCCGGGCGGATGCCGTGAGGGTCGCGGATGGTGAACATGTCGCCCGAACCCGTGGCGCCGCAGATCACGTAGCCGCCGTCCCAGAGCGGCGAGGCAGCAGCCAGCACGCGGCGCAGGTCGAGCGAATCCTCGATGGCGTGGGTCAGCGCGGGCTCTTCGAGCGAGTCGCGGAAAATGCGGTAGTTGCGGTGGTTCTCGCGGTCGAGCTCATAGCCGAGTTGCTCGAGGAGCATGAGAGTGTCGCTGTAGAGTCGGGGGTGCTGACCCTTGGCGACGACGGCGCGGAAAATCTCGTCGACGTTGGTCATGTTGAAATTGCCGCATAGCATCAGGCTTCGCGAGGGCCAGTTGCTGCGGCGCAGAAACGGATGGACGTAGCTCATTCCGCTGCGGCCGGTGGTGCTGTAGCGCAGATGACCCATGCTGATTTCGCCAACGAAGGGGGCGTCGTTCTCAACCTCGCGTGGCGTGAGGCTCTCAACGTGGATGGCGTCGAGCCGCGGGCGGATATTGTCGAATATCTCCTGGATGGCGCCCGACCCGAGGGCACGCTCGCGGAACACATACTCGTTGCCGGGCACGGCATGAAGCTTCACAACGCCCACGCCGGCAGCCTCCTGGCCGCGGTTGTGCTGCTTCTCCATCATCAGATAGAGCTTCGACAGCCCCCAGCAGTAGGTTCCGTATTTCTCTTTATAGTATTCGAGCGGTTTGAGCAATCTGACCATTGCCACTCCGCATTCATGCTTTATCTGTTCCATCTTGACGTCAATTGTTGATTTTCAGGCTGAGTCCGTTCAGCCGGCGGTAGAGATCGAGGGCATAGACATCGGTCATGCCCGAGACATGGTCGAGAGCTGCCTGCAGCTTACCGAAAAGCGTCGGGGCGTCGACCTCATACTGCTGCGGCACCTTTGCCAACAGCAGTCGCGAATAGTTCAGCTCAGGGAATCTCACGGCTTCAACCAAGCGCCCGAGGAGATAGGAGATTATGGTGGTGCCGGCGAGCTCGATGTCGACAACGTCGGCCGAGCGGTAGATTTTCTCCCACGACAGCGCGTTGCAGCGGCGGTAGCCTTCGCGTTCGCGCTCGGGGAGGTGGTCGATGAGGGTGCCGCTGAACTCACCGCGCAACATTGCATCCTCGTTGGCGACAAACGTGGCGGCGCACGCCTCAACAAGGCTGCCAATGACGCACGATCGCAGATAGCCAATCTTCTCGTTGGGGTCGGCTACGCGATCCATATTGCGGCGCATCTTGTCGACGCGCTCGTCGGGGAAAAACGACAGCAACAGAGGGATAACCTCGTCGGCCGAGAGCAGTCCGAGTTTGTGGGCGTCCTCAATGTCCATCACCTCATAGCAGATGTCGTCGGCGGCCTCCACGAGATAAACGAGCGGGTGGCGGGCATAGCGCACTTCGCCGTTCGGACCGGGGTTGTAGAGCATGCCGAGCTCGGTGGCAACGCGGCGAAAATCGTCGGCCTCCGAGGTGAAGAACCCGAACTTCTGTTTGTCGCCGGCAAGCAGCGATTCGTAGGGGTATTTCACGATTGAGGCGAGCGTAGAGTAGGTCATGGCGAATCCGCCGGGACGGCGTCCGTTGAAGCGATGCGTGAGCAGTCGAAATGTGTTGGCGTTTCCCTCGAAATGAGTCAGGTCGGCCCATTGACCGTCGGTCAGCCCCTCGCGGAGCTCTTGCCCGCGCCCTTCGCTGAAGAATGTCGCTATAGCTTTTTCGCCCGAATGGCCGAACGGCGGGTTGCCCAAGTCGTGGGCCAGACATCCCGCGGCAACAATCTCGCCAAGTGCGTCGAGCTTTTCAACCCATGGCTCGGCGGCGTAGCGGCGACGCAGGGCTATGGCGACCTCCGTGGCCATCGAGCGGCCTACGCAGGCCACCTCGACGCTGTGGGTCAGTCGGTTGTGGACAAAGATGCTTCCCGGCAGGGGGAACACCTGCGTTTTGTTCTGCAACCGCCGGAAGGGCGATGAAAACACCAGCCGGTCGTAATCGCGCTGGAAATCACTCCTCACTCCGGGCTTGCTGTCATGATAATCCTCGAGGCCAAACCGCTTGTCGCAGACGAGTTTGTCCCATTCCATCTTCTTTTCCGGCATATCTTTCGGCAACATGCTGCAAAATTACAACTTTTTTGCTCTTTTACCGCCAAAATCTCGCGCCGATTGATGTCGTTATCGGCGGAATAGGAGAAATTAAGGCCAGACGCGGATCTCCGACCTCACGGTCGGAGGTTGACGCGGATTGACGCGGAATATTCTTGAACCTGTTGGTTGAATTAGATTAGTGCATATTTGACTTGACCGATTTGACGAT
>CAYNSG010000097.1:0-8552 GCA_964399885.1 uncultured Bacteroides sp.
TTATATGATTTTATAAGACCGGCAAGATTCTCAAAATCCGGTTTCCAGAAGGCATAATTTGACGGGAGTGCCGTCCCGACAATCGGAATAATACCGTTGAATCGGGCTAAGTCGACCATTGATGCGATATTATCCACGATATACGGTATATCTATAGCTCCGTTATTTCCTACCAAATCATTGACACCGCCACAGATTACTACGGCTTTTGGATGAAGGTCGATTACATCGGATTTGAAGCGGCACAGCATTTGCGACGTAACCTGGCCGGAAATGCCTCTACCCGCAAAATTATGCGATGTGAAGAAATCCGGTCGAAATCTATACCAACCGTCGGTTATAGAATTTCCCATAAACACGACGTCGGGGGACTGCGTTATGGATTGGTTGATTGATGCATATCTTTCATGTTGAGCCCAATCTTTTGTCACACTGTCTGTCTGCGAACTCCCAAAAGCATGAACTGCAATAAAGCAGGCCATGCCAACGATACCAAATTTTAATTGCATACTTTTCATTCATTAACGCAAGCGCAACCGACTATTCTCCAGCCGGTTGCGTTTGCATCAATTATTATTCAACAACTTAAAGGTGGTCGTAGACGGCGGTTTCGGTGCATTTGGCGCCGACTTTCTGATTGGCGATGGTGAACACAAAGTCGCCCTTCTCAACAGTCCATTTGCCTTTGTAGTTCACGAAGGCAAGGGCTGTTGCCGGGATGTCAAAGCTAACTCTGCGGCTTTCGCCGGCTTTAAGGTCAATCTTATCGAACCCTCTGACGCGCAAAACGTCGGGCGATATCGAGGCGACGAGATCTGAGCTGTAGAGAATCACGGGTTCCATGCCGTCGCAATTGCCGGTGTTGGTGACGGTCACTGAGATTGTGAGATTATCGCCGGGGGCAAATTCCGGCTTGTCGATAGTCAGGTCGGAATATTCAAAGGTGGTGTAGCTGATTCCATAGCCGAAAGGCCACTGCACATCGATGTCGGCGTTGTAATTGTAGGCGCCTTCCATGGTTGCCACAGTTTCGCACGGCTTGTGGTCATAGAATGCAAAGCCATTGGCCCATTTGGGGTAAGTAATGGGGAGTTTGGCGCTGAAATTTCTGTCGCCTAAGAGCAGAAGGGCGAGAGCATCGCCACCGTAATTTCCCGGCAGCAGCACATCGACAACCGCTTCGGCCAACGGCTCAATCTCGCGGATAATGCGCGGACGGCCGCCGTTAAGCACGAGCACAATCGGCTTACCGGTCTTAGCCAACGCCTTCACGAGCTCGATTTGATTTGCCGAGAGAGTGAGGTCGTTGGTGTTTCCCGGGGTTTCGCAGTACGAGTTCTCACCGATGCAGGCAACAATCACGTCAACACCCTTGGCAGCCTCGACAGCGGCCTGAATATCAACGTTGGTCTCCTCTTCCCATTTCCCATAATCCTCAACATAATCCATGCCTTGGCAAAGCGTCACGTTGTCCGCCCCGAAACGCTGACTTAAGGCTTCGTAGATGGTGTTATACGCTTCATGGTAACGGCTTTCGTTTGTACCCTGCCATGTGTACGACCAGCCGCCGTTGAGCGAACGCATGGAGTTGGCGTTAGGTCCGGCAACAAGTATCTTGGTCCCCTGCTTCAGCGGCAGAATGTTATTCTCGTTTTTCAAAAGAATCTCGCTCTGCACAGCCAGTTCGAGAGCCTTCTCGGCATGTTGCTCGCTACCGAAAAGCGGATAATCGGCGAGCGATGTGGTGGGATGCTCAAACAGACCCAGACGCAGCTTGAAGCGAATGATTCGGCTCACGGCATCATCGATGCGCTCCATCGCCACGCTGCCCTCTTCAACCAGCTCTTTGAGGAGCGTGCAGAATTCAACATCGTAGGGAGTCATCGACATATCCACTCCGGCATTGATGCTCAACATAATAGCCTCCTTGTAGTCAGCTGCGATTTTATCGCGAGTGTGGAGATTATGGATGTCGACCCAGTCGGTCACGATCATGCCGTCCCAGTTGAGCCCCTCTTTGAGCCATTCGGTGAGCATTTCGTGATTTGCGTGGAAAGGCATGCCATTGTTAAGACCCGAATTGACCATCAGCGAAAGCGCTCCGGCGTTTATGGCCATCTTGAAAGGCTGGAAATATTTCTCCTTCAGGTCAACGGGGTTGATTGATGCCGGCGTGCGGTCCTTGCCGCTCACGGGGTTTCCGTAAGCCATGTAATGCTTGAGGCACGCGCCAACATTCTTCTGGCAGAGATGATTAGGGTCGGCGCCCTGGTAGCCTCTCACCATTGCCGAGGCCATCTCGCCGTTGATGTAGGGGTCTTCGCCGAAGCTCTCCCAAATTCGGCTCCAAGCGGGATTTCTGCCGAGGTCCATTACCGGATTGAACACCCATGGAATCGAAGCTGCCCTCGATTCGTAAGCGCATATCCGTGCACCCTCTTCCGTGAGCTCGCGGTTAAAGCTCGCCGCCATGTTGATTTCCTGAGGAAAGAGTGTGCCGCCGGTTGTATAGGTTGTGCCGTGATTCTGGTCCACTCCGTAAACGTCCGGGATGCCGATGTACTTCATCGAAGCGTCCTGAACGTCGGCTATGAGCCGGCGCCACGTCTCGACGTCCTGCGCATGCCCTTGAGCTGTGTTGAGGATTGAGCCAACGCGGTAGCGGTTGAAGATCTCCTCCAACTTCGCCGGGTCGGTCACCACTTTCCCGTCAACAGGTTTGTCGGCGCAAACAAGGTCGATTACGACCTCGCACATCTGCCCAACCTTATCGTCGAGCGACATGCCCGCCACAATCTCCTTCACCCGGGCCTCAAGAGCCGGGTCGGGAGCTATGGCCGGCTTCACCTCGGAGGCTGCAACCGAAGCGGCAGCTGTCAAGCCAAGCATCATCATTATTTGTTTTAGGTTTTTCATGTCTATGATTGCATCATTTTGTAATTGTAAACTTAGTCTTGCTACGGATATCGGCCGACGAAGAACCTACGAGAGCCTCAAAAACGCCGGGTTCAACCACCCATTCATGCCGCTGAGCATCGAAATAGCCTAAGTCGCTGCCCTTAACAGCAATGCTCACATTCTCGGTCTGACCGGGAGCAAGCTCAACCTTGGCGAAGCCCTTGAGCTCTTTGACCGGGCGGTCGACGGTCGACTTCACGTCGGAGACATAAAGCTGCACCACCTCTTTGCCCTTTACCGCGCCAGTGTTGGTTACGGGAATCGTTACGGTGTAAACGTCATCAACCGTCCCCTCTTTCTTGTCGACCGAAGCGTTGCCATACTTAAAATCCGTGTAGCTCAATCCGTGGCCGAAGGGGAATGTAGGTTTGATTTTATTCTTGTCGGTAAAACGATAGCCAACATAAATTCCCTCGTTGTAGGGCATGTCCCACACCTCGTTGCCCAACGCATCTATCCCTTTATGACCGGGATATTCGCCGAGTTTGTGGGCTCCGCACTGGTCGAGGCTCGCATAATATGTGTACGGCAACTTGCCGCTGGGGTTTACGTCGCCCATGATTACCGAGGCGAGCGTATTGCCGGTTTCGTTGCCGAGATACCATGCCTGAATAATTGAAGCTACTTTATCGGTCCAGGGCATAGCCACTCCCGTGCCGCTGATGTTAATGACAGCGATGTTGGGGTTGGCCTCAGCCAAGGCTTCGATAAGTTCGTTCTGGTTGTATGGCAAGTCGAGGCTCAGACGATCACTGTCCTCTGCATCTTGATGATTGCTTTTGTTAAGACCGCCGAAGAACAGCACAACATCTGCATCCTTGGCCACCCTTACAGCTTCGTCGAGCAACTCTTCGGGCGAACGCGAATCATTTAGGTCCTGACCTGTCACCACGCCGTTGTATTCGCCTGTGGGGTCGCCAACATAGCCGCGGGCATAGACGATCTCCGCAGCGTCGCCGATGCGGGCTTTCAGTCCGTCGAGCGGAGTGATTTCATAGCGAGCTTTCAGCGACGATGAGCCGCCGCCAACAGTCATCATCTTGATGGCATTCTCACCGACTACAGCGATTTTCTTCACCTTGTCGATATTTAGGCCGGTGTTCAGGCCGATGTTCAGCGGCAGCAGGTTGTTCTTGTTCTGCAAAAGCACGACGCCTTCCTGACCTATTTCGCGGCAGGCTGCAACGTGTTCGTCGGAGTTCATCGAGCCAAACGGGCGGTTGCGGTCCATCGCCGTGCGGAAAGTAAGGCGAAGCACTCGGCGCACCTTATCGTTCAGCTCATCCTCTGAGTAGGTTCCATCCAGGATACCATTGTAGTAAGGGTCGGCAAAGAAGTAATTGTCGTAGGCGTTCGACTGTCCGTTGGTCAAGCCATTGGTCCACGAGCCAAACTCCATGTCGAGTCCGCCTTTCACGGCTGTGGGCGTGTCGTGCACGGCTCCCCAGTCGGAGATTACGGCGCCGTCCCAACCCCATTCGCCTTTGAGAATATCATTCATCAGAATCGGGTTGTAGCTCGCATGCTCACCTCTGAAAAGGTTATATCCGCCCATAAACGACCAAGCGTCGCCCTCGGTTGCAGCCGCCTTGTAGCCCGGCAGATAAATCTCGTAGAGCGTGCGGTCGTCGACTATCGGATTTGATGTGTGGCGATTGATTTCATTGTTGTTAAGGGCAAAATGCTTCACGCAGGCAGCCACGCCGTTGCTTTGCACGCCTTTTACGTAGGGCACAACCATCTGAGAAATCAGATAGGGATCCTCGCCCATATACTCGAAATTGCGGCCGTTCAACGGCGTGCGATACACATTGATGCCCGGGCCGAGAAGCACGCTCTTGTTTCTGAATCGAGCCTCTCCGCCTATGCTTTTGCCATAGAGCAACGCCATGTCGGGATTCCACGTGGCTGCGAGCGCCGAAAGCGAGGGAAAGGCCGTGCACGAGTCGTTGGTCCAGCCGGCCTGGTCCCACTCATCCCAAAGCACCTCCGGGCGAACACCCATCGGGCCGTCGGTACACCATAGCTCCGGTATGCCCAATCGAGGCACGCCGGGCGCGCTGAATTTCGACTGTGCATGAATGATATTGATTTTCTCGCGCAGAGTCATTCGTCCAAGCGCATCCTCAACTCGCTCATCTATAGGCTTCGAGTCGTCGAGATAGACCGGTGTAGAGGCCGACAGCCACATGGCTGCCATGCCTGCAAACAGAGTTATAGAAATTCTTTTCATCGCGGTCAATTATTTAGCGGGGACGCTGAGGCCCATCGACATAATGTAGCTTTCTTGCGGCACACAATTCGCCAATCGACACTGCTCGATAAACTTGTCGAGAGCCAGCTGAGCCTTAGCTCTGTCGGGATTAGCCTGGCGTATCTCGGCAAACGTATGGTGAGATCCTTCGGCAAAGTTAACGATTTCTTCCCATTCTTCAGGCATAATTATGCCCATCATGCAGCTATTATCGCGTTTTTTATAGGGCCAGAAGGTGTAGCCGATATTGTTATCCTTCATCGTTTTCACAAAATCAGCCTGCCAACGGTCGGTGTTATGCCCTATTTCGCCCATATACATAGGCAGATTGGCATTGTCGCGGAAATCGATGTAGGATTGTATAGCCTCAGGCGTCGGGTCGCCGCCGTAGCGGTGGCACGTGTACATTATCTGCTCGCCAAAGTCAACGCCTTCAAGCGGGGCGAAATTGCTGTTCCATTGCGGCGCTCCAATCAAAATGATATGGTTAGGGTCGACCTGACGGATAGCCATCACTCCTTTACGATATACGTCAATCAGCTTTGCGTTGAGTTCGTCGCGGTTCTCTTCAAAATATGTAGCGACCGGCTCATTCATCAGCTCATAGCCGAGAATGGTGGGCTCGTCCTTATATCTATCGGCAATTTTCTGCCAGATGTCGCAGAAAAGTTTCTGGCTCTTCTCGCTTTCCATAAGCCACGGATAGCCGAACGAATCGTCGATATTGTCGCCGGTTTGTCCACCGGGGGCATCGTGCATGTCGAGAATCAGATACAGTCCGTTGGCCTTACACCACTCCACCACGCTGTCAACACGTGCAAAACCGTCTTGATTCGCGGTAAGTCCCATGTAATCTTCGTCGGTGAACAATTTGTAGTGAAACGGCAGTCGAATGGTATTGGCTCCTGTAGAAGCAATATAATCGATGTCGGCTTTCGTGATATAATTATCCTTGAACTGCTTCCAGAATTCGGCGGCATTGTCGGGACCCACCAATTCTGAGATTGTCTCATTAATCTGCCGCGGAGCATTCATTCGGCCGAATCCAAACAAATATCCTTCGGGGTTCAGCCAGTTGCCGAGATTTGTGCCCGTGATGAAAAGTTTCTCCCCATCAGGCTTAACGAGGTCATGCCCCTGCACTCTCACGAATTCCGACGCTGCTGTCGCCTCGTTATTCGCTGCTTTTTTATCGGCACACGCCCAAAGGCCGCATGCCGCAACCGTGAGAGCAGCTCCGCAAAGCAGATAACGTTGTAGTTTTTTCATATAGTCGCGCAAATATGAATGTAAGGATGTTGTAAAACACGACTGCGGCTTTACAACATCCTTATATTCAGGTCAAACAGAGATTATTTTGAAACTTGCATCTTAATGCCCGACACGGTCACCGAGATCCCCTCAGGAATGCCGGCATAGTCCATGCAAACCTGCAGGTTCCGGGTGTCGATGCCTTGCTTGCCCTTGAAGAAGTAGAGAGCAGGCTCGCCTGCGAACACGTCGATGCGGTCGAGAACGATGTATGTACCATCGTCAGTATCCGTATCATCGCCAAGCGAGTCGCCTTTCTGAATCTTCACGGTGACGCCCTTGATATCGGCCGAAGAGTCGATGGTCATAATGAAGTCATACTTATCTTCAGCTGAGGTTGAAACGTTGGTCCACATATGAACCTGACCCTGCCATTGGTCACCGCCCACACCTGCCGGAGCGGTGAAGCTGTAGCCGTCGGCTGTAAAATCAACTGTGGGTTGAGTTGCAAGCTCGCTCCAGCTGCCATCGGCAAACCAAGTGGAGTACTTCACAACTTCCATTGCCTTAAACATATTATCGTCGTCGGAAATCGAAGGTGCTGCAGCAGCTGCGGGAATTACAGTGCCGTCGTCGTACTGATGTTCCTTGAACACAATGTTATCGACAGTTATGTCGCAGTCGGCATATCCTGCAAAATCGAACGCAATCTTCAGCGTGCCGTCGAAGCCTTCAACGTCGGAGAACCAAACGATTGAGCCGCCGGCTGTAACGTCGACGCGATTTTCTGTGAAGAACACGCCGTCGTCGCCATCCTTTTGAGGCTTAACCGTAACAGAGCCGTCCTTAGGCACGGTGATGTTGCAAGAGAAGTCGTATGTTACTCCGGCTTTAACCGTAATATCTGTGCTGACATGAACCTGACCCATCCACTGGTCGCCGCCCATCGCTGCGGGAGCGTGGAAGGTGAATCCCTTGGTTGCTGTGAGTTCTACCTCAGGCTGCGGGGATAGTTCTGCCCAGCTGCCGTCGGCAAACCATGTTGAAGCGATTTTCACATCGGCGTCTTTCCAAAGATTGTGTTCGCCGTCATACTTGAAGCCGGTTGTCGTCACGTCGGCTGCTCCCTTCGGCGCGATGATATACTGCCATGAGATTCCGTCGAGGTCCTGCACGAGCACTATTTCATTGCGATTGAAGCTTATGATGCGATATTTCGGGCTGTCGAAACCTTCGGTCGACGGGATGTAGGGGAACAGCGTGTGGGGCGGGAGCACCAGATAGAGATTAGCTCCTTCGGGCGAAAGCGTGAATGTAGCTTCCTGCGGGTCGACAGCTACGCGGAAGTCGTTGCCGTCGTTGGGATTGTTGACCGTCAGACCCTGCAGCGCGGTCACGCCGGTATTCACATAGACCGTTCCGGCCGAGCCGGGGCTGAACAAGTAGGTACCGGTGGTTTCGTTGCCGGTGTTCACGAAAGTCATGCTGTTTTGGTAGACGCCTTCAGCCTCTTTGCAGCCGGCTTCGCCGTTCCACCAACCCGTAGGATTGTCGGCCGGACCGCAAGCCATGTTGCCCTGTTTCGAGCCGTCGACGCCCCACTCCTTGCTTTGGCCTTCGCCATTTGTGAGGACGGTCATGTAGGGACCGAAGTCGAAGATTGTCTTGGTGATAACGATTGTGCCGTTAACCGAACCTTCCGACACGCCGTTTGAATTACCCACCTTCATCTCCACCGGATAGTCGCCGGCGATAGTGATGAGGTCGCGATATGTGAGGGTTGTCGAGGGGCGTGTGCTGCCGTTTACATACCACACCGGGTAGACGCCCGTTGCCGGCTGACCGTCGGTCGTGAGGATGTTAAGCTCAACGTTGTTGAGATCGTCGACCGAAATACCAATCTGATAGTCCGATGCCTGCGGTATGCCGGATTTGACGGGCAGATTGTAGTCCTCGTCGGAGCATGCTGTCATTGCCAGCGCTGCAAAGGCGAAGATGCCATATCTGTAAAATTTATTTATTGGTTTCATTATGTTTACCTGTTGGTTGAATTAGATTAGTGCATATTTGACTTGACCGATTTGACGAT
>CAYNSG010000098.1:0-8514 GCA_964399885.1 uncultured Bacteroides sp.
GTAGGCCGCGCCAAAGAATCGAGCCGAGGCCTCGCAGCCCCGGCTCTTTTTTTATACCCCCTCTCCTCTCACCTCTCTCATCTCTCCCCTCTTGATTCATCATGATTTATCTCGATTCAACATTTCCATCATCCCCCTTATCCACTCTCTATCCACCACCCAACGCTCCCGCCCATCTTCTGTTCCAGGTCGCAACGCGACCGCTTCTGCGTTCCAATTCCCCTCCCCAACCATGCCGCCAACCGAGGGCTCCATCCCGCTTCTGCGAGTTCTGCCAAGGTCGCAACGCGACCGCTTCTGCGAGTTCTTTAGCCTCGAGTCAACCTAAATCAGGAAAATTAGCCGCCACACCAACAGTTCTGCGTTGTTTTGCGAGTTCTGCCCAAGGTCGCGCAGCGACCGCTTCTGCGTTTCTATCGCCACCAACAAAACTATTTTGTGGCGTTTCGCTTCCCTCCCACCCATCCGGTAATGTACCTTTGCGCCATGTATTTCTCAGGTAATTCCGAACCCCTCCACCACAGCTTCCAACGCTGGCTTGGCCGCACCCTCAACGCGCGCCAAGCCCGCGTCATATCCCTGCTTGAGAAACTCCGCCGCTCCCGCACCGAAGAACCCCGACTCTTCATCCACGACGACCACTCAACCCCCGACGACAACCTCCCCGCACTCATCGTCGACTACTTCCGCTGGCTCCACGCACGCACCCGTCAGCAACTCCCCAACTCCCTCATCATCGCCCGCACCCAGAAATCCGCCCGACAGATAGCCCCCGAACGCATCTTCTACCGCGGACGACTCAACGCCATCCACCACTGGCGCGGCGTCGACTTCGCCAACCTCCTCGTTGTCGACGCCGACCGCGTGCCCATGCCCATCGCCGACCCCCTCTGGCAAGACCCCCGCTCCTTCCACCAATTCCTCCAGCTCCGCTGCGTCACCCAAGCCTGCAACCCTCACTCCGTCGTCGTCATCATCGGCAACGCCGCCCGCTGGTCAACACAATTCTCCCTCAACTTCTTCGACGTCGCCACCAACCCCTCCTCGCGCTACGTCGCCTACGCCCACCGGCCCCTGCCGCGCTACCTCGTCCGCCGCCACGCCGCCCACCTCAAGCCCTACCGCCCCGGCTGCAACCCCTTCCGTCCCCCAAATCCTCACCGTCAAATCCCCCAAGGCATCCATCAACATCCGCCGGGTCGCCACGCGACCCCAATCCGCCCCCCTCCAGCCCTCTCCCCAATATTGCTCCAAGAATAATCCGCGTCAATCCGCGTCACCCCTCTGGCCGTCAGGCCAGAGATCCGCGTCTGAGCTAAATTTTTTTAGTTCCCTCCCCAAAGCAGCCGTCCAATGCGGTCTTCTTCAGAGAACTCAGAGTCCTCAGAGATCTCAGAGTTCTCTGATTCCCCATCCCACAACCCAATTTATTGCCGCTATCCCTGCTATCAGGGCTATTCCGGCTATTACCCCCTCTCTCCCCGACATCATTTCTGCTTGGTTAATCGCCCTATTTTGTTTACGCCCCCGAGCAAGGCCCTCGCCCCACCTTATTTCTTTTGTCCGCAAAACCACACAAAAAAAGGAACCTCTTGCGAGATTCCTTTTGTACCCGGAGCCGGGATCGAACCGGCACGGATTGCTCCATCGGTGTTTGAGACCGACGCGTCTACCCATTCCGCCATCCGGGCGTCGTTTTGCGCTGCAAAGTTACGCGTTTTTGCCGAGAGTTGCAAGAGCTGCTACGCGAACTTTCAAAATTCATGAGGTGATTTTGCGGTTGTCTGTTGCTGAATTGGTAGATTTGGTTTACCCGGCGTGTTGATTTTGCGGTATTTTCAGGCTGTAGCACAATTTTTCGAGCCGGCGAGCGTTGGTTTTATAGAATGGAAACTCCGAGAGTTACGGTCATAATAGCGGCCTACAATGCTGAGGCATGGATTGGCGAGGCTCTAGCATCGATAAATGCCCAGAGCTATCGGCAGTTTGAGGTTGTCGTGGCCGACGACGGGTCGACCGACGCTACGCGCACGTTGGCTCGCGAAGCCGGCGCGAGGATCCTCGAGCTTCCTCATCGCGGCCTTGGAGCTACGCGCAACGCGGCCGTGGATGCCGTCGCGTCGCCGTTGCTGATGTTTGTCGATGCCGACGACACGATTCACCGCGATATGCTTCAATCGATGGTTGCGGTTCGCGATATGACCGGGGCGGAAGTCGTCACGGCAGATGTTGCCGGTCGAGCCGACGCGCTGCATAGCTCGCAAAAATTCAGTGTTTTAAGCGGCGAGGAGGGCGCGAGGCGATTGCTTTATCAACGTGGCGTACGCACCGTTGCCGTGGCAAAGCTTATCGAGCGCGAGCTGTTCGACGGCGGGCTGCGTTTCCCGGAAGTCGCCATTTTCGAGGACCTGCTGTTCACCTATCGTCTATTGGCGAAGGCTGAGCGCGTGGCCGTCATGCCGGCAAAGATGTATTTCTACCGGCGCGGGCATGAGTCGCTTACCTCGGCCGGCAACCCGAAGCGGTTGCGCGGACTCGAAGTCGCCCGGCAGATAGAGCAAACGGCCAAGGAGCATTATCCGTCGCTGGTCGATGCGGCACGTGCGCGCCATGCGAGCGCGGCTGTTGGCGTCATTCGCCAGATTGCGAAATACGGCTATGTTGAGCCCGAGCTGAGCGATAAGGCGTGGGCGGTAATCGTCGACAGTCGAGCACGGTTGTTGCGCGACCGGCGCATAAAGCCATTGCTGCGAATGGCGTTGTTGGCGTCGCTGCTCGGGCGGCGTTGTTTCACGAAGATTTCTACGTTATGGCGCGGAAGATAGTAGTGAACGTGTCGTGGAACGAGCTCGACGGTCTCTGCACGGAGATGTCGCGCCGGGTGCAGGAGCACTATGGCGTGCCGGCACTCGTTGTAGGCATAAGTAGTCCGGGCTATGAGGTGGCGCGGCGAGTGGCAGCGCGTTGGGCGGGAGTGCCGATAGTCATGGCGCGGTCGCATCGCGGCTCAACCGAGTTGAAGCGCACTCCTATTATTAATGCGTTGCTGAAGCGGATTCCGCGGCGAGTTGCCGACATGTTGCGAATAGCCGAGTCAAGCCTTGGAGGCCGGCGGCAACGCCCGCGGCGCGTTGAGATTCCGGAGGTTGAATTCCAAATGCCGCGCGGTGCGACGGTGCTGATTGTCGACGATGCTGCCGACAGCGGCGCGACGCTTGCCGGAGCTATCGGCGCCGCCGAGGAGCGGTGGCCCGGGGCACGCATCGTAACTGCAACGATAGCAACGACGCGTAGCAGTCTGCTCGCGGAGCCCGACGTGAGCATGATGCCCCGGGGGACTCTCGTGCGCTTTCCCTGGGCGGTCGATGCCGAATGAGATTTTTTACCGGTGAGATTTCTTTGACCGGTAAGATTTTTTTCGGCGAATCAAGTCGACATATAAAATAATTGCTTAACTTTGCTCACGGACTTCAACGCAGTTGAGCACACTCCCGGTGTGCTTAACGCCAATAAACTTACCTTATGGCCAAAACCAAGAAAACGCTCAACATCATTAAAAACGACCCCTGGCTGAAACCTTTTGCCGATGCCATCGAGGGTCGCCACAATGACGCCGCAAAGAAACTCGCCGAGCTTACCTCTGCCGGAGGTAGCCTGGTCGACTTTGCCAACGCACACAACTATTTTGGGCTACATCGCAACGCCGATGGCAGTTGGACGTTCCGCGAATATGCGCCGAACGCTACCGAGATAACTCTTATAGGAGATTTTTCAGACTGGAAAGAGCAGGCACGCTACACGTTGACACGCCTCCCCGAGGGCGGAGTCTGGGAGCTCAATATCCCCGCCGACGCTATGGCCAACGGTCAGCTCTACAAGATGATAGTTCGCTGGCCCGGAGGCGAGGGCGAGCGCATTCCGGCCTACGCAACGCGCGTGGTGCAGGACGAAAAGACCCACATCTTCTCCGCCCAAGTATGGTGTCCCGACACTCCCTACAACTGGACGGTGAAACGCTTCAAACCCGACACCAAACCGCTGCTCATCTATGAGTGCCACATCGGAATGGCTCAGGAGCGCGAGGGCGTGGGAACCTACACGGAATTCCGCGACCTTATCCTGCCGCGCATACATGCCGACGGCTACAACGCCATACAGATTATGGCCATCCAGGAGCATCCCTACTACGGCTCGTTTGGCTACCACGTCAGCAGTTTCTTCGCCGCCTCGTCGCGTTTCGGCACGCCCGAAGAACTGAAAAGCCTCATAGACCGCGCCCATGAGCTCGGAATCGCCGTAATTATGGATATCGTGCATTCCCACGCCGTGAAAAACGAAGTTGAAGGTCTCGGACGCCTCGACGGCACGCCCGACCTCTATTTCTACAGCGACCCTGCCCGCCGCGAACATCCGGCTTGGGATTCGCTCTGCTTCGACTATGGCAAAAACTCCGTGCTCCACTTCCTGCTCTCAAACTGCAAATACTGGCTCGAAGAGTATCACTTCGACGGATTCCGCTTCGACGGCGTCACCTCGATGCTCTACTACAGCCACGGTCTCGGAGAATCGTTCGGCACCTACGACGACTACTACAACGGACATCAGGACACCAACGCCATAACATATCTGACGCTCGCAAACCTTCTGATCCACGACCTCAACCCCGCGGCAATCACTATCGCCGAGGAGATGAGCGGAATGCCCGGACTCGCAACGCCCTTCAAGGACGGCGGAATTGGCTTCGACTACCGCATGGCTATGGGCATCCCCGACTACTGGATTAAAACGCTCAAAGAGAAGAAGGACGAGGATTGGCACCCGACGTCGATATTCTGGGAACTGACCAACCGTCGCGCCGACGAAAAAACTATCTCCTACGTTGAAAGTCACGACCAGGCTCTTGTGGGCGACAAAACCATCATCTTCCGTCTCATCGACGACCAGATGTACTGGCACATGATGAAGGACGACGACGACATGGTTGTTGCCCGCGGCATCGCTCTGCATAAGATGATTCGCCTCGTAACGGCCTCGACCATCAACGGCGGCTACCTCAACTTCATGGGTAATGAGTTCGGACATCCCGAATGGATCGACTTCCCCCGCGAAGGCAACGGTTGGAGCTACAAATATGCACGCCGTCAGTGGGATCTCGTTGACCGCAAGGAGCTGAAATACGTCTATCTCAACGACTTCGACAACGCTATGATTGAGCTTATCGGTGGCGTCTACAACTTCCAGGCGCTCCCGGTCGACAAGCTCTGGGAGAAGGACGACGACCAGATTCTTGCTTATCGTCGCGGCGACCTCGTGTTCGTGTTCAACTTCTCGCCCTCTAAATCGTTCGACGGCTACGGCATTCTGACCGATCCGGGCGAGTATGAGGTAATCCTCTCGACCGACAACCCCCGATTCGGCGGCTACGGAAATATCGACGAGACCGTACATCATTTCACCGAACCCGACCCGCTCTACACGCCCCACGGCGTAGCTTGGTTGCGTCTCTACCTGCCCGCCCGCTCGGCACAGGTGCTCCGTCAGATTCATGCTCGCCCGGGCCGCAAGCCCGCTGTCGTTTCCGCTTCGAAGACCGCTGCTGAAGAGAAGCAGGCTGCCAAGAAAGCAACGAAACCGGCTGCCAAAAAGCCCGCGGCTAAGAAAGCGACGAAATCCACCAAGTAACCCACGGAAAGTTAGCTAAACATTATACAATAGAAGAGGCTGCCTAATCGGTTTAGGCAGCCTCTTTTTCAAATATAGTGTTCAATAGGGCTATTATCTTTTCTTGAACGCGGGGTCGCACGTCAGGCCAACGCCGAGTTTCTTGAAGATTTTGCGGTCAACTTCGCCGAGCATAACGGTTGAGTGCACCTGGCAGCCAAAGAGTTTGGGCAGCTGCTCGAGGGCGAGACGGCAGTCGTCGACGTGTGTGCTGAGCACCGAAAGCGCCACCAGCACCTCGTCGGTATGCAACCGTTTGTTGCGGCTGCGCAGATATTCCACTTTGGTTCTCTGGATGGGCTCAATCATATCCTGAGGTATGAGCTTGATGCTGTGGTCGATACCGGCGAGATATTTGACGGCGTTGAGAATGAGCGCGGCGCTAGGGCCGAGCAACTGGCTGCTTCCGGCCGTGATGATGGTTCCGTCGGCAAGTTCGATAGCCGAAGCGGGAGCACCGGAAATTTCGGCGCGTTCGCGGGCAGCGCCAACCGGGCGGCGGAAGCTGATGTCGATTTTCGACTGTTTGAGCAGCAGCGAAATCTTGTTGACCTCCGATTCGTTTCCATCGCCTTGGACCATGTTGTTGAGGGCGGTGAAATAGCGGCGTATGATTTCGTCCTTCGAGGCTTTGCAGCAAACAGCATCGTCGTTGATGCAGAAGCCTACCATGTTGACGCCCATGTCGGTAGGCGATTTGTAGGGGTTCTCGCCGTAGATGCCTTCGAAGAGGGCGTTGAGCACCGGGAAAATCTCGATGTCGCGGTTGTAGTTGATCGCCGTTTTGCCGTATGCCTCAAGGTGGAACGGGTCGATCATATTGATGTCGTTGAGGTCGGCGGTTGCGGCTTCGTAGGCAATGTTGACGGGATGTTTCAGCGGCAGGCTCCACACGGGGAACGTCTCGAACTTAGCGTAACCGGCCTCAACGCCGCGTTTGTGCTCGTTGTAGAGCTGGCTCAGGCAGACGGCCATTTTGCCGCTGCCGGGACCCGGGGCGGTGACGATGACCAGGGGGCGGGTTGTGCGTATATAGTCGTTGCGACCGAAGCCTTCGTCGGAGTCGATAAGGTCGACATTGGTGGGGTAGCCTTCGATGGTGTAGTGGATGTAGGTGACTATGCCCATGCGCTCAAGTTTGCGGCGGAATGCGTCGGCGCTCGTCTGCCCGTTGTAGTGGGTTATCACCACCGAGCTCACAAGGAAGCCGCGCTCGCGGAAGGCCTCGCGCAGACGAAGCACATCCTCGTCGTAGGTGATGCCCAAGTCGCTGCGCACCTTGTTGTGCTCAATATCTTTAGCGCTGATAACGATGACGATTTCAGCCTTGTCGGACAATTGGGCAAGCATGCGCAGTTTGCTGTCGGGCTGGAAGCCGGGCAATACGCGGCTGGCATGGAAATCGTCGAAAAGTTTACCTCCCAATTCGAGGTAGAGCTTGTTGCCGAACTTGGCAATTCGCTCGCGAATATGCTCAGATTGGATTCTGAGATATTTCTCGTTGTCAAAACCGTATTTCATAACGGATTTCAAAATTACAAAATATCGCCGACTGTTGCAATAATCAGCGCCATAGAAAATTTATCGGCTGATTTTCAGCGTGGCTGCGACAGGGCGGTGGTCGGACGCCGCAGGCTCATCGACGACAGAAGTAGCAATAACCTCCACGCCTGAGTCGTGAGGATTGTAGACGGCGATATAGTCGATGCATTCTGTCGGAGTGTCGGAGGGGAATGTGGGAGCTTTTACGTCCGTTGCAATCTCAAATCCCGCCTCTTGAAGCGCTGCGAGAACCGGAGAATCGGGGTGGCTGTTCCAGTCGCCGGCTACAATGAACGGTTTGCCGGCTTGTTTAGCCACTTTGACAATTGTTGGCACCGAAGCGAGGGCATCGTCGGGCGTGAGCGATAAGTGGGCGTTTGCCATGATGTAGTCGGCAAACTCAGCCACAATCAGAGTGCGCTCCTCTTCGCGTCCGGGCAGCGGATAGCTGTTGACGCTCAACGGCTCCTCTGTCGAGAGCAGCCCGATGCCATACTTGCCTCCGTCGTAATCGATTGCCGGGGCGAAAAAGGGGAGCATTTGAGCGTGGGCGGCAATTTCGCCGAGCACATAAGTGCCCGCACTGCGCGCCGTTGCGCTGTCCACCTCTTGGATGGCCACAACGTCGGCCCCCGTGCTTGCAACTACGTCGGCAATGCGTGCATAGTCCAATGCGCCATCCATCCCGCGCCCATTATGGACGTTGTAGGTTAGCACTTTAAGCTCGCGAGCCTGCTGCTTCGGCGCACATCCCGCTGCCGCCACCGCTAACGTTATCGTTACCACCGCAGCCGCAATAGCCATCAAAACAATTTTTCTCATATCTGTTTCATCGATTTTGTCAGGTGCAAATTTACGAATAAATAATGACAGAATATGACAATATCGACTTATTGGAGTTATTCCCAATTATTCTTGCTGTTCTCCATCGGCAGATGTCTCGCAATCTTGTTTTACGAATTTCTTCAACACTAAGATACTCCCTTCGTAAAGACCGTAAATGGGAATTGTTACCATGATAAGAGTGAAGATATCCGGTGGAGTAATTATTGCAGCAATAATCATGATTATAACAAAGGCATACGCTCTGTATTGACGAAGAATGTTTGAATCGATAAATCCCATTTTACCTAATACGAAAGCGAAAACCGGGAGCTGGAACACTATCCCCATCATGAATGTTAGAGTTGTGAACGTGGTGATATACGAATCAAGTGTAATTGTACTTACAACTTCTTCATCTACTTGATA
>CAYNSG010000099.1:0-8512 GCA_964399885.1 uncultured Bacteroides sp.
GTGGTAAGGGCGGAAGGGGTGAGGGATGGGAGCGGGGTTAGTTGGTTTTTACGTCGTCGGCAACGCGGATGGCTCGCACACGCAGCGTTTGCGTCCGGAACGTGCGACCATAACCATATTCATAGTCGCAATCTGTATAGACGTTGTCTTTCTGGCAATCATTGTCGTTGGAGTTGTGTGGATAGGTCGCACCAGCTAAGGCAGGGTCAATGCCATCCATACCGCCAGATTTTTCGCTGGGTACTACACTTCCGTTTTTATACATGGTAGCTTTTGCACGAACCGGATTTTCACGCCGACCGACATTTGACAATGCGACTATTCTAACATAATTAGGATTTCTTGCAGGATTAGCCGACCAGTAAAGTGATGTGGTAAATCGAGGTTCAAGAATTCTAAGTGTGTTATTAGCAACCATTGATTCGAGTACGACAATTCCAGGGAGAAACCATTTAACCTCTTTTACAAGACCATCAGAGCTTCGTTTGTTTTTGCCTGCAGCTTCATAGACAGCTCCCGCCGATGTTACACTTGAATAAATCTTGTCGGTAGCAATTGATTCGAGTCCTTGGCGTCGTGATTCAGTTTCGTATTGAAGTCCTAAAATATATTCAGTCATGGTCTTACCATCAGCTTCAACTGTAACAAGATTATTTGGCGTCCATTTACGATTCAAATCCCACCAGTCACCTTCTTCGGTCCCTAACGCGCGGTTAGCGAGGACGGTGCCGGTGCGGGCCCAGGGGATGCCGGCGGGTTGGTACCAGGGGGAGGGGGCGTGGGTGTCGAGGGGGTCGCGGTGCTCGTCGTACTCTTCGTAGGCTTCCATGTAGTAGGTGTTGTCGCCGACTTTGAATTCGATGAGTCCGGCCTGGAGGAACTCGATGGTTTGGGTGCGGATCTCGCCGCCATCGCCGGGGTTGTAGGTAATCTTGATATGGGCTTCACGGGATGAGGTCGAGGCGTTTTCGTCGACGTAGAAGTAGATGCGGTCGCGGTTATGGTGGGCGGTGGCGCTGGTCGCGGGATAGCGCGTGAACATATCCTCGTAGAAGTAGTCGGAGCAGCCCCAGCCGGCTTTGATATCTTCGGGGGCAACGGTCGAGGCGTCGCAATAGTCGAGGTGAATCCAATCGTCGGCCGGCTTGAGGATTTCAACGTCGACGGTTGCGCCTTCGGGGGCATTGTCGAGGAAATAGATGTCCATCGGCACTACCGACCAATGGGAGTCGATGCGGCGTTCGTTGACCAAGGAGATGAACACGGGGTTGTCGGTGGCAACGTTTACACGGGCGTCGAATGTGTAGAGATTGTCGTCATGGTTGCCGACGATGTCGAGACCGCACACGGTGATGTCGTTCTTATAGCAGCGGTTGCGGCGCACTTCGAAGTTGTCGACCGTGTTGTCGCCGAGATAGAACGTGAATTGGGCGCGGTAGGTGAGATTTTGGTGGGTGGTGTAGTCGCCGTGGATCACGAGCGCCGAGGCGTGGGCGTCGGCAAGCATCGGTTTCCAGCGCTGGCGAACGGCAGGGTCGTCGGCAACTCCCTCGGGGTAACTGAATCCTTCCGTATTGGCGTCGCGGAGGTTTTCGTAGGTGTAGTAGGTGAAAGTTTGCTCGTTTTCGTCGGTGGTGAGTGTTACAGGATTGCTTACTTCTACAATCTGCTCGTTGGTGATGATTTCGTCGTCGGCAGTAACGGTGCGGGCGTCGTAGGAGTTGAAGAGCGAAACTTTCTTCGGGAGGTTCTTGATACCGAAGCCGTTGACGACGAGCTTCGGCAGGCCCTCTTCGGCATTGATTTGCAGGGCGTTGAGCTTGATTTTGACGTCGACGCGAGCCATAAGGGCTTTCAGATGCACATCGATTGTCGACGTGCCCGTGAGCCGTGCGTCGTTCAGTTCGCCGACCATTGGCATACCCTCCTTGGGCAGCTTGCTGATATCTTCACGCTGCTCGGCGGGGCGGTATACCCAGCGGTAAAGGTCGTCGACGGAGCTGACTTTTACTTTTTTTGAGCTATCGTCGGGGTCGCCGCTGACGATGTCGCCGTCGGGCGTCCAGTCGGTCAGGAATCGCGAGCCTTCGATGTTGGCCACGGCGACGATATGAACGGCGGCAGCGTCCTGGCCTTCGAACGCATCGGAGGGAACGGCGAGCGCCTCGGGGCGTCCGGTGGTAAAGTCGAGCGCCACGTAGGGGGCGAACTCTTCAGGCTTCGTGGGGGTCAGGAAGTTGCCTTCGGCGTCGAAGAAAAAGATATGTACGGTGTTGATTTTCTGCTCGTCGGTGGTTTTCTCCTCGGCATCGGCGGCGCGCGAGGTTACGACCTGCGGGAGCATCGAGCCGGTTGTCAGACGGATAGATACGCCGGGCGCGGCCGGGGGCTCGGGCGCATCGACGGGCGATTCGGCGCATGAGGCAGTCAGCAGCGCGACTACGACTGCCGTGAGCGCCGGGAATATATAATTCAGGAGTATATGATTGAAGCGTAGTCTCATCTTAGTTAATGAAGTTATTGCCGTCGTAGTTGGGGTCGACTTCCCAGTGTTCGGTGTCGGAGTCGAAGGTTACGGTGAGCTGTTGGCCGATAAAGCTGAGGTTGACGGTGTAGAGCGAGCCTTGCGCGGGGCGGCGTCCGAGCGTGAAGCCTTCGATGGTGGCAGTTGCGCGGGTTTCGCCCTGGAAGGAGTATTCGATGGTGAGCTTTTTGCCGATGCCGAGGCAGTTGGCGCTATTCTCTTCGTTGAGCTCGGGGAGGAGCAGCGCTACGGTGCCTTGGGGCTGCGTGTCGCTGAGGCCGGCAATCATAGCCGAGTTGGCGGGGACGGTCATCTCGCCGCTGTGGAGCATGTTGAATGTTCCGGCATAGGTGACGTCGGGGTCGACGGTGAGCGTCGCGGGGTCGGTAGAGTAGTCGATTGTAGCCTCGCGATAGAAGCTGCCGGAGAGGGCGATTGAGTGGATTGTTACGTCGTCGGAGGTGTTGTAGTTGTTGATTTGGAAGCGGAGGCCGCTGAGGATATGGGTGAAGTTGAGGCGGACGGCTCCGTTGGCGCGCATGACGTTGGCCGTGCGGGCAACCATGGCGTCGCGAACCGTGGTCGGGTCGAGCTCGGTAGCGATGTCGGACGATTCAAAAGGCATGGTGAACTTCACCTTCGGCGCGCCGATATAGTTTTTGCCGGGAAACGAGAAGTAGCCGCCCTCGAAGGGGTGGTAGGCTATGAAGGTGTAGCGGAAATCGGTGGTAGCCATTCCGCCGGCGGTTGTGGTCGAATACCAGCGGGCGGGCTCATAGTAGGTGTCGGCGGCGTCGCGATAGATACACTTCGAGCCATCGAACTTCAGGGGCTGCATGTACATGACGTCGGCGATGGCGCTCTCGCGTTTATCCTCCCACGCGGCGGGTCCGCCGGCGAAGTTCAACTCAAACGACGAAATCTCGGTTTCGCCCTCGCCGGTAGTCAGCGGGTTGGCGGGGACGCAGTAGGCCGTCACTCCGAACACTTCGCCTTCAGGGAGCGCTTCGAGCATCTGAGCGCGCGAGCCGTCGAGCGGTTGGCCGACGGTGACTGCAGGGACGGCAAACTCGATGGGCTCGGCGTCGTCGACAATCCGGTCGCCGTCGCTGCAGGCGGCGAGCGCCAAGGCGGGCAGAAGCAGGAGAGTATGCTTAAGGAGATTCATTTGATAAGAAATTCTTTCTGGCCGTCGATGGTTATTTCATTCCAGGGGTTGACGGTTGGGGTTGAGAAGAATATGTTGGTGTTGACCGAGAACGGGTAGCGGTAGCTTTTGCCGGGGAGCCATTGGTTGACGACGGCCTGGTCGGCGAGCGGCGCGGAGTAGGTAAAAGATTGGGCCGATTCGACGTTGTAGTGGAATCGAATTTCGAGGCGCGCGGCCGACGAGAGCGTCTGCGGGACGGCGATAATGGCGTCGCCGCCGCTGAAAATGTCGGTGCCTTCAGGCGAGAGCTCCAATCCGTCGGGGTAGACAACCTTGAATAGCGGCTGCTCTGCCGAGCCGGCGGGTGAGGAGGGTGTCCACGTGCCGAGGTTGCCGTCGTCGGGGTTGAAGCCTTCGGAGCTCCATGAGCCGCGGTCGGCGATGCCATAGACGGCGGCATACTCGAGAATCACGCGGCGGTCGGCGCCGAGCTGCTGCTCGTTGCTCGAGCCTCGGAAGCTGATGCGCGACAGGAGCTGATGGAACGTGAGCTGAACGGCGGGCTGCGTCGTTGCTTGCAGGGCAACTTCGCGGCGGTCGGTGGCGGCCATGAACGAGGGCGTTGCGGCGGGCACAATCTCGCTGACTGTCAGAGCGGAGTTTTCGCCATTGGCCGCGTTGAAGCTCACCCCCGATAGCCCGGAGGGGTAGAGCGCGCGGAAGTTGTAGGCCAGCCCGTGGAACCAGTAGCGGTCGCCCCCGCTGTAGGTCCAGGCTTTGGCGTCGGAGTCGTAGCTGACTGTGGTCGCATTGAAAATCGTCGAGAGCTCAACAACGCCTTCGGTGTCGTGCATCGTGGCCCAGACGTCGAACGCTTCGATGGCTGGCCGGCTGTCGTCGGCGCGCGAAGCATCGGTCCGGAACGTTATAGCTCCGGCGGGTGCTTCGATTTGCGGTTCATCGGCTGCCGACGAGCAAGCCGCGAGCAGCGCTGCGGCGGCGAGAACCGGGGTGAAGAGAAAGAGTTTCATTGCGAACAAACCGCTTAGTTGCTTGCTCCGGCGTCGAAATGCAGATTGTTGAGCGCGCCGGTGTCGGAGCTCCATCCGTCGGCGTCGGCGCCCGCATCGCCGCCAATTGTAGCGGTGAAGCTGATTTTGGCAACGCCGGTAGTGCCGACGTTGATGGTGATGTTGTTGTTGATGCTATGTCCGGCTTGCCAATTGGGCTGCCATGTGGCGGTGATAGTGCGTCCGAGCACCTTCACGCCGTCCTTCATGACGTCGATGTCGAAAAGGAGGCGGACGTCGGCGTGCTCATAGGCGAATGGAACGAAATATGCGGCCTCGGTTGAAACCGTAGTGCTTGAGATGTCGGCAGAGGTTGTGGGCAGCTTGAGGTTCATGGCTACGTTGTCGGCGCTGCGCTTCACGTTGCTCCACGCGAGACTCGAGCCGAGGAATGTGCCCATATCGCGGAAATTCTCGATGCGTACGTTGCTGACGGTTGTCTTATATCCGGCGGGGAAATTGGTTCCGAAGGTGAATTTTACGCGCGTCAGAATGTGGTTGAATTTGAACGCTACGGGGTTAGCAGTAGTGTTGTTTTCGGGGCGGCGCTCGCCGGTGACTTTTGCGAAAAGGAGGTCGTGCTGATGGGCGGCGTTGACTTCAACTTCGTTGAGGTTGAGGATGCGTCCGTTCAATCCCCAGGTGCCGACCGAGGGATCCATATCGGAGTTCTCGCAAGAGTATGCGTAGAAGTCGTAAGTTCCGTCGGGATTCCAATACTGGTCGCCTTCGTAGGTCCAGCTGCCGGCGTCGTTTTTGCTGACTAGCACGTGGGAGAAAACTGTGATGGGCTGCGACTGCGTGGGCATGGTGTAGGAACCGAACACGTAGAAACGGCTGAAGTTGGTGTTGGTCAGCGCGCGCGAGCCTTTGCTGACACTCGTGTTGAATCCGATGCGGTTGGCGTCGGTGCGGAGAATGTCGTCGACGACATCGGACGATGTGCAGCCTGCAAGGGCGATAGCGGCGGCTGCGGTGAGCAGAGTTTTGAAGAGTTTCATATTGTTTTGACAGTCAGTTTTGTTACGTTTCAAATGGGGGCAGAACGACGTCCTCGTAGTCGCCCCAGTCGTCGACTTCGACGTCGAAGCCCGAGTCGACCTGCGTGCTATTGTTGATCACGTAGATGCCGCCTACGGTAATCACGCCTCCGCGGGGCTGATTGGCCATCTGGCCGGTGATGTCGAAGTCGAACGTCTGCATCGAGCCGTCGCGAAGTAGCACCTCAAGGTTGAGCGTGAACGGTCCTTCGGGCGAGAGCGTATTGGACGTGTCGGCATATCCGGGGTGGGAGGGGACGCCGAAGCTGCTGACGCGCGCCGTCACCGTAGATCCGTCGACCGAAACGGTGGCGTCGAAGAGGATTGTAGCGGCATTGGCGGGCGTAGAGCCGTCGCGGAGCATAACTTTCTCGGCCATACCGGCCAAAGCGCCGCGGGCGAGGCTTATGAGTTCGCCGCCGTGCTCAATGTTGTAGCGAATGAGATATGTGTAGACCAGCGGGCGCATCCCGACGGCGAGTTGTGTCGTTGTGTGCGAGTCGGCTCCGGTGTGGTTCTCGATGAGGGCGGCGTAGAGCACGTCGGGGGCGTTGACGGTTCGTTCGCCTTCGTGGAGCGGCTGCAGCGACGAGCGCGAGCGTCCGGTAGTGGTTGCGATGGCGTCGGGGATTGAAGCGACTTCGTTGATAACGACGCATTCGGTGTCGTCGTTGTAGAAAAGCAGCGAGCCGGCAGCAAGCGAGGGCACTTTCGCTCCCTCGGCCGGGAGGAAGAGGTTGAAAGGTTCGCCGGCAGCGGGGTAGGCAATCATGGCAACCGATGTGGCTACTTCGGGGCGGAGGTCATCGTAGCCGAAGCCGTGGGTCGTGGCGTCCCACGAGGCGGCGTGGTTGCGGCCGTAGTCGCGTTCCCACTCCTTCTCCCAGCCGAAAGCAACGTCGGTCACTCCCTCGTGGTCGTAGCAGAGCTCCTGGCGGCAGCCGGTTGCGGCGATTGCAATTATTAGTGATAATATTATGGAGAGATGTTTCATTTCAGGTTACGTTTGACGAGGGTGTCGAAATGCCAGACCAATGCGAGGCGGACTTTCAACGGACCGAAATACGATGAGTTGCGCGTGCGGCGGTAGACGTGGTGACCGTCGACGGGCGTATAGTCCTTATAATGAGCGTGGAGATATCCGAGTCCGAGGGCGGCTTCGAGCGAGAGCTTGTTGGAGAGGCGGAAGGAGTAGCCGTAGGTTGCTCCGGCGAAATATCCGTCGCCGCGGTGCCCGGTGTGGTGTCCGGCGAGGTCATACCATGTGAATCCGCCAAACAGTCCTACGAAATGTCCGTTGGGCGAGCGTTCGGCCGAGAAGTAGTGGCGTGCCTCGGGCGAGATTACGGCGAGCTGATACGTGCGGTTGTCGCCGGTGTTTTTCCACCATGCCATGTTGTATTCGAGGGCAACGCTCCATCCGGGCGAGAAATGATATTCGAGCTCAATGGAGGGCGAGAGCAGCACGTCGTAGAGCAGGTTGGTTTTGAGGCTCCAGCGTCCGGGAGTGACATCGTCGGGGATAGCCGGGCTGTAGATTTTTTTGATAATCTCATCGCGGGCGTCGGCCGAGTCGTCGGCTTCGGGGGTAACGACGCGGGCAAGCAGCGTGTTGCGCAGCGCCGGGAAGAAGCGTTTGGCGATGATGGAGTAGGTGTGGCCGCGGTCGATGTCGCGCAGCATGGCAACGCGGGCGCGGTCGGCGATGTCGCGCAGTCGGGCCGAGGGCATGTCGTCGCCGGCAAGGATTTCGAGCACCTCGCGGCGGTGGGTGAGGTTGGAGAGAGCAACGAAACGTCCGAGTTCGCTCCAGCCGTTGATGCCCGGGCGGAACCGGATGCTGTCGGCGGGTATGTCGGCGACGGAGGCGATATAGTTGCGGAGCTTGCCGAAGCGGCCTATGGCGACATTGTGGTAGATGCGGTTGTCGGCGGCAGGCTCAACAGCATAGCTGATGGTCAGGCTTTTAGAACTGTTGGATAGTGAACGGAGCACTCGCTCGAGGCGCGGGCCGTTGTTGGCGTAGGCGAGGTCGGCTTTGTCGTAGCCTATGCGGTAGTAGATGCGGGCAGTGTCGCTTTCAGAGGCAACGATGAGCATGTTGCGAAGCACCGGGTAGAAGCGCGAGCGCAATTCCGAGTAGGTTGCGCCATGGTCGATTTGCTTGAGTCGGCTGATGAGGAGCGACGAGTAGTCGGCCGACACTCCGGCGGCAATCTGCAGGTCGGAGGCACGGAGGATTTCCAGAACCGTAGCGCGATTAGGGATATCGGAGTCGGCAACCATTCGCGCGAGCCATTCCCAGCCTATGCCACAATAGTTTGCGATGACGGCGTTCGGGGGGATGATATTGTGCGAGGCGAGAATTGTGCCGAGCGAGCGGGCGCGCTGTTCGCCGATGTTCATGGCAATGCGGTTGTCGGCGTCGGGCGAGGTGAAGGCATAAGCTTCTACAGCCACGGGGAGCGAGTCGGCCTGGCGGGCGCGAATGTCGCGCGTCAGTAGATTCAAGGCTCGAGCATTATCCTCGTAGTTGATGTCGACCTCGTGATAACCAACGCGATAGCGAAGTTGTACGAGTGGAGTAGGTACAGCAGCCAAAACTCCCAAACTACATATCAAACACAACAGTGCTATAGCAAATTGCTTTTTCATGTGCCGCAAAGTTACAAAAATATGTGCAAATAAACATTTACCAACCACAACTTATCTCATGTAAGGGATAACT
>CAYNSG010000100.1:0-8400 GCA_964399885.1 uncultured Bacteroides sp.
AAGAGCAGGGTGTATAACAGCAACATAGCGACCCTTAGGTGCTAATACGGACTACCATTTTAATTTTTGACCGGCTACATGAAATAATAAGCCATAAATAAATAGCAGCGTGTATGACTGACCGCACTCTCCTCACAAAAGCTCTTAAGCAACATTTTGGTTTCGATAAATTCAAAGGGAACCAAGAAGCGATTATGGAAAGCCTTCTCGACGGCCACGACACTTTCGTGTTGATGCCCACCGGCGGAGGTAAATCGTTATGCTATCAGCTACCGTCGTTGATGATGGAAGGCACAGCCATTGTGATATCTCCGCTGATAGCGCTGATGAAGAATCAGGTCGACGCCATGCGCAACTTCAGCGAAGAGGATGATGTGGCCCACTTCTTGAACTCGTCGCTCAACCGTGCGGCTATCGACAAAGTTAAGGCCGACGTTGCTTCCGGAAAGACAAAGCTGCTTTACGTCGCTCCGGAGTCGCTGACCAAAGAGGAGAATATAGAGTTTTTGAAATCAGTCAAAATATCGTTTTACGCTGTCGACGAAGCCCATTGTATTTCGGAGTGGGGACATGATTTCCGCCCGGAATACCGCAGGATTCGTCCGATAATCAATGAGATTGGCGACCGACCCGTCATAGCGTTGACCGCAACGGCAACCCCCAAGGTTCAGCACGACATTCAGAAGAACCTCGGGATGCTCGACGCAAACGTTTTCAAGTCGTCGTTCAATCGCGAGAACCTCTATTACGAAATCCGCCCGAAAACCGCCAATATCGATAAGGATATAATCCGCTTCATCAAAAACAACGAAGGGAAATCAGGCATTATCTACTGTCTGAGCCGCAAGAAGGTTGAAGAGCTCGCCGAAATGCTTAGAGTCAATGACATAAAGGCTCTTGCATATCACGCCGGAATGGACGGCGCCACGCGCTCGGCCAACCAGGATGCGTTTCTCTTAGAGGAAGTGGACGTCATAGTCGCTACCATAGCATTCGGCATGGGAATTGACAAACCCGATGTCAGATTCGTGATTCATTACGATATGCCCAAATCGCTCGAAGGTTACTACCAGGAAACCGGGCGTGCGGGCCGTGATGGCGGTGAAGGTCAGTGCATAACTTTCTACTCGGCAAAAGATTTGCAGAAGATGGAGAAATTTATGCAGAACAAGCCTGTGGCTGAGCAACTTATCGGCAAGCAATTGCTGATAGAGACAGCCAACTATGCGGAGTCGAGTGTGTGTAGGCGTAAATCGCTGCTGTATTATTTCGGCGAAGAATATTCGCCGGACAATTGCGGAAATTGCGATAACTGCTTAAACCCCAAGAAAAAAGTGGAAGCGAAAGATGATTTATGTGCGGTGATTGAAACCATATCATCGCTTAAAGACAGATTTAAAGCTGAACACATAATAAATATAATGCGTGGTCGCGTGACGGCCGAAGTGAAATCCTACGGTCACGTGAAGCTTGAGAATTTTGGCGTTGCCGATAAGGTCTCAGAGCGTTATCTCGGAGCCGTGATTCGTCAGGCAGTCATTTCGGGTTATCTCGATCGCGACATCGAGAACTACGGATTGGTAAAGGTGACGCCCAAAGGAATGGAGTTCCTCGCCAACCCCGTTTCGTTTAAGATTGTTGAAGATAATGAGTTTAACGAGGACGAAGATGTTGAGACGCTGAAGAGCGGCGCCGGATGTGCTGCCGACCAGGAGCTTTACTCAATTCTTCGCGACTTGCGTAAGACGATAGCCAAAGAACTTAGCCTGCCGCCTTACATCATATTCCAGGACCCCTCGCTCGAAGCTATGGCAACAACCTACCCCGTGACCATCGAGGAGCTTGCGAATATCTCGGGCGTTGGTGCCGGCAAAGCGAAACGCTATGGCGCTGAGTTTGTAAAGGTTATCAAACGCCACGTTGAGGAGAACGAGATTGACCGCCCGGAGGACCTCGTTGTTCGCTCGGTTGCCAATAAAAGCAAGGTTAAGATTGCTATAATCCAGGCTATTGACCGCAAGGTTCCGCTTGATGAACTGGCAGAATCGCGCGGCATTGAATTCGCCGAACTGCTCGACGACATCGAGACGATTGTCAACTCCGGCACAAAGATTAATCTCAACTACTTCATCGACGAGATTCTCGACGACGACCAGCAAGAGGAGATTTTCGACTGGTTCAAGAACAGTGAGAGCGGCGACCTTAACGAGGCTTATCGCCAGCTCGGCGAAGATTACACCGAGGATGAGATTCGCCTGATGCGCATCAAGTTCCTCTCTGAAATGGGCTATTAAGAAATGGATAACCGGACAATTGTTGAATATCGCGGCGTAGAGCTTCACCGTCAGGAGCTCGTGGTACTGAAAGATGTTGATTTTCAGCTTTCGGCAGGCGAGTTCGTCTATCTTATTGGACGCGTGGGCAGCGGTAAGAGCTCGTTGCTAAAGTCGATGTATGCCGAAATACCGATTTCAGCGGGTAGCGCCGAGGTGATGGGCTACGACCTGACTCAAATTCGCCGCCGCGACATTCCGATGCTCCGGCGCCAGATAGGTATTGTTTTCCAGGATTTCCAGCTGCTTACCGATCGCAACGTCTACGACAATCTGCGATTTGTGCTCGACGCCACCGGTTGGCGCGACCATGCGGTTATCGACGCCCGAATCGAAGAGGTTCTTCGCGACGTAGGTATGCTCAACAAGTCGTATAAAATGCCCCATGAGCTTTCGGGCGGCGAGCAGCAACGAATCGTTATAGCCCGCGCGATGCTCAATAAACCGCGACTGATACTCGCCGACGAGCCCACTGGCAACCTCGACCCGGCAACAGGCGAGCAGATTGTCAACGGCCTGCATGAAATTTCTTCGAAGGGAACAGCTGTTATAATGGCAACTCACAATCTATCGCTCGTCGACCGTTTCCCCGGGCGCGTGGTGCGGGTTGAGAAAAAACATGTTCTATCAGAATAATAACAACAACACATAGTAATATTCAACTATTAATGAAAGTCTTGAAGTTTGGAGGCACGTCGGTAGGGACGGCTCAGCGGATGAAGGATGTCACGGAACTCGTGGCGCGCCGTGGAAAAAATATCGTGGTTTTCTCGGCGATGTCGGGAACTACCAACACGTTGGTTGAGATTTCCGATTATCTCTACAAAAAGAATCTCACCGGAGCAAAAGAGACTATCAACAAGCTCGAGGCAAAATACGCCGCTACGATCGACGAGCTTTTCTCAACCGAGGAGTATAAGCAGAAGGCTTCCGAAGCTATCAAGGAGAGATTTGATTTCATCCGGTCGTTCAACAAGCCGATTTTCACTCTGTTTGAGGAGAAAGAGATTCTTGCTCAGGGAGAGTTGATGTCGACCGCTTTGATGATCAACTACATGTATGAACGCGGGATTAACGCCGTGATGCTTCCGGCGCTCGAGTTCATGCGCACCGACAAAAATGCCGAGCCCGACAGCCAGTATATCCACGACAAGCTGACTGCTTTGCTCGCCGATAATCCCGACGCCGACCTCTACATCACGCAAGGCTACATCTGCAAGAACGCCTACGGCGAGATGGACAACCTGCAGCGTGGAGGCAGTGACTACACAGCGGCGCTGATTGGCGCAGCTATCAATGCCGAAGAGATTGAAATCTGGACCGATATCGACGGCATGCACAACAACGACCCGCGCTTCGTTGAAGGCACTAAGCCCGTCAGCGAGCTCCATTTCGAAGAGGCTGCCGAGTTGGCATATTTCGGCGCAAAGATTCTTCACCCTACGTGTGTGCTTCCGGCGAAACTGAACAATATCCCGGTTCGTCTGCTCAACACGATGCAGCCCGATGCCCCCGGAACGGTTATCTACAACACGCGCCCCTCGAATAAAATCAAAGCCGTTGCCGCTAAGGACAACATCACGGCTATTAAGATTAAGAGCAGCCGAATGCTCCTTGCCTACGGCTTCCTGCGCAAAGTGTTTGAAATTTTCGAGACACATCGCACTTCAATTGATATGATTGTCACCTCGGAGGTGGGCGTTTCGGTTACGGTCGACAACGAGCTCAACCTTCCGGCAATCCTTGAGGACCTCAAGAAATTCGGCACCGTCACCGTTGACCGCGACATGGTTATAATCTGTGTTGTCGGCGATCTCGAATGGCAGAACCGCGGTTTTGAGGCTGAGGTTGTCAATGCGCTGAAAGATATCCCCGTGCGCATGATTTCCTACGGCGGCAGCAACTACAACATCTCATTGCTCGTCCGCAAGCAGGACAAGGTTAAGGCACTCAATTTGTTAAGTAAACACATTTTCAGCTGATGAAGTCGTTTCCCGTAGAGCGTTTTTCGACGCTATCTACCCCATTCTACTATTACGACATGGGGCTGCTCGACCGCACTCTCGAGGAGATGAATCGCGCGAGCCGCTATCCGGGGTTTCGCGTGCATTACGCCGCTAAAGCCAACTCTAACCCGGAGATACTTAAACGCATAGCATCTTACGGCTGCGGCATCGACGCTGTTAGCGGCGGCGAGATTGAAGCAGCGCTGCGCAACGGATTTGCAGCCGATAAAATCGTTTTTGCCGGCGTAGGCAAGACCGACGCCGAAATCGAGATGGGGTTGCGAATGGGCATAGCTTGCTTCAATGTTGAGAGCGAGGCCGAATTTAATGTTATCGAAGAGATAGCCAAGCGATTAAACAAGAAAGCGCCCGTAGCGTTCCGCGTCAATCCCGAGGTCGATGCTCACACTCATCACTACATCACGACGGGCTTGGCCGAGAATAAATTCGGCGTGGCGATGTCGATGCTTCAGCCGTTGATTGAGAAGGCTATAGCGAGCGACGTGATTGATTTCCGCGGGCTACATTTCCATATCGGTTCGCAGATTACCGACTTCGCGCCGTTCGGATTGCTTTGCGACCGCATAAATGCTCTTCAGGACCATTATGAATCGCTTGGCATTCAGTTCCCTACGATAAATGTTGGCGGCGGCTTGGGAATCGACTATGATGACCCCGACGCACACCCCGTGCCTGACTTCAAGACATATTTCGCGACCTTCCATCGCCGACTTCGTCTTCGCCCCGGCCAAGAGCTTCATTTTGAGTTGGGCAGAGCAATCGTTGCTCAATGCGGCTCGTTGATTACTAAGGTTTTGTATGTCAAGAAAGGCTCGGTTAAGAACTTTGCGATAGTCGACGCCGGCATGACCGACTTGATTCGTCCGGCCCTCTACCAAGCGCATCATAAGATAGAAAATCTCACCGGTAAAGGCCCGCTGAAAAAATATGATGTAGTCGGACCGATCTGCGAGTCGAGCGACGTGTTCGATAAAGACGTTATGCTCCCGGATGTGAAACGCGGCGACCTGTTCGCCATACGCTCAGCCGGAGCCTACGGCGAAGTGATGGCGTCGGGCTACAACCTGCGACGCCTTCCAGGTTCGGTCTGCATTGAATAATAGTGTTTTAGACTTTAGTCAAGAAAGCGCTTGGTGAGACCGCCATAGGCGTCGATGCGACGGTCGCGAAGGAACGGCCACCAGCGGCGAACTTGTTCGGAGCGCTTCATATCAACCTCTATGACTGCTTCATCTTCCTCATCGCACGGGGACAGGTGAAGCAGTTCGCCTTGTGGACCGGCAATGAAGCTCGAACCCCAGAATTGAATGCCTCCGGTAGCGCCCGAAGGGTCGGCTTCGTGACCTGTGCGGTTGACGGTTACTACCGGCAGACCGTTAGCCACGGCATGTCCGCGTTGCACCGTAATCCAAGCCTCGCGTTGGCGCGACTTTTCGTCGTCGGTGTCCGACGATTCCCAGCCGATGGCCGTGGGATAAATCAGCAAGTCGGCGCCCTTGAGTGCCATCAAGCGGGCAGCTTCGGGATACCATTGATCCCAGCATACGAGTACGCCAAGACGCCCGACGGATGTCGAAATCGGTTCGAATCCGAGATCGCCGGGGGTGAAATAGAATTTTTCGTAGTAGGCGGGGTCGTCGGGAATGTGCATCTTGCGATAACGCCCGGCTTCGCTGCCATCGGCGTCGAAAACAACGGCCGTGTTGTGATAAAGTCCGGCTGCGCGGCGCTCAAAGAGCGAGGTGACGAGCACAACGCCGGCTTCGCGGGCCAGATTGCTGTAGAATTCAGTAGCGTCGGAACAGAGCGATGTTGCGAGGTCGAAATTATCGGTCGATTCAACCTGGCAGAAATAGAGCGAATCGTGAAGCTCTTGATTGACAATCAGCTGAGCGCCTTTGGCGGCAAGGCGTCTGACGGCTTCGGCGAGCCGACGGCGATTTTCGGCAACGTCGGCCGATTTATGTTGTTGAATAATTCCTACTTTCATACGCGAACTCATATACATAGGGTTTTCGTCGGCAGCTGCATTGTAGCGCAGTGAAGCGAGCCGTGTTGCTTGATTAACGGGCGGCAATCGATGCTGACAACCTCCTTCTCAAACACCATTTGAAGCATCTGAGCGGCAGTCATATCCTTCAGCGGGTTGCCGTAGGTGGGCATAAACACAGCTTCGGGGAGCACCAGATAGTTGCAATACGTTGCCGGTAGCCGGTTGCCCTCCTCATCGAACTGCGCATCGGGCAGCGGCAGGCGAATCAGATTGTAGGGACGATCATCGACGGTGCGCAGTTGACAAATCTCATCTTCCATTGCCTTCAGCGAGGCGTAATGGCAGTCGGCAGGGTCGTCGCAGCCGGTAAAGATTATCGTATCGTGGGGTGCGATTCGTGCGAGTGTGTCGACATGGCTGTCGGTGTCGTCGCCGGCGAGTGCGCCCGAGTTGAGCCAAAGAATGCGTTTTGCTCCGAGAGCCGATTTGAGATACGCCTCGATTTCCGCGCGCGACATTGCGCCGTTGCGATTCGGCGACATGAGGCATTCGGCTGTCGTCAGAATCGTACCGTTGCCGTCCGATTCGATGGAACCACCTTCGAGCACGAAGCTGAGATGATTCTCGCGAGGAGCAACAATGAGCGAGGCGCCACACATTTTGCTCGTCACCAGGTTGTCGAAACAAGCTGCGAATTTAAGCCCCCAGCCGTTGAATTTGAAGTCGAGCACTTTCAACGAATCGCCCTCCTCGACCGTTATCGGGCCGAAATCGCGGGTCCAGGTGTCGTTTGTCGCAACATCGAAGAAAAGGATGCCCGACGTTTCGATTCCTGTCAGTTGTTGTTTCACGGCAGCCGTGTCGGGAGCCACGATAACGACGGGGATATGCCGGGCTGCAAACGCCTCGACGAGCTGCCGATAGCAAGCCGTGACCTCGTCGAGCATATAGTTCCAATCCGTATTCTCATGTGGCCAGGAGAGTAGGACTGCAGAGCTGAGCTCCCACTCGGCAGGCATGCGTCGGATGTCAGAAGCGGTCGTCGTCATAGTCAGACAATGAATCCCAAACGTCGTTTTGCCGATCGAGATACTCGTCGGCATAGTCTAAGAATCCTGTTTTTTCCGTACTCCCTACTTCATGACACCATTCGCGATAAAGCTCATGGAGCTTATCGTCTTCATGGATTGCTTTCTTAAATTCGGCCTCAGCGATGTCGATGCTGCCGAATTGCGTAATGAAATGGTTGAATATAGATGTTATCTCCTCCATATCGATAGTTATTCTTATTGGAGCTTGGCGGTGCGTGTTTACGCCCTCAAAGTTAATCCAAAATAACGATACCGCCAAATTTCAACCCACCAACTCTCCCCCCCCATTTTCATTTATTCACATTTCCCCGCCCCTGTAGATAGCTCAATTAAACTAACCTCAAAATCACAACAGATGATACGCAGCTAAAAAACACTTGGTTAAATTCGGGTAGATACCAGATATAAAGCCCGAACTAAACCGAACAGCTAAAACTCACCAGTTTTAGTTGACGTTCTTCTAATTGTTTTGAATCAGTCAGATTTGAGTATCAAAAGAAATCTGTTGGAAGTTACCCACTTCTTCAAAATCTTTGTCCTCTGATGATATATCGGGCAAAAGGTAATCCTCACTTTCGGGCAGAGCTTCAAGGATTGAACTATCTTCTACAGTCAGTCGAGAGCGAATTTTCTTGAAGAACTTTACTTCGGAGTATAGGATTTGATTGTCTGCTTCAATCATTTGAATGGCCAAATCAATTAACTTGATTTGGTCTGCTTCAGACAATTCCGCATCTGAAAGCTCGTTCAGGTAGGAACGCAGGAATTGTTTTCCCTCAAAGTTGATTTCATCGACATATTTATTGAGAGTGTCTTCAACGTTTATACCGTTGAATATCTCTTGTTGTTCGGTAAGATTTTTGACCAACTCAATTTCTTCGGAAGCTATCTCACCGTCGCATGCGCTACAGCAAAACAACGTTTTCAAAAGTAGTTCTGTTGTATTCATATTTTTA
>CAYNSG010000101.1:0-3780 GCA_964399885.1 uncultured Bacteroides sp.
ATCAATCAAAAATCCCTGAAAATTCATTCAAAGCTAATTTTTAAGAGTTACTTATAGGGGTATTTCTTGCGGAGTTCGTTGAGTTGGCGGTCGGTTTCGACGGCAAATATGGCATCGGCGGCCGAGGAGTTTTCGGCCCGATGGGCGAGACGCCGGGATAGTTTGCGGCATTCGCTGCAGGCAGCTACGGCTGCGGGCGTGAAGAAGCTCTCGGCGAAACGCTCATAGATGTAGTCGATAGCCGTTTCGGAGGGGTGGAGCATATCGGCGGCATAGAAGCGATAGTCGCGGAGGTCGTCGTTGAGCAGCTCGAAGGCGGGGAAGTAGACAACCTCGGGGAGAGAGTTGGCTACGGCTTCGGCGGCGAGCATGAGCGTAGCTTTGGAGATGTTGTTGCCGTGGAGCCCGTCGGCGAGATGGCGGACGGGGCTGACGGTGAGAATCACCGTGGCTTCGGGGGCAACGGTTAGCAGCGTCGCCATGGCGTGCTGCAAGGCTGCGCCGGCTTGGTCGACGGTCAGACACGTGCGGTCGAATCGGTTGGCGGGGAGTTTATGGCAGTTGGCGACGACGCGGTTGTTGGCGACGTCGGTGAACACCCACGCCGTGCCGAGGGTGAGGATAAAAGTCGACGCGCGGCTAACGGCGCCGGCGCCGGCGCTGACCGCCTCATTGAGCTTTTCTAGCGCACGGGCGGGGTCGGGGTCGGCGAGGCGCGAATGGGCGTCAAATGTGCGCCATAGTCCTTGGTTTTCAAAGAGGTCGTCGGCGGTGAAGAGTCGGTGTTCGGCGAGTCGCGTGATGGTTTGGTCGATTGACGCGGGGTTGAACATCGTGCCCAGGGGGTTGGCGCAGACGGTCATCAGGTCGGCGCTCATCTTCCGCGCCACATTCTCGGCGAAGCATGAGCCGATGGCGACAATCATGTCGCTGTGCTCAATGAATCGCCGCGAGGCGATTTCTGAGGGTCGGAGTTCGGTGCGGAAGTTCATTTGAGCGATGTTGATGTTACTCGGAATTCTGTGCGGCGGTTTATCTGGTCGGCGGCGGCGCGGTCGTCGTCGGAGAGGGTATCGACAAACTCCTCGTCGAGCAGAGTGCCTTCGGGGAACTGCGGATATAGGCGAGCCACGCGCTTGGTTACGCGCTTGGGCTGCGATTTGCCGTAGCCGTGCCATGAAAGTCGCGCGGGGTCGATTCCGGCTTCAATCAGATAGTCGACAACGGCTTTAGCGCGGCGGTCGGAGAGGCGCAGGTTGTAGGCTTCGGCGCCTACGCGGTCGGTGTGCGACGACATTTCGATGCTTATCTCGGGATTTTCGCGGAGAGTAGTGACGAGCGAGTCGAGCGCGCCTTTCGATTCGGGGCGGAGCGTGGCGCGGTCGAAGTCGTAGAAGATGTTCTCGACGACGTTAGGCTCTGTGAGCGAGGCGAGCATGAAGTCGACCTCGTAGGCGGCGTCGGCCTCAGCCGAGTCGGATGTAAACTCCTGGCGGGCGTTGAGGTAGCCCTTGGCCCCGGCGAGCATTACGTAGCTTACGCCGCGGTCGATCGGGAAGGAGAACGAGCCGTCGTCGCGCGTGGCGGTGCGTCGGTTCACGCCGTCGCGGCCAACGATTCTTACCGTAGCTCCGGCTATGGGTTCCTCTTCCATGTCGGTAACGAACCCGGAGATTGTGATTTGCAGCTCGGGGCGCTCGAAGGAGTAGATATGGTCATATCCACGGGCGTCGCCACGGTTGGAGCTGAAGAATCCGGCTTCGGCGCCGGGGAGGAAGGTCATCGAGAAATCGTCGGCCTCGGAGTTGAGCGGAACGCCCATGTTCGCGATGTCCCAGACTCCCGAGGGGGTCAGGCGGGCGCAGAAGATGTCGAGTCCGCCGAGCCCGGCATGTCCGTCGCTCGAGAAATAGAGCAGCGAGTCGGTGCGCACGGTTGGAAACATTTCGCGTCCGGGGGTGTTGACGGTAGGGCCGAGGTTTTCGGGGAAGGCGCCGGATTCGTTGATGGCTACGCGCCAGATGTCGGTTTCGCCGAACCCTCCGGGGCGGTCGCTGACAAAGTAGAGCCAACGTCCGTCGGGCGATACGGCGGGGTGGGCGTAGTTGTAGAGTGTGTCGTCGATGAGGTCGGTTTGGGTGGCCTCGCTCCAGGCGGCGTCGGCTCGGCGCGACACCCAGATTTCGGTACGGCGGTCGGCGGTATCCGATTTGCGGGCGCGGGTGAAGAACATTTGTGAGCCGTCGGGGTTAAGCGCGGGGGTGCCCTCCTCGGCATCGGTATTTATTTCGCCACCGGCCGGCTCGGGTCGAGTCCACCGCCCCTGTTCGTCCTTGCCCATCGTCCAGATATCGGCGCGTTTCATGCCGGTTACTTCGCTGCGGGCGTCGCCGGTGGCTTTCTCGTTGGTTGTAGTGAAGTAGAGTCGGTCAGCACCGGCGAGGGTGGGGGAGTAGTCGGAGCGGCGCGAGTTGGCGAGGCGGTCGCGGACAACGCGGTAGCGGGTCGGCGAGGCTTTCATGGCGGCGGCCATGCGCGCTCCGCGGAGTCCTTCGGCGGCTGCCGCGCTGCGAGGCTGGAGCATGAGGAACTGTTCGTAGGCCTCGGCGGCTTCGGCATAGCGTCCTGCGGCGTGGAGCGAACGCGCCATGCGCAGCTGAGCCGTGCTGTCGGGCGAGCCGTAGCGCAGGGCGTTGCGGAAGTCGGCGGCGGCGCGGGCGTAACGTGCCAATTTCTCGTCGGCAAGGCCCATCTTGAACGCCACGTCGGCGCGCTCAAGGCGCTGCGATGGCTTTTTGAGCTTGTTGTAGAGCTTGCGGTAGGTGTCGGCAGCGGCAGCATACTCTCCCCGCTCCATCTGCGCGTCGGCGACGGCAAGCTTCGGTCCGCGGCATCCGCAGAGGGCGACGGCGATAAGCGTCAGCAGGCTGAAAGTTAGTTGTCTCAGAGTCATATCAGATAAACGCTGCCGGGGCGGGATTATTGCCTCACTTGCCCATGCGTGATTTGGCGGAGCTGATGAACAATCAATATGGCGGTGACGATTGTGGCGACGGCGTCGGAGATGGGGAAGGAGAGCCAAACGCCGTTGAGCTGCCAGAACCTTGGGAGCAGTAACAGCAGGGGGATGAGGAATATAGCCTGGCGCGTGAGGCTCAGGAATATTGACTTTCCGGCGCGACCAATTGACTGGAAGAACGTTGTGCTGACAACCTGGAAGCCGACGAAGGCGAAGACGAGCATGGCGTGGGTGAAGGCGTTGGCAGTCACGTCGATAAGCTGCTCGTCGGTGGTGAAAGCACGGGCAATAAGTCGCGGGAAGAGCATTCCGATTGCAAATCCGAGGGTGGTGATGATTGTGCTCCAGCCTACGGCGAGCCAAAAAACGCGCTTGAGGCGGTCGGAGCGTCCGGCGCCGTAGTTATATCCGACAATAGGCTGCATGCCCTGGCAGATGCCGATGACAATCATGACGATAAGTGACGTGAAGGTCGTGAAGATTCCGGCGGCGGCGACGGCATTATCGCTGCCGTAGCGATAGAGCGACGTGTTGATGATGACATTGACGGCGCTGCCGGCGAGGTTGACAATCGAGGGGGCGGCGCCGATGGAGATGATGCCTACTACGATTCGGCGGCGCAAGCGGTAGATGCCGCGCGTGAAGCGCAGCGTTGAACCCCGGCGCATGAAGTGGGCGAGCACGAAGCACATCGAGCAGGTCATGGCAATGTCGGTGGCTATGGCTGCGCCCTTGATGCCCCAGCCGAGCACGAAGATGAA
>CAYNSG010000101.1:3880-8328 GCA_964399885.1 uncultured Bacteroides sp.
GCGCCGAGCATTATCGACACTCTTGCCGCCGCGCCGGCACCGATGAGCAGTCCGATGGCGCTCGAGAGGTTCATTACCGGGAAGGTGATAGCCAGACCGGCGATGGCCTCGGTGCCGACGCCTTGGCCGATGAAGATGCGGTCGATGACGTTGTAGAGCGACATGACGAGCGTGCCCACCACAGCCGGCAGGCTATACTCCCAGAGCAGCCGTGCAAGGCTACCCGTGGCGAGTTTCTGCAGTTTCTCTTTATCGGCTACGGGGGCTGCCATCAGCTTCGTTTTTAAGTTTTTGAGAGGGTTTGAGCATTGCGAGCGTCGGGAGCGAGAGGTTGTATTTCAGCGCAAGCACGCGGAGGATGATAATCGTCAGGGCGCAGAAAAGCTGCTGTGCCCAGGGTGCGCCGCCGGCCTCGAAAATCAGCCAGTAGACGATAGTGCCGGCAAGGCACGCCGTGGCGTAGATATCTTTACGGAACACGAGGGGCTCCTCGTTGATCAGTATGTCGCGCATCACGCCGCCGAAGGCACCCGTAATAATTCCCATGACAGCAGCAACCCACATCGGGTAGTTGATTGCCAGGGTTTTCTGAATGCCGATTACGCAGAAGAGCGCCAGCCCGAGGCTGTCGAAAATAAACAGCATGCGGTCGCGGCTGACGAGGATGCTGCGGAAGGCAATAACGGTAACGAGCGAGAGCGCCGTGACACCGAGATACCACCATGTCTGCATCCAGAAAACGGGGATGTCGAGCAGCACGTCGCGCACGGTGCCACCGCCGATGGCTGTGACGAGTCCGACGGTGTATGCCCCGAACCAGTCGAAATTTTTGGTGGCGGCGAGGCGGATGCCGGAAATCGCGGCGGCGACGGTGCCAATCATCTCTATGATAAACAGAAAAGTTGCTTCCATTAGCTGCTGTAAAAATTATTTATCAGGAAGAATATTTCTCCAATCCTTTCTCATAGCGATTCGGAGCTTTGTTGTGAGGCTTTTGCTTTAGCAACTTCGCACTCGCGACGTAGATTCTCAAAAAATTGAGTATTTGCCTCATGGTTTGATTCCCGGACTTTACGTGCGGCATTCTCCATGAGTTGATTAAGCATTTCGTCGCTTGGCTCTTGCCCTGAGCTAAAACGGTAGGATAAAAATTCTTGTTGTGTCATAATTATTTAGCTTTAACATTTCGTGCAAAGTGGGAGAAATAGTTGAATCTTATAAGGGTTGGAGGGAGAGGCCGGAGATGGCGGTGAGGCGGGAGGCGAGGGCGGGGGAGTCGTCGGCGGGGAGGGTGAGGGTGATGGAGCAGGTGTTGTCGAATTGCTGCGCGATGATTGTGGCCGAGGGGGTGGCTTTGAGGAGCTGCATGACGGGGTTCATCGACTGGTAGGGGAAGGTGAACGTCAGGGTCGACATCTCGTGGGCTTCGACTTTTTCGGCGGCTTCGAGGGCGAGCCGTGCGGCTTCTTTGTAGGCGACGATGAGCCCCGATGTGCCGAGTTTTATGCCGCCGAAATAGCGCACAACTACGACGAGCACATTCGTCAGCCCGGCGGAGCGGATGGCGCCGAGAATCGGCCGGCCGGCAGTGCCCGAGGGCTCACCGTTGTCGGACGACAGATATTCGTGTCCGTCGGCGCCGAGGATATATCCCCAGCAGGCGTGACGGGCGTCGTGGTATTCATTGGCAACGCGTTTCACCGTCGCCTTTGCTTCGTCGGCGGTTGTCACCGGAAAAGCAAAGGCGAGGAAACGGCTCATTTTCTCACGATAGATGCCTTCAGCCGGTCCGGCAATCGTGAGATATGCGCTACCCATCAGACAATCAGCATGGCGTCGCCGTAGGCTCCGAATTTATATTTTTCTTTGATAGCCTCGTCGTAGGCGTGCATTACGAAGTCATATCCTCCGAATGCAGCTGCCATTATGAGCATTATTGAGTAGGGGAGGTGGAAGTTTGTCACCAGGGCGTCGGTGACGGTGAAGTCGTAGGGCGGGAAGATGAATTTGTTCGACCAGCCCGAGAATGTCTTCATGTGGCCGCCCATGCTGACGGCGCTGGCGATGCCACGTAGAACGGATGTGCCCACGGCGCAGACGCGATGTTCATTGTCCTTCACTCCGTTGACCATATCGACGAGCGCCTGGGTAATCTCCATCTGCTCGGAGTCCATGCGATGTTTCGTGAGGTCCTCGACATCGATTTCGCGGAAGTTGCCCAAGCCGCTGTGGACGGTCATGAATGCCCGGTGGATGCCTTTAATTTCAAGACGTTTCAGCAGCTCGCGGCTGAAGTGCAGTCCGGCAGCGGGAGCCATTACTGCGCCCTCCTTGTCGGCATAAATTGTCTGATAGCGTTCGGCATCGTCGGCCTCGGGCTCGCGCTTGATATAGTAGGGCAGGGGAGTCATTCCCAAGCTGAAAAGGGTTTTCTTGAACTCATCGTGGGGGCCGTCGTAGAGGAAACGCAGCGTGCGGCCGCGCGAGGTAGTGTTGTCGATAACCTCGGCAACGAGCGATTCGTCCTCGCCGAAATAGAGTTTGTTGCCAATGCGTATTTTACGTGCGGGCTCAACGAGCACGTCCCAAAGCTTGTTGTCGGCATTGAGCTCGCGCAGAAGGAACACCTCGATGCGTGCGCCGGTTTTCTCTTTGTTGCCAAACAGACGAGCGGGGAAAACCTTCGTGTCGTTGAAAACGAAGATGTCGCCGTCGGCGAAATAGTTGATGATATCCTTGAATACACGGTGTTCAATCTCGCCTGTGGCTCGGTTGAGAACCATCATGCGCGATTCGTCGCGGTTGTGTGCCGGATGCTCAGCGATGAGCTCTTCGGGCAGCTTGAATTTGAATTGTGAGAGTTTCATTTTAATCTCTATTTTGTATCCTTCTCAGGCATTATTATTTCAACTTCTTGAAGATATTTCACCATCTCGTCGACCGTCAGGCATTTGTCGACCGTCGTGTCGCCCACGCGGGTGCGTCGCAGCGCGGTCAGATGTCCGCCCGAGCCGAGCGCCTCGCCGATGTCGCGGGCAAGGGCGCGGATATACGTTCCTTTGCTGCATACAACGCGCACGGTTATCGCGGTCGGCGAAAATTCAATGAGCTCTATATTGTCAATTACAAGTATTTTCGGCTTAAGTTCAACCTCATCGCCTTTTCTTGCAATATTATACGCCCGCTGGCCGTCGATTTTGCAGGCCGAGAATTTCGGGGGCACTTGCTCGATGCGCCCCGTGAAGCGCCGGAGCACGCTTTCAACCGCCTCGCGGGTTATATGGTCGGTAGGGTAGGTGGCGTCGATTTCGGTTTCGAGGTCGAACGAGGGGGTGGTGGCTCCCAAAGCAATCGTGGCGACATACTCCTTCACTCCGGCCTGCAGCGAATCGATCAACTTGGTCGACTTTCCGGTGACGACGATCATCACGCCCGTAGCGAGCGGATCGAGCGTGCCGGCGTGGCCCACCTTCATCCTCTTCATGTGCATGCTCCGCAGCAGAGTGCTGCGTATACGCTTCACCACGTCAAACGATGTCCAGCCCAAAGGCTTGTCGACATAAAGCGTCGTGCCTTCGAGAAAATTCACTCCGCTCACCAGATCAGACAGATTAATCCTACAACCACACAGTAGACAGCAAACCATATAAGTTTGCCTTTCTTCACTATTTCAAGCATCCAGCGGCATGCGGCGCAACCGCTGACGAAGGCTGCGATAAATCCGACAGCCAACGGCAGAAAGCCGATGCTTGCTGCCATCTCGCTTGTGCCGCCAATCATATCCTTAATGCTCAGCAGAGCCTCGCCGAGAATCGGGATGATGACCATGAAGAACGAGAATTTAGCCACGGCTCCGGGGCGGTTGCCCAGCAGCAGGCCGGTGGCAATCGTTGTGCCCGAGCGGCTGAGTCCGGGCAGGATGGCTATAGCCTGCGCAACGCCCATAGCCAGGGCTGTGAACCAGCCTATCGACCGGTAGTCGGTTTCGGCCGTGGCGGGCTGAGGGGCTACGGCTTGGTTCGATTTATTACGAATGCTTGCGAAAGTGAGCAATCCGGCGGTGATAATCAGGCAGGTGCCGACGATGGTCAGTCCGCTGCCGAAAAAGTTCTCTACATAGTCCTTGAAGCACAGACCGATTATAGCCACCGGAATGCACGAGAGGAGTATTTTCAGGACGTAGGTGGTACGGTCGTCGCGCCTGAACGTGAAGAACGAAACGCAGAGCGGCACAAACTCGCGCCAGAGCACAACGATGGTGCTCAACACCGTAGCCACGTGGAGCGCCGCGTCGAATTCGAGCGCCTCGGCGCCGACAAGTTTCAGTCCGAGAATTTCTCGGCAAATCTCAAGATGCCCGCTGGAGCTTATCGGAAGATATTCTGCCAGCCCCTGGACGATTCCCAACAGAAGTGCGTCAAGCCAATCCATAGTCGGTTATTTTTTGC
>CAYNSG010000102.1:0-3063 GCA_964399885.1 uncultured Bacteroides sp.
GCAAAAGGATCGGTCAAAGCCGCATAATATTTGAAACCTTGAGAGAGGGTACCCTTAACAAGCTTATGGTCTACAAATTCCGTCTGTCCGGCACGGTTATTTCTCATCTTGAAAACGCCGGGATTCATATGTGGCCGGCCTTCAAGAAGCACATTGTGACGATGGCTAAGTATTGAAAATAATTCGTTTGGTGACGATGGTGTCCGCATCATTTCTGTACGATTCGACAAAATTTTGAACGTACCTATAATATCATGAGAGTCTTCATCACGCCGGGGCAAAGGTATGCCGGAATCGACAATTGCTTTTGCCTCTTCTATATCAAACTCTGTCCCTTCAATATAATTTGAAAAATAGCTTTCGAAGAATGAGAACAGACGGAACGATTCCTCGTCGGTATTTCGATTATTTCGTATCATGAAATAACGATCTTTTATCTCATCAAAGAGAATCTCAAACAATTCTACTCTTGTTGCATCGAAAGGATTTCCGGCAGCTATTGCTTTGGCCGAATCCGTCGTCAAGACATTCGCATCGTGTGTCGACAGTAATGCTGATATAATGCTATTAATTTTAGCAAACTCTTCTTGCATACCCAATTCATCGGCGACACTACGCAATTCATCACGATATTGATTTAGCCGATCTTCACCGCCCGTAAGCAGGATTTGTTCAAGCTTATTCTCTATAACACTCACAGGCAGAACACGCGATTGATCGCCCGACTTTCTTGAAACTTGCATATTCTCCAGCATATATCTGTATTCGCCGGAGATATGCAAGCCCACAAATGGGATGTCGGTAGATATAGGCTTTGGGCCCTTAACAAAATTAAGAGTGATTCCCGGCAAATCTGTCACTCGACGGGTTGTTGAATTCGTCAGAAAGAAGTCGCCCGTAGCAGTCGGCCTCATCTCTTTGGCGCTTCGGTGACTTATTATTGCATTCGGATAACGATACACAAGTATATCCATCAGGTTACGGCGCACGATATGTTCCAAGCTATCTTTTAGATTGGTTGTATAGATACGCGGTGCTACCTTACGAAGTTCGCCATCTTGTTCTTTCTTCGTAATAACGCGAGACACATTCGGATCAGACGAACCGAAAACAATCTCTTTTTGGGTGTCAATTTTAATAGCCATACAAAAAATTGCGATTAAGGAGTCACGAAGGTACAAATTTTTGCGATTATAACCGCGATTTTTACAAAAAACTGCGATTATCGCCCCGCCGGGGTATATTTCGGATACGATTCGCCCCTCTTCCAACGAGCCTCCAACAAGCCGGAAGAGGGGCAATTAAACTTTGGCCGGGACAACTCAGCGCCCGCCGGGGGCTTAATGATGGCGGGCGGAGCGGGCGGCTTCCTCGCGCGTAACGATGCTGTTGGCCATGGCCACGGCGCGGGTGATATGGTCGCAGACGTGGTCGGCGCCGAGCAACCCGATAATGCCGGAATGCTTGAGCACTTCGCGCACATTGGGATTAACGCCCGAGAGCACCACGTGGATTCCCTCGTTTTGCGAGGCGCGTATGAGGATTTCAAGGTTGTGGACACCCGTGGCATCGATAAACGGCACTCGGCGCATGCGCAGGATGCGGACAATAGGCTTGCGGCGCATCGACGTGCGCATAAGCTCGTCGAACTTCGTGGCGACGCCGAAGAAGAACGGGCCGTCGATCTCGTAGACCGAAACGCCCTCAGCAACGTCGAGCACCTCATGGGTCGTAGCCTCCGAGCCCTCGGCAACGTCGAGCTGACCGCTGTAGGCTCTTACCTGAGTGTTCTCCATGACGCGGCGCAGGAACAGGATGATTGCGAGCAGCAGGCCCATTTCGATGGCTATAGTAAGGTCGAACACGACAGTGAGCAGGAATGTGACGATAAGCACCGTGATGTCGCCCTTCGGATTCTTGAGCATTGCTTTGACGGTGCGCCAGCCGCTCATGTTGTAGGCTACCATAACGAGCACGGCTGCCAGACACGACATCGGCACCAAATTAATCAGCGGCATCATGAACAGGAAGATGAGCAGCAGAACAACGGCATGGATGATGCCGGCCACGGGCGTGCGGCCGCCGTTGGTGATGTTGGTCATCGTGCGGGCAATGGCGCCGGTAACGGGAATGCCGCCGAAGAACGGCACGACGATGTTGGCGATGCCCTGTCCGATAAGCTCGGTGTTGGAGTTGGTGCGCGAGCCGGTGATACCGTCGGCAACGGTCGACGACAGCAACGATTCGATAGCGCCCAAGATGGCGATAGTGAACGCCGACGGCAGCAGGCTGTTGATTGTAGCCATTGTCAGCTCAAAGCCGCGGGGCTGGGGAATGTCGGTCGGCAGATTGCCGAAGCGGTCGCCGATTGTCTCCACATGGAAGCCCGGCATTGCGTTGAGAAACCATACGGCAACCGTCATGATAATGATTGCCAACAGCGCGCCGGGAAGCTTCTTTGAAATCTTCGGCGTAAGAATGATTATCAGCAGCGAGACGAGTCCTACGCCGAGCGTAACGTAGTCAGTGCGGCCAAACGACGTCAGATAGCGCCCCCACTTGGGGATAAACTCGCTCGGCAGGTCGGTGAGCCCCATGCCGAAAAGGTCGTTGATCTGCGTCGAGAAGATTGTCAGCGCGATGCCGGCGGTGAAGCCTACGACAATCGGGTAGGGGATAAACTTGATGACGGTGCCCAGGTGGAAGATACCCAAGGCTACGAGTATCAAGCCGGCCATCAGCGTGGCTATTGCGAGCCCTTCGAGCCCGTAGGTGGCAATAATATTATAGACGATAACGATGAAAGCACCCGTCGGGCCGCCAATCTGCACCGAGCAGCCGCCCAGCGCCGAAACGAGGAAGCCACCGATGATGGCGGTGATTAAACCAACCGTCGGGCTGACGCCGCTGGCTATACCGAATGCAATTGCAAGAGGCAAGGCTACAATGCCGACAACCACGCCTGCGATGAGGTCGGATTTGAAACGTGATGCTGAATAGTTGCGGAGAGCGGAGATTAGTTTTGGTCGGAAATCGACCGGTCCGGATAAATTCATTTTACTG
>CAYNSG010000102.1:3163-8322 GCA_964399885.1 uncultured Bacteroides sp.
TCAATGTAATCAGGGCGCAAAGTTACGCAGAATTTTTGAAAACATATTAAGTTTTGTTAACTTTGCAACCGCCGCGCCGTGTCGCTCTCCGGCAAACAGACTATAACCAAACATCTTATATTCTCATCATGGAACCTACAACCACCTATAAACTTCTGTCGCTACCGCCCGACTTGGCGCCGAAATTCAACAGCCTCGAAGGATTGCCGCGCGACGAATGGTTTGCCACGTCCGACCCTGCCGGCCTCAAAGTAGGTTCCGGAGGCGGCACAGCCTGGCTTATCCGTCAATGGCTGCTAAGCGACCCCGAAGCGTCGCTCAGCCGCCGCAAAATCATCATCCACGCCGGCGGACAAAGCCGCCGCCTGCCCGCCTACGCCCCGACGGGCAAGATTCTGACGCCCGTGCCCGTGTTCCGCTGGGCACGCGGCCAGAGGCTCTCGCAGAATCTTCTGTCGCTTCAGCTGCCACTCTACGAAAGCATCATCGACCGCGCCCCCGCCGGGTTGAACACCCTCATTGCCAGCGGCGACGTGCTCGTCCGCGCCGGCGAGAGCAATGTCCGCGTGCCCGAGGCCGACGTAGTTTGCTACGGCATCTGGGTCGACGCCGAACTCGCCTCACACCACGGCGTGTTCGCCTCGCGCCGTTCCGCACCCGAGCAGCTCGACTTCATGCTCCAGAAGCCCACGGTGGCCGAGATGGAGCGCCTCGCCGAAACCCACCTGTTCCTGATGGACGTAGGCATCTGGCTCCTCTCCGACCGCGCCATGGAGCTGCTGATTAAGCGCAGCCAAAACGCCGACGGCGATATAGGATTCTACGACCTCTACAGCGACTTTGGCCGCGCACTCGGAACTCACCCCTCGGCCGACGACGCGGAAGTTGCCGAGCTGACGGTTGCCGTAGTCCCGCTCCACGACGGCGAGTTCTATCATTTCGGCACGTCGCGCGAGCTGATATCCTCTACGCTCGCGCTGCAACATCGCGTCGTCGACCAGCGGAAAATCATTCAGCGAAAAATCAAGGCCAGCCCTGCCCTGTTTGTCCAGAACGCCCTGATGGGCTACCGCCTGACCGAGGCCAACGAGCGCGTATGGGTTGAGAACAGCAACATCAGCGCCGGATGGCAGCTCAGCAGCGACAATATCATCACCGGCGTACCCGTCAACGACTGGCACATCTCCATTCCGCCGAAAGTATGCCTCGACATCGTGCCGATTGGCGACGAGAGCTGGGCAGTGCGCCCCTACGGCATCGACGACGCCATGCGCGGAGCCGTGGGCGACCCCGCAACTCGCTTCCTCGGCGGCAGCCTTACGGAATGGGCCGCCGCGCGCGACATCGACCTTATCGCCCTCGACTGCCCGCCCTCGACCGACATCCAGAACTTCCCGCTCTTCGCCGTGGTCGACTCGGTCGACAAGATTGAAACCGTGGCGAAATGGATGATCTCCGAGCCCGCGAGCTGCACCGGTCGGGAAATATGGCTCGAAAGCCCGCGCCTCTCGGCCGACGGCATCTCAGCATCGGCCAACCTCACGCGCCTCTATGCCCAGCGCCTCGCCTTCCGCCGCGACAACTGGACCTATCTCGCCGACAACTATAAACTGAGCGTGTTCTATCAGCTCGACCTCGCCGACACCGCCCAAAGCTTCGTCGACCTCGGGCTGGAGAAACCGGCAGCGATTCCCGAAGCCCCGGCGATGACCCGCATACGCAATCATATCCTCCGCTCGCGCATCGACTCGCTCCGCGGACTCGACGGCCGCCCCGACGAGAACGCCGCGTTCGGACTGCTGCGCAGCGAGATTCTCGCCGAGATTGCCGACGCCGACGTGCGCCCGCGCCTGAGCGTTTACCCCGACCAGATTGTCTGGGGGCGTTCATCGGTGCGCATCGACCTTGCCGGCGGCTGGACCGATACCCCACCCTACTCTCTCATCGCCGGCGGCAACGTAGTCAACATGGCCATCGAGCTCAACGGCCAGCCACCGCTACAAGTCTACGTCAAGCCCACCGCGGAGCCCCACATCATATTGCGAAGCATCGACATGGGAGCCATGGAACGCATCGAATCGTTCGAACAGCTCGAAGCCTACCACACCGTCGGCTCCCCCTTCTCCATCCCGAAAGCCGCACTGACGCTCGCCGGCTTCGTGCCGCGCCCCGAAGCGCCCACGCTCGCCGACTGCCTCCGCCAGTTCGGGTCCGGACTCGAGCTAACGCTCCTCGCCGCCATTCCCGCCGGCTCCGGATTGGGCACGAGCTCCATACTCGGCTCGACAGTGCTCGGCGCACTCTCCGACTTCTGCGGACTCAGCTGGAACGAGAACGAAATCTGCCGCCGCACGCTCGCCCTCGAGCAGCTGCTGACCACAGGCGGCGGCTGGCAGGACCAGTATGGCGGCGCACTCGGCGGAGTGAAACTGCTCCAAACCGCCGAAGGCTACGACCAACGCCCGCTCGTCAGCTGGTTGCCCGACCGCATCTTCACCGACCCGGCGCTGCGCCCCTGCCACCTGCTCTACTACACCGGCATGACCCGCACCGCCAAAGGCATCCTCGCCGAAATCGTCAGAGGAATGTTCCTCAACGCCGGCCCGCAGCTCGCCATGCTCGACGACATGAAAGCCCACGCCATCGCAATGGCCGAAACCATCCAGCACGGCAACTTCGAAGAGTACGGACGAATGGTAGCCCGCACATGGCAGCAGAACAAACGCCTCGACAGCGGCACAGAGCCCGAAGCCGTCAGAGAGATGCTGCGCCGCGTCGCCGACCTCACCCTCGGCGCAAAACTCCCCGGCGCCGGCGGTGGCGGCTATCTCTACATGGTAGCCAAAGACCCCGAAGCCGCCGCCCGCATCCGCGCCATCCTTACCGACTGCCCGCCCAACCCCCGCGCCCGCTTCGTAGAGATGAGCATCTCCAACACCGGCTTCCAATCCTCCCGCTCGTAAATAATTTCCCTCTTGAAAAAAATCGCGTGAAAAATGATTGGCGAATAAAAAATAATTTCTAACTTTGCAGTCGCTAACAGAAAAGCGCTCGGGGTGTAGCACAGTTGGCAGCGCGCCACGTTCGGGACGTGGAGGTCGGAAGTTCGAGTCTTCTCACCCCGACTACAGAGGCATAGGTCAGCGACCTGAAGCCTCTTTTTATTATTTATACAGCCAAAGGGTTAAGCATACTTAATCCAAACAACGTTAGACTATGAAATCTGAATTAGATTGGAGTAACCTCTCATTTGGTTACTTGCCGACAGATTACAACGTCCGCTGTCGGTTTGCCGATGTCAAGTGGGGCGACATCGAAGTGTCGACCTCCGAGACTATAACCATGCACATGGCAGCCACTGCGCTCCATTACGGTCAGGAAATATTCGAAGGCCTCAAAGCTTTCCGCGGCAAAGACGGCAAAATCCGCATTTTCCGTCTCGAGGAGAATGCCCGCCGCATCCGCCAGTCGGCCGAAGGCATCAAGATGCAGCCGATTCCCGAGGAGCTCTTCCGCGAGATGGTTGTCAAGGTCGTTGAACTCAACGCCCGCTTCGTGCCCCCCTACGGCAGCGGCGCGTCGCTCTATATCCGCCCCATCGAACTGGGCATGAGTGCACAGATTGGCGTTCACCCCGCATCGGAGTATCTCTTCATGGTCATGGTCACCCCCGTAGGCCCGTATTTCAAAGAGGGATTCAAGCCGACCAACATCTGCATCATGCGCGAGTTTGACCGCGTGGCTCCCAAAGGCACCGGACGCTGGAAAGTGGGCGGCAACTATGCAGCCAGCCTCGAAGCCGGCGAACGAGCCCACGAGCTCGGCTACAGCGCCGTGCTCTATCTCGACCCCCGCGAGAAGAAATATGTCGACGAGTGCGGCCCCGCCAACTTCTTCGCCGTCAAGAACGGAACATACATCACTCCCGCCTCCGAGTCGATTCTCCCCTCGATCACCAACAAGAGCCTCATGCAGCTTGCCCGCGACATGAACATCCCCGTCGAGGAGCGCCACATCCCGCTCAAAGAGCTCGCCGAAATCGACGAGGCCGGAGCCTGCGGAACTGCCGCCGTAGCTTCGCCCGTGGCTGAAATCCACGACCTCGACACCGGCGTACACTACGTCGTATCGCCCGACCATCAGCCCGGCCCGATTACAACCCGCCTCTACGAAAAGCTCCGCGCCATTCAGCTCGGCGAAGAGCCCGACATCCACGGCTGGAACACCATTGTTGAAGGATGATCGTTGAAGGATGATCGTTGAAGGATGATCGTTGAAGGATGATTTGGCCTGAAATAATCGACAAATATTATCCCGCGGCCTCAGCGCTGCGGGATATTTATATGCGCCACTGCCGTTCGGTAGCCACGCTGGCGCTCGAGATTGCCGAGGCGCGGCAGTTGCCGCTCGACCGCGAGCTGATCGAGGACGCCGCGATGCTCCACGATGTCGGCATCGTGCACTGCAACGCCCCCTCGATTGAGTGCCGCGGCGAGGCACCCTACATCTGCCACGGCTACCTCGGCGCCGACATGCTCCGCAGCCTCGGAGTCGACCCGCGGCTCGCACGCGTGGCCGAAACCCACACCGGCTCCGGGCTGACCGCTGAAGAGATTGCCGCACAAGGATTACCCCTGCCGCCCGACCGCAACTACGTGCCGCAGACGCTCCTCGAACGCCTCATCTGCTACGCCGACAAATTCTACTCCAAGAGCGGCGACATGAAGCGCAAGGATTTCGACCGCGTGCGCAAATCGATGGCCGCCTTCGGCCTCGACTCCCTCGCCCGCTTCGACTCCCTCGCCCACGAATTCGGCTGCCCCGGATAAAAGCAATGTTGTTTAGGTTTGCGGGCTAAGAAAACGCAGAAACGCGCTTCGCGCTTGGGCAGAACTCGCTAAACAACGCAGAACTGTTGGCTTGGCGGCTAAAAGAACTCGCAGAAACGGTCGCGTTGCGACCTTTGGCAGAACTCGCAGAAGCAGGATGGAGCCCTCGGTTGGTGGCAGGGTTGGTGGCGAGATACGGAGATGACAAATTGTCAAATTGACAAATTGACAAATTGACAAGAATGCGGGATAGGGGGAGGCAAGTATGGAGGAAGGAGAGGGGGATAAAAAAAGAGCCGGGGCAGCTGGGCCTCGGCTCGATTCTTTGGC
>CAYNSG010000103.1:0-8314 GCA_964399885.1 uncultured Bacteroides sp.
GGTGTATAACAGCAACATAGCGACCCTTAGGTGCTAATGCGGACTATCATATAAAAAAGTGACCCGCCAGCAGTTCTACGGGATGCTAACGGGTTCGGTTATCTTTGACTCGGTAGAAACCGATATTCGCCTTATTTGTGTTGCAAAGTTATAATATATTTTGATTCTTACAAAATATCGACTTGATTATTTAAAAGTTAAATCAGGCGGTTAGGGCGGCGATGAGGGCGTCGAGCTGCGGGCGGTCGGCGTCGTGGAGGCGCGAGCGGATGGTGAGGGTCGGCTCGACGATTTCCATATCTTTCATGGCTGAGAGTCGGTCGCGCATAAGTTTGGCGGCGACGGGTGCCCATGTGCCATTTTCAATCAGCGCGACGCGGCGTCTGCAGAGGCCTTTCGATGCCAGTCGGTAGAGGAAGTTGTTCATGGCGGGGAAGAGGGAGGCGTCGTAGGTGACGGATGCGAGGAGCATGCGCCCCATGCGGAAAGCCTGAGCCAGGGCTATCGAGGCGTCCTGACGGCAGAGGTCGACCGTCGCGACTTCAACGCCCTTCATGCCTATCAGTTCGGCGGCATTGAGAGCTGCGGCAGCCGTTCCGCCATAGATTGACGCGTAGGCCACGAGAACGCCCTCGGGAAGCTCGGGAGCATAGGTGCTCCAAAGGTTGTAGAGGTGCAGGTAGTGGTCGAGATTCTTGTTGAGTACGGAACCGTGGAGCGACGCAATCATGTCGATTTGCGTTCCGCTGAGCTTTTTCAGCAGATTTTGAACCTGCGGGCCGTATTTGCCGACGATGTTCGTGTAGTAGCGTCGGCCTTCGGTGTCCCAATACTCTTCGCCGTAGCCCAGTCCGCCGAAGCGTCCGAAGGCGTCGGCCGAGAAGAGCACGTGCTCCTTCGTGTCGTAGGCCATGATTACTTCCGGCCAGTGGATCATCGAGACTGTGTGGAAGCGGAGCGTGCGGTTGCCCAAAGAGATTTCCGTGCCCTCCTTAACGGGGATTGCTCGCGAAGCGATGTCGGCGCCGGCGAAGAACTGTCCGAGCATGTTGACGGCCATCTGCGAGGTGAGGAGCTTCATGTCGGGGAATCGCGAGAGCGCCCAGACGATGCCGCCGGTGTGGTCGGGCTCGACGTGGAGCACGACCATATAGTCGGGCGCACCGCACGAGGCGGCAGCTCCCTCGACGAGCGCTTTCCATTCGTCGAGACGTCGCGAGTCGACGCTGTCGAACAGTGCCGAGGCCTCGGAGCCGCGCACGAGATAGGAGTTGTAGCTTATGCCGCGCGGCACGGGGTATTGGTTTTCAAACATCTGTATGTCGTTGTCGTCGACGCCCAGATAGAGTATGGTCGGTGTCAGTTGGGTCTTTGGGTTCATAGCTCCACGAATTTTGGTTCTCTATTTTAACACTTTTTGGGATGCGATTGTTCGGCAAAAAAAAGAGTGAGTCACTCTAATTTAGGTTGACTCGGGAATGATGATGAAAACGCAGAAGCGGTCGCAATGCTCCCTTAAACAGAACCCGCATGATTGTAGCGACTTATTTAACGGCGAGGGGCTCGTTGCGGAGGGGGTAGGCGTTGCGCTGGCGCTCGAACCCGTCGGGGGCGAGGCGCAGGCGGAGGGTGTCGGCGAGCGGGTCGTAGGAGTCGATGATTTGTTGGGGCGTGACTGTCTCGGGCACGCTGAGGTTCTCAGCGAGCCATTGAACCTCGGGGAGTCCGAAGTGGCGGCAGAGGGCGTCGACGGCCATGCGCGTGGCACGGATTTTGCCTTGGCGGGAGTAGCCGGCGATGTGTGGCGTGGCGACGAACGCGCGAGCGAGCAGCTCGGCAGATATTTGCGGCTCGTTTTCCCAGCAGTCGATTACCGGGGCGGGGAGGCCGCGGTGACGCAGCAGGGCGGCGGTGTCGACCACGGCTCCTCGGGCGGCATTGATAATCAGCGGGGAGCGGCGGGCAACGCTAAGGAAGCGGTCGTCGCAGAGATGGAACGTCGGGTAGCGTCCGTCGCGGGTGAGCGGCGTATGGAATGTGACGATGTCGGCCTCGGCGGCAATTTGCTCCATGTCGACGAATGCGGCGCTGCCTTCGCGGTCGGCGCGTGGCGGGTCGCAGAGCAGGGTAGTCATGCCGATGGAGCGCGCCCAGCGGTCGACGATAGAGCCGACGTGGCCAACGCCGACGATGCCGAGGGTTTTGGTGCGGAAGTCGCCGGGCGAGATGTGGAGAATGGACGAGAGGACGTATTGCGCCACGGCGGGAGCGTTGCAGCCCGGGGCGTTGACGACGGTCACGCCGTTGGCGCGACACCATGCGGTGTCGATATGGTCGGTGCCGATGGTGGCTGTGGCCACGAAGCGGCAGTCGATGCCATCAAGCAGCCGAGCGTCGACGCGAGTGCGCGTGCGGGTGATGAGGGCGTCGGCATGGCGGAGCGCGTCGCGGTTAATCTCGGCGGCGGGGAGGTAGCTGACGCGCGCAAACGGCTCGAGCACGCCGCGAACAAAAGGAACGTGATCCTCGATAACTATATGAAGTATATCTGCCATATCAATGAAGCGGCATAGCAGCCGAGCAGCACGAGGAGTGCCGCGTAGCCACGCTGTCGCGAATAGAGGCGCATATAAAGCCCGACCTGCATGGCGGTCGTGGCGTTGAGCAGCGCTGCATAGAACGCGATGTTGTTGAAGTCGATGATGCAGAGCACACCGGTGAAGATTCCGAAGGCGCTCAGCGTAGCGTTGTAGGCTCGGCTGCGGGCGTTGAGCGACATCACTTTGAGGATGTTCGCTACGCCGAAGTAGAGCCCGGCAAGGAGGGTGATTCCGACGGTGACGGCTGTAGGAAGCGTGGAGCTTCGGCTGACGACGGCTATGGGGTCGGGCAGCGGCGGCAGGTTGATTGCCGAGAGGTCGATGACGCCGAACGCCCAGAGAATCCAGACGGGCGTGAGCAGCCCGACGAGGGCGGCAAGCAGGGCGCGCAGCGAGATGATGCGCATGTGGTGGCAGCCGAGCAACAGCAGTGGGACGTAGAGTATGAAACCATACTCAAACAGCGAGCCGGCAGCAGCGATGAAGAAGATAAGAAACACGCGGCGCGTAAGCTGCGGCTGCTGGTAAGCGCCGAAGAGCAGCATCATCCAGACCATTGCCGCCAAGGCGAGAGTTTCGCCGCCGTCGAAGCGGCTCAGGGCCATCGGCGTTGCGGCCTGCATCAGCATGAAATAGCCGACGTAGGCCACGGAGACCGTGCGCAGCAGGTTGAAAACCTTGTTGAGCAGCGCCATCATGACGCCAACGGCAAGGCAGACCGCAATGCTTGCTGCCAACGACACGACGGGCGACGCGAACCAGCTTTCGGGCGAGGGGAGCCACAGCCCGGTGTCGACGATGTCGGCCGCGACGGCGTCCCACGGCAATTGGCTCCACGCCAACGCTATCGACGCAACAATTAGAATCCACGTGAACCCACGTGACTTCAGAAAGTTTGTCAGCTGAACCTCGCCGCTACGCATAGGCTCAAAGCAGTGCCATCAGGTCGGCGCCGATGTCGCGGCGCGAGTATTTGCCTTCGAATTCAATGCGCGCGATTGCGGCATAGCTTTTGGCGAGGGCGTCGGCGATAGAGTCGCCCAGAGAGCTCACGCTGATAACGCGGCCGCCGGAGGTGACGAGCGTGCCGTCGTCCGTTCGAGCCGTGCCGGCATGGAAGGGGATGCTCTCCTCAACCGTGTCGAGTCCGGTGATTGTTTTTCCTTTGGGGTATGAGCCGGGATAGCCGCTGGAAACCATCATGACGGTCACAGCCGTGCGGGGGCTGATTTCGAGCGGCAGAGAGCCGAGAGAGCCGCGGGCGGCAGCGTCGACGAGCTCGAGTAGGTCGGAGTCGATGCGCAGCATTACGGCCTCGGTTTCGGGGTCGCCCATGCGCACGTTGTACTCAATCACCATCGGCTCGCCGCCAACGTTGATGAGTCCGAGGAAGATGAATCCGCGATAGGTTATGCCCTGCTCGCGCAAGCCTTTGATTGTGGGCTCGATGATGCGGTCGGTAACTTTCTGCATGAACGCCGGGTTGGCAAACGGCACGGGGCTTACGGCGCCCATGCCGCCGGTGTTGAGTCCGGTGTCGCCTTCGCCAATGCGTTTATAGTCCTTCGCCACGGGGAGCACGCGGTAGCCGCCGTTGCCGTCGGTGAGGACAAACACGGAGCATTCGATGCCGCTGAGGAACTCCTCGATTACCACCGTAGCCGACGATTTGCCGAACATTCCGCCGAGCATCTCGTCGAGAGCCTTGCGGGCTTCGTCGAGCGAGTCGAGAATCAGCACGCCTTTGCCGGCTGCGAGACCATCGGCCTTGAGCACGTAGGGAGGCTTGAGCGATTCGAGGAATCGATAGCCCTCCTCGACGTCGGCTGCGGTAAATGAGCGATAGCGGGCCGTCGGGATTCCGTTGGCTTCCATGAACCGTTTGGCGAAATCCTTGCTGCCTTCGAGCTGTGCGCCGGCTTTCGACGGGCCGCAGACGCGGATGCCCGTGCCCTGGAAATAGTCGAACAGTCCGGCCACGAGCGGATCCTCGTTGCCGGCTACGATGAGCTCAACGTCGTGGTTGCGGGCAAATGTCAGCAGCTGTTCGAAGTCGGTCGGGCGGATGTTGATGTTGGTTCCGTAGGCCGAAGTGCCGCCGTTGCCGGGGGCGATATATAGTTTGCCAAGCAGAGGGCTTTGGCTGAATTTCCATGCGAGAGCCGATTCGCGACCGCCGCTTCCAAGGAGTATTACGTTCATAGTCGTGAGATTTTACGTTTTGGGGGATTATTTCTTCCAGCCGCGGCGGCGCATGACGACGTTTGTCGGCTCGCCTTCTGTCGGCGGAATCTGTGGGCGTTTTCCGCGGGCCATGCGCAGCAGCTCTTCGTTGCGGCGGCGTGCCAGCGGGTTTTCCGACTCATCGCGGCGGTCATCACGTCGCTCATCACGTCGGTCATCGCGTCGATCAAATCGGCGCTCGTTCTTATGGTCGTCCCATCGGTCGTCCCGGCGTTTGTCGCGTCGGTCATCTCTGCGGTCGTCGCGCGAGAATTTGCGGTCGCGCTGCTGACGGCGGTCGGAGCGTTCTTTGCCGCCGAAGCCGTTGCGGCGGGCATCCTCGCGCCATTCGCTGTCGGTCAGTCGGCGCGGACGGCGGTCGCGCTGGTTGCGCGGCTCCTCGTCGTCGCCACCATGGCGAATCGACCCGCCGGCGCGGCGGAACGAGCTATAGTCGCCGTCGAAGATGATGTATTCGCGGAGCTCACATTCGAGCGAGCCGTTGTAGAGCGTTTCGCGCGTCGAGGGCGAGAGGCCGATTTTCTGCAGGTTCTCGTCGTGGTAGCCGATAATCCAGGCGTGGTAGCCGGTGAACACGTGCTTGAGCTTCTGGCCGATGAGTCGGTAGAGTCCGTCCATATCGGGGGCGCTGATGCGCTCGCCGTAGGGCGGATTGGTGACGAGGATGCCGTCGGCGGGAGCTTCCTCCCAGTCGGCGAGGGGCTTGACGCTGATGTCGATATATTTGCCAACGCCGGCCTGCTTGATGTTGGCGCGGGCGATGGCGACGGCTTTGGGCGAGATGTCGGCGCCGACGATGCGTGCCGTCAGTTCGCGCTCCGAGCTGTCGTCGTTGTAGATGCTGTCGAAGAGGTCGGGGTCAAAGTCGGGCCACGCCTCGAAGGCGAAGCGGCGGCGGTAGATTCCGGGCATGATTCCGGCGCCGATGAGAGCAGCCTCGATCAGGAACGTTCCGGAGCCGCACATCGGGTCGACAAACGGGCAGTCGCCGCGCCATCCGCTTTTGAGTATGATGCCGGCGGCGAGCACCTCATTAATTGGCGCCTCGGTCTGAGCCACGCGATAGCCGCGCATGTGGAGCGACTCGCCCGACGAATCGAGCGAAATCGTGACGCGGTCGGCGTCGATATGCACGTTGATTGCCACGTCGGCATCTTTCAGGCGCACGCCCGGGCGCTGGTCGGATCCGAACTTATCCTTGAAGAAGTCGACGATGCCGTCCTTGACGCGATAGGTCACGAAGCGCGAGTGGGTGAACTCCTCGCTGTTGCTGACGGTGTCAATCGAGAATGTCTTGTCGAGCGAGAGCACCGATGTCCAGTCGAACTCCTTGGTCATTTCGTAGAGTTCGTCGCTGTCGTGGGCTATGAACTTATAGATGGGTTTGAGGATTCGCAGCGCGGTGCGGCAGCACATGTTGGCGCGATAGAGCATCTCCAAGTTGCCCTCAAACGACACCATTCGTCGGCCGGGATCAACATTTATAGCGCCGAGTCCGCGCAGCTCTTCGGCGAGAACATCCTCCAGACCGTGGAATGTCTTCGCCACCATTTGGAACTGATTGTTGGAATCCATATAGAGTTTAATGTTTTAATCGTATGATATTGTCGGGCGCGGCTTGTACTAGGCGTTCGCCCGGGGCAACATTCTCCGTAATCCAGAGGTTACCGCCGATGACGGCTCCGTCGCCGATGGTGACGTGTCCGAGGATTGTTGCATTGCTGTAGATCACCACGTTGTTGCCCACAATCGGATGGCGCGCCACGCCCTTGACGAGGTTGTTGTCAGCATCGCGCACAAAGCTGCGGGCGCCGAGCGTCACGCCCTGATAGATTTTGACGTTGCGCCCTATGATCGACGTTGCACCGATGACAACGCCTGTGCCGTGGTCAATCATCAGCCCCTCGCCAATCGATGCCGCGGGGTGGATGTCGATTCCGGTCTCGCTGTGGGCCATTTCGGAAACCATGCGTGGAATCACCGGAACCTCGAGCTGATGGAGCGCATGGGCTATGCGGTAGCTGATTGTGGCGCGGAAGCCGGGGTAGCTGAACACAACCTCGGCCTTCGAGGTTGCCGCCGGGTCGCCGTCGAAGGTGGCGTCGACGTCGACTTGCAGAACGCGGCGCATCTCGGGCAGGGCTTCGAGAAAAGCTGCAGCCTTGCGCGAGGCGAGTTCGAGCACGGCCTCGGTGTCCATGCAGCAATCGGTGAATCGCAGCGCTGCGGCAATCTGAGCCGTCAGTAGCGACAATAGCGACTCTGCCTCGACGCCAAGATGATAGCCCACGTTGTCGCGCGTCACAGTTGTCGAGCCGAAAAAGCCCGGGAAAAGCAGAAGGCGGCAGAGCCCGACGATTTCGCCGAGCCGCTCGCCCGAAGGCAGCGGATTGCCGCCGGTAGCTATGGCAGGAAGTGTGTCGATATCAGCGAGAATCTCGGCGACACGACGCACAACTCCCGACCGCTCAGCGCGCAGCTTGGCGGTCATCGTCTGCCAACTGTTGTCTGTAGTGTGTGGCATGCTGCAAAGGTAAGCAAAAGAAACCAATCTGCCGCGCGATTTCCCCCGTTTGCCCAAGATTTTTCCTCCGCCCCCGCCAATTATCGCACCCTATAGGTTGCGCTTTATGTGGCAGGTTCTCGGGCAAAACTGAAACGCAGAAACGCGCTTCGCGCTTGAGCAGAACTCGCAAAAACGACGCAGAACATTTTTAGTCAAGGGAATAACGACGCAGAAACGGTCGCCTTGCTCCCTTGAACAGAACTCGCGGGATAGCGCGTGTGAGCAGCGTTGTTGCTCATATATTTCGCAAAAATGTTACGTAAACCGTACGATATTCGCGACATTTTTATTAACTTTGCTTCCACTGATGCACCGTTAAAAACGGAAACAAAATTATGACAGACAAAATTAAAGATATATTGACGGTCGTGCCACAGGTAGAATATGATGCTTTAGTTGGTAAGATAGATAGCCTTTGGTCTTTGGCTAAGAGCCGGGCTGCGGAAGCCGTCAATACTGAACTCCTTGATGCAAACTGGCAGACGGGACAATATATTGTGGAGTTTGAGCAGAAGGGTCAAATTCGTGCAGAGTATGGTAAATTCCTGATTTCGCGATTGGCTAAAGATCTAACGAGGCGTATAGGGCGTGGCTTTAGCCGGTCTAACATTATATATATGAGGAAGTTCTATCTTTGTTTCCCAAAAGGTGTGACACTGTCACACCTTTTGACCTGGAGCCATTATTATGAGTTGCTTAAATGTGAGGATGAGCTGGAACGTCAATTTTACTTTCATGAAGCAATCAGAAGTGGAAAGTTAGAGAACTTCGGCGACAGATAAAATCATCGCTATTTCATCGTCTTGCATTAAGTACAGATAAGGAAGGGGTGTTAGCTTTAGCCCATCACACTAGTGTAAAGTATCAATCATATTAAATATTAATAATCTTTAACCTTTCCCCT
>CAYNSG010000104.1:0-8218 GCA_964399885.1 uncultured Bacteroides sp.
GCCAAAAACCGTCAAGCTCGATTAACAGTACAAATAATTGAAAAATTCAGATTAGTATCAAAAGACTAAATTGGGCGTATTAACCGCCTATACCTATTTTTCTTTATCTTGTATTAGGATGGTTCCAAGATTTTGTCCTCGATATGACTCAAAATTATGCCTATATTATATTCTTTTTATGTCACAAAATTTGTATCTCGACAACTAGGTCGAAGCAAGAGCGGCGATTACTGCCGCCTGCTATACGCAATTCTGCGGGTTCGGCAGGACGTAAGCCAATTCTCTGTTTCTCTTACAAGCGAACTTGCTTGTATATTATGAGCTAATCGTTTCCTTGGGTAGAATTGTGGTAAGGAGTGTGCGGTGAGGCCAGCGATAGTCGTCATTAACTTCTGAGCTAAAATGTTTAAGATTAGTAAGTTTGATAATTAGTGCGGTTAGGCTTCGGGGAGGGGGCGGCGGAGGGGAGTGCGGGCGTTGCGGTAGGCGGTGGGGGTCATGCCGGTGAGCTCTTTGAAGCGGCGCGAGAGGTGAGCGGTGCTTGAAAATCCGGTTCGGAAGGCGATTTCCGAGAGGGTCAGCTCGCCGTATTCGAGCAGCTCTTTGACGCGCTCAATGCGCTGTGCTGCGGTGTAGGCCTCGATTGTGCGCCCTTCGCGGCGGCTGAAGATTCGGCTGACGGTGTCGTAGGGTTCGCCAATCTGCCGCTCGATGCACGCCGAGAGGTTGAGTCGGCACTCATCTTCGTCGCGCACATGGTGCATTACGGCGTGGCGCACGCGCTCAACCATCATCTCTTCGGGGTCGGAAAGCAGCTCGAATCCGTCGGCGCGGAGCTCGGCGGCAAGCGTTGCGAGTTCGTCGGGCGTGAGCTCGCGGACGGTCTCGGCTCGGCCAAGTGAAATCTCCGTCGCGGGCAGCTGCAGACGGTCGAAAATTCGGCGGACGGCTTCCATGCAGTGGCGGCAAACCATATTGCGGATCTGTAGAGTCATAGGTTGAAGATGTTGCGGGTTATCCACCAGAGGATGATGGCGACGAGAATGGTGAGAATGATAGCCCTGGAGTTGAGCCGGTTGTAGAACTCAGGGCGGGATTTGCGGAGCGTTTGCGCTACGAGTAGCAACGCAATCAGCGGCAGCGACGCCACCATGAAGGCGTTGTAGTGCCAGGCTTGAGCGATGTCGCCGCTGAGAATGGCGTGGATGGCGCGTTGCGAGCCGCAGCCGGGGCATTTCAGCCCCGTTGCGGTCAGGAAGAGGCAGCGCGGAAAGGGCGTGTGCGCCGGGTCGAAGAGCGCATAGACGCCGACGACGACTGCCGAAGCAGCCGCCAGCACGGCGTAGAGAACTGCTTTTCGCCCCGGTAGGGTCATAAGTTACGATAGAAGAGCGAAGAAGAGTTGGAAGGGGATGCTGATGAGTCCGCAGACGATTGTGATGATAATCCAAAGCGATGCCGACTCAGAAGCGCGGCGGGCGCCTTCGAAATCGCCTGCCGACCAGCGCGAGCTTACTTTCGAAGAGTAGACGAGCGCTACGATGCCGGTAGGGATGCAGCAGAGAATCATGGCGATGATGCTCCACGCCAGATGCGTGGGCGGCATCGGCTCGGCGGCCGAGGGGAACGGCTGAGCCTCGTAGCTCGGCTGCACGGCGGGCGCGGGGGCTACGCGGAAAAATCCGGCCAGTTCGGGGAGGTTTTCGGCGTTGACCCAGTCGGGAAGCCCTTGGCGCCATACGGGGGTGATTGGCGAGGCGACGTTGCGAACGAGCTCATCGAATGTGATGGGCCCGATGCGGACGCCACCTTTCATTATCCAATATTGGGTGTTTTCGTCCATCGTTTAAAAGAATTTTGTTTCCTCGCCGAGAATCTCGGAGAGCAGGTTGTTGGCAAGGCGGCTGGCACCGATGCGGAAATATTCGTTGGTAAGCCAGTCTTCGCCGAGAACATCGCGGACAATGGCGTAGTAGACCATAGCTTCGTCGGGCGTGGTGATTCCGCCGGCGGCTTTGAAGCCTACTCGGCGGCCGGTTTTGTCGAAATATTCTTTGATTGCGCGGCACATGACGTAGGCTGCCTCGGGCGATGCGCCGGGGAACTCCTTGCCGGTTGATGTCTTGATGAAATCAGCTCCGGAGTACATGGCGAGAATCGACGCGTTGCGGATGTTCTCGGGGGTTTTCAGGGCGCCGGTCTCGAGGATTACTTTCAGGCGCGATTCGCGGCAGGAGTGTTTGATTTCGTCGAGCTCGTCGCAAACCGACTCCCAATCGCCGTCGAAGAAGTCGCCAAGGTTCATGACAACGTCGATTTCGTCGGCGCCGCCCTCAACGGCGAGGGCTGTCTCGGCCACTTTCACCTCGGGGAACGTCTGCGACGAGGGGAATCCTCCGGCCACGCAGGCGATCTCAACGTCGGCCACTTCGAGCACCGTGCGGACCACCTGTGCAAAGTTGGGGTAGACGCAGATGGCTGCCACTGAAGGCAGGTCGGCGTGCTGGTTTTCGAACTCGTTGACGCGCTCGGTGAATTTAGCCACTGACTGTTGCGAGTCGGTCGATTTGAGGGTTGTCAGGTCGATGCAGCCGAGGAGGAATTTCAGCGTTTCGGGCGAGCGCAGCGTCGGTGCGAGCTCAGCGATGCGTTTAACTTCGGCGGCAACTTTTGCCGGGTCGGTTGTTACTTGGCTTTTCGCCACAGTGTCGTGATATTTGTCTGCCATAATGCTTTAAGTTTTCGGTTATTGAGGGTTTGTTGTCGATACGCGGCCGGCAAAGCGGTCATTATCTCGAATGTTTTTCTTCTGCAGATTGTTCAGCAGGACTTGGTTGAGGTCGATGCCGGTCTGGTTGGCGATGGCCGTTGCGACCCAGATGAGGTCGGCAAGCTCGTCGGCGAGGTCGAGGTCGTCGGTTGGCTTGGCAACCTGGTCGCCATATCGGCGGGCAATGACGCGGGCCACTTCGCCGGTCTCCTCGGCGAGCATCGCCATGTTGGTCAGCGGCGAGAAGTAGCCTCGGCCGGTCGACTTTATCCAGGCGTCGACAATCTCTTGCAACGAGCGCAGGGTTATGTTGACTGTTATGTTGTCGGTTATATTATCGGCGTCGGTCATTCCTTGAGCTTTGAGTCGATGATGATAGTTACGGGTCCGTCGTTGATGAGCTCAACCTGCATGTCGGCGCCGAAAACGCCGCGGGCTGTCGGCTGTCCGGTGTGCTGTCCGAGTTCGGCGCAGTAGAGCTCATAGAGCGGCACGGCGAGGTCGTGGCCGGCGGCGCGGATGTAGCTCGGGCGGTTGCCTTTGCGGGTCGAGGCCGTGAGCGTGAACTGGCTGACGGCGAGGATTTGGCCGTCGCAGTCGACTACCGAGCGGTTCATGACGCCGGCCTCGTCGGGGAATATTCGCAGCGCGGCGGTTTTTGCGGCAAGCCAGCGGGCGTCGGCTTCGGTGTCGCCATTCTCCACGCCGACGAGCACCATCAGCCCGCGGCCGATTCCCGACCGCCGACTGCCGTCGATGCTTACCGAGGCGCGGCTCACTCGTTGAATCACGATTCTCATCTCGGCAGCTCCTCGTCGGTGTAAAGGTGGAACATCTGCTCCATCGGCTGCCATTTCTCGGCGGGCGATGCGCCGGCGTCGGCCTGCTGGAACTCGGCCATGAAATCCTCCCATTCCTGCTGGCGGGGAAGGCTGCCGAGGCGTCCCATCGCTTCGTCCCAATTGAAATCGGCGGGAGCTTCAACGATCATCGTCAGATTGTAGCCGCTGATGAAAATATCCATGCCGAGCACTCCTACGCTGCGGATTCCGCGCACAATCTCGGGCCAGATGCTGTCGGGCTGATGACGGCGCACATATTCGTCGCGCAGGCGGCTGTCGGGGCGCAGGGTGAGCGTGCGGACGTAGCGCACGGTCGGGAACGGATAGCGCGCTACGGGATATGCTTTTGGTGTAGAACTGTTTTCGCTCATATCGAGGGTCGTGGAGTTTTGTTGGGTTTCGGGTCTTGCAGGCGCGAGAGGCGGTCGAAGAGGGCGGCGATGTCGATTTCGTCTTTGCCTTTGAGCTTGCGGAGCTGCTTGCGGTTGGCGCTCTCTGTGCCGGTGCGGTGAGCGCGCCAGAGCATCGTTGCCAGGCGGTCGGCAGTGCGGTTGGTGCACTCGCCTTTGGCGGCGAAATATGGCTGGCTGACAATCGCGGTGATGTCGGCGGCGGCAAACGAATCGAAGAGTGCTCGCCCGGCGTCGGATTTCAGGCGGTCGCGGCGCCAGCGTGTGGTTGAGTTGAGATATTCGAGGTCGGCGGCGTAATTGGCATCAACGGCTGCGGGCTTCGCTTCCGTCTCGGGTTGGGCGGTAACGGGGGCAGACACTGTGTCGGCCACTGTGACCGCAGCGACGCTGTCGGTCGTGACCACCATCGAATCGGCTTCGGCCGGCACGACGGCTGTGAGGGTGTCCGCGCTGATTTCAGCCAGCTCGGTGACATCCTCGCTGTTCATCCCGTCGTAGGGGGTGCTGTCGGGGATTATCGTAGGCAGATAGTAGACGGCGAGCCAGCCTACGGCGAGTGCCAACAGGGCGAGCACGGAGAATCCGATGATGTTGCGTGCGCGACTCGGGCGGCGCGGGGGTGTGAACGGGCGGCCGTCGGCGTTGTCGTCGAGCTCATCTTCAATCTCTTGTAGCGTGCGGGGCGCCGCAGGCTCGGGCATCTCCATCGGCTCCGGGCTTGCAGATTTGGCTGGCAGCGTCGGCGATGGGGGAGTGGCGACGTCGAACTCCGGAATCTGCTTCTGCTCGAGGTCGAGCTTGGGCAGCATCGCGCATTGCCCTACGGCGACGGCCGTGGCCTCGGTGACAATCAGCTCGCCGGCCGGAATCTCGCCGGCAAGGGCGCGGGCGGTGATGGCGTGGAGGTCGGCGGTCGAGAGATATGTCGTGCGCGCGATAGCATGATGTTTATCTGTGTCGGCAGCTTCTGTAGGATTGGCGGCGACGGCTGCGGGCAGCCCCGAGTCGGCGATGCATCGGCTGCGCGTAGGCTCATCGGCAGCGGCAGCACCCCAGAGAGCGGCGAGCACGCATCCCGGCGAAAGCGGGCGACCGTCGGCGTCGGTTACACCTATAATAAAAGAGAGCGTAGCCCAGCGACCCGTGTCGGCACGGTAGATCGAGATGTTTGCAGCGCCTTTCGCCTCAGAAAAGACGTAGATGTCGCTGGCGTTAAGAAAACAGGCGGCAATTTCCGCGTTGGTCTTAACGTCCGACGGCTCAGTGATATATGAAAAATTCTCGTAGTTCATTGGGACTTGTCCATTGTTCGGCAAAATTACGCAATTTCGCCGACATTCAAAAGAATATCCCCGCGATGCTCGCTCGATACACGTCGCGATGCGCGTCGGATATGCCCGCAATGCGTCTGCGATACGCCCCGTGATGCTCCTCTGTCGCGCTAATCTCTCGCAAATCTTTCGCCGTTTTCGAGGCGTTTTCAAAAAGATTTTTCGTGGATGAAGAAAAAAAGTGCGAAATATTTGTGGGTTAGAAAATTAGTTAGTAATTTTGCAACGCTTTTCGAGGCGAAATGCGTCATCTCGTTTCTAACTTATTGATGGTTATGGCGATGTGTAGCGTATTAGCTATGTGCGAAAGGCTAAATGAGATTGACAAAACAAACGAAAACCATAACGAACAAAAGAAAAGAACTAAGATGCCTACAATTCAGCAATTAGTGAGAAAAGGACGTGTGGCAATGAAGGACAAGAGCAAGTCGCCCGCACTTGACTCGTGCCCCCAGCGCCGCGGCGTTTGTGTGCGTGTTTACACAACTACCCCCAAAAAGCCTAACTCGGCAATGCGTAAGGTCGCTCGTGTGCGCCTGACTAACGGTAAGGAGGTGAACAGCTACATCCCCGGCGAAGGACACAACCTTCAGGAACACTCGATCGTGCTCGTTCGCGGCGGACGTGTTAAGGACCTCCCCGGTGTGCGTTATCACATCGTGCGCGGCACCCTCGATACCTCCGGCGTTAAGGACCGCACTCAGCGTCGCTCGAAATACGGAGCCAAGCGTCCCAAAGCTGCCAAGAAATAAATAGAGCAGCAACAACTCACAAAATCCCAAAAAACAAAACAAGTAACAACAACCTTGTTTTTGTCAGATTGGAAGGCTAATTCACCGGTTGAGTAAATGGCGCGAGAGAGCGCCGTTGAAGAAGAAAGAAGCAGCAACCAAGCAACAAAAACAAAATCGCTAACTTTACAATGAGAAAAGCTAAGCCAAAAAAGCGGATTGTTCTCCCCGATCCCGTGTTCAACGACGTCCGCGTTTCGAAGTTCGTCAACCATCTGATGTATGACGGCAAAAAGAACACCGCTTACACCATTTTCTATTCAGCTCTCGAAACTGTTAAAAACAAACTCCCCAACGAGGAGAAAACAGCTCTCGAAATCTGGAAGAAGGCTCTCGAAAATATCACTCCGCAGGTCGAGGTTAAGTCGCGCCGTGTAGGTGGCGCCACTTTCCAGGTTCCAACCGAAATCCGTCCCGACCGCAAGGAGTCAATCTCCATGAAAAACCTTATCCTCTATGCACGCAAGCGCGGAGGTAAAACTATGTCCGACAAGCTCGCCGCTGAAATCGTCGACGCTTTCAACGAACAGGGCGGCGCATTCAAGCGCAAAGAAGATATGCACAAGATGGCCGAGGCTAACCGTGCATTCGCTCACTTCCGTTTCTAAAACATAGCTTGCAGGAAACACCAACAAGATAACAAAACAGATAACCAAAACAATGGCGAAATCTGACGAAATTCTGAAATTTACCCGTAACATCGGTATTATGGCTCACATCGACGCCGGCAAGACGACGACTTCGGAGCGTATACTTTTCTACACGGGTCTCACTCATAAGATCGGCGAAGTTCACGATGGCGGTGCCACCATGGACTGGATGGAGCAGGAGCAGGAGCGCGGTATCACAATTACCTCGGCTGCTACTACCGCTTTCTGGAAATATGCCGACCAGAAATACAAAATCAATCTTATTGACACCCCCGGACACGTCGACTTCACCGTCGAGGTTGAACGTTCGCTCCGCGTGCTCGACGGCGCCGTAGCAACGTTCTGCGCCGTTGGAGGTGTTGAGCCCCAGTCGGAGACCGTTTGGCGTCAAGCCGACAAATACAGTGTGCCCCGTATCGGCTACGTCAACAAGATGGACCGCTCGGGCGCCAACTTCTTCGAGGTTGTTCGCCAGCTGCGCGAAGTGCTCGGCGCTAACCCCTGCCCGATTCAGATTCCTATCGGCGCTGAGGAAACATTCAAAGGCGTTGCCGACCTCATCACAATGAAGGCTATCTTCTGGCACGATGAGACGATGGGCGCTCAGTACGACATCGAAGAAATTCCCGCCAACCTCCTCGCCGAGGCTCAGGAATATCGCGACAAGATGCTTGAGAAAATCGCCGAATTCGACGACGCTCTCATGGAGAAATACTTCGACGACCCCTCGACAATCACCGAGGACGAAATCCGTCGCGCTCTCCGCAAAGCAACCCTCGCTATGGAGGTTGTGCCGATGATTTGTGGCAGCTCGTTCAAGAACAAAGGCGTTCAGCCCCTTCTCGACGCTGTCTGCGCTTATCTCCCCAGCCCCCTCGACGCCGGCGCTGTTGAAGGCCACAATCCTTCGAACCCCGACGAGGTTGAAACCCGCGAGCCCTCTGCCGAAGCACCCATGTGTGCCCTCGCATTCAAGATTGCCACCGACCCGTATGTTGGCCGTCTGACATTCTTCCGCGTCTATAGCGGCGATGTTGAGTCGGGCAGCTACGTGCTCAACTCGCGTTCGGGCAAGAAAGAGCGCGTTTCGCGTCTGTTCCAGATGCACTCCAACAAGCAGAACCCCATGGAGAAAATCGGCTGCGGCGATATCGGCGCAGGCGTAGGCTTCAAGGATATCCGCACCGGCGACACTCTCTGCGACGAGAACCACCCCATCGTGCTCGAGGCTATGGACTTTCCCGATCCCGTTATCGGTATCGCCGTTGAGCCCAAAACTCAGAAGGATCTCGACAAACTCGGCGTTGGCCTTCAGAAACTCGCCGAAGAGGACCCGACATTCCGCGTACAGACCAACGAGGAGACCGGCCAGACCGTCATCTCGGGCATGGGCGAGCTTCACCTCGACATCATCATCGACC
>CAYNSG010000105.1:0-8186 GCA_964399885.1 uncultured Bacteroides sp.
TATTTGGTTTTGCAGTGGCAGGTATTGAGGTGGTCGTCGATGAAGCCGGTGGCTTGGAGGAAGGCGTAGCAGATTGTTGTGCCGAAGAATTTGAAGCCACGGCGCCGCATGTCTTTGCTGATTGCATCGGAGATTGGCGATGATGCCTGGACGGAGTCGATTGTTGGCACATCGTTGACTATCCGCTTGCGATTGGGGAAAAAGCCGATGATATAGTTGTAGAATGAACCGAATTCTTCGATAATCTCCTTGAAATGTTGGGCGTTCGTAATGGCGGCATGGATTTTGAGACGGTTCTTAACTATGCCGTCATCGTGGCGGAGCCGTTCTTCATCGTCAGGTGTCATTCGGGCTACTGCTTCATAATCGAAGTTGTGGAATGCCCGGCGGTAGCCTTCGCGTTTGCGGAGGATTGTTATCCAAGCGAGGCCGGCTTGTGCGCTTTCGAGTGTCAGAAACTCAAATAGTATCCGGTCGTCGGTGACGGGACGACCCCATTCTTCATCGTGGTATTTCACATAAAGAGTGTCATCGCCACACCACGGACAACGTATTTCGCTCATACTTATATAATCTTGATTGTTCGATTTACAAAGTTACAAACATTCGGGATGCAAGTAATTGCATTCGGACAATGAATTTGAAGATTTTTTGTGTTTTCTTTCGTTTATTGTTGAGTTTTAGCTAACTTTGCGGCGTTACAGGATTATAACCACGTTCAACAAGGGATATAGCTAAGTTCTATCGGGGATATAGTCACGTTCAACAGGGATTCTCCTTAATTACATAACCAAACTTTATGGTACACCGCTTAGTCATTCTGCTTGTTTCAAGCGTAATCTACTCTTCGCTGTTTGCGCAAGAGTTCGAAAGCCAAGGATTCAGATTCTCGGTAAATGACGACAACTCAACCTGCACGCTCTTAGGTCCGGGCGACGAGAAACCAACCGGCGCTCTAAAGATTCCTTCGACAGTTTCGGATGGAACGACATCATTCACCGTCAATACGATTGCCGAGCGGGCATTCGACGAATGCATGAATCTTACAGCTATAGAGATTCCGGCTTCGATAACCAAAATCGAGAATAATGCTTTCTTATGGTGTTACGCACTTGAGGAGGTAACAATCGCCGACTCCCCCACCCCAATAACCCTCGGGTCAAACACAAACTCTATACTTCCGGGACTTTTCTCTGAAGCCTCGGTAAAGAAACTTTATCTCGGCAGAAACATCGTCGCCACGTCGCGTCCGTTCCGCAACCGCCGTGAGCTTGCCGAACTGACCATCGGTCCACAGGTAACATCGCTTGCCGAATATGAATTCTATGAATGCTCTGAACTGATAAACATAGTTAGTAACGCAGCTAATCCTCCAAAGATAGTAGAGCATACGTTCGACCCGCAATCGTACGCAAATGCTATTGTCAAGGTTGCGGCTTATTCCGTTTACTCGTATAAGCTCTCAGACTGGAGGCTATTCACCCACTTGGTAGCGTTGGGTTCAACCAATTCGCTTTATGTCTATGTAACTCGTCCGGGCAACATCGATGTTGCCGTCGACGCTGCCATAGGAGAGGATTCGCCGGCCAATAAAACATCGCTCATAGTAGCAGGCACTATCAACAGCTTTGATTTGAAATATATCAATGAAAATTTTAAGAATCTGACGAGTATCGACCTTTCGGCTGTTGAAATTATTTCCAGCACTTTGGAATATTATAAAGACTCGAACGGCGTGGGTTATCGCACGACAGATAACGTCATAGGTTCATACTGGGCTTACGGATTGCCTTTGCTCCAAAGCATAACGCTCCCGAAAGGAATTACCAGAATAAACGACAAGGCATTCTACGACAAAAAACATCTTAAATCGATTGTAATCCCCGATAATGTGGAAGTAATCGGCGACAACGCATTTGCGCGCTGCACATCGTTAGCGTCCGTACAACTTGGCAAGGGGCTCGAAACCATCGGCGCGTCAGCTTTCGACGACTGCTATGCACTCAAAAGTATTACGATTCCATCGAGAGTAACAACCATTCCCGACTATCTATTCCAAAACTGTACGGCGCTCACCGAGGTTACGTTTCAAGGTCGCGCGACCGAAATAATAGGCCGAGAGGCTTTCTTTGGATGCACGTCGCTGCGACAGATGTCGTTGCCGTCGACTCTCAGCACAATCGGCAGCAGCGCCTTCGAACAATGCACAAAGCTTGAAAGCATCACAATACCCCGAACACTCGCGAAGATTAGCCAGCGTGCATTTGCGAAATGCTCGTCGTTGAAATCGGTCACGATCCCATCGACAGTAAACGAGATTGAGATGGAAGCGTTCGCAAGCTGTCAGTCGCTCGAAGAGATTATATTCGAAGAATCAACGCGGACGTTGAAATTAGGACGAGATCTGTTCAGCGGAACAAACTCACTCGCCACGCTGCAATTGAACCGAATGGTTGACTTCGGGGGCAATCAGTCGCCGTTCAGCAACCAGAGCAAGCTGACTACAGTTACGTTTGGCCCGATGGTGACATCTCTCAACAGAAGTATGTTTGAGCGATGCACGGCGTTGACGAGCGTAACTATTCCCGAGTCTATCACGAAGATTGAGGATTATGCGTTCTACAACTGTTCAAATCTGTCGACATGACAATCACCGACAGCGATTCGCCGCTTGCGTTTGGCAAGGAAGTGTTTGGCGGCGCGATGGCACGGTCGCTCATTGAACTCTACTTGGGGCGCAACCTGACGTATGACGACAATAACTCACCGCTGCTGAATCAGCGCAACTTGAGCTACGTCACACTGAGCAACAACGTCACGAAGATTGGCGATTATATGTTTGCCGGATGTCAGGGTTTGGCGAGGATGAATATGCCGGAGAGCATCACGCGCATTGGCGACTATGCGTTCTATGAATGCATAACGATTCAGGTTCCGGCAATACCCGCCTACGTGACGGAGATTGGCGACTATGCGTTTGCGAGATGTATCTCCATGGAGTTGCTTATCATTCCGGAATATGTCAGCTCAATCGGCGAATATGCCTTCAATGAATGCGAGGAATTGAGTAGCATAATGGTTAAATGCCTGACGCCGCCGACCATCAGCGAGAACACCTTCGACGCCGACGCGTTCAAGAACGTCACCTTAAACGTACCTCCGGAATCGTTGGAACTTTATATGGAAGCCAATGGCTGGATAAAATTCTACACGGAAGATGAAGAACCGGAGGAACCGGTTGAGACTCCGTCGGAAGAACCCCAAGAACCTGGAGATGAACCTGCCGGAGATGAACCGACTGTTGAGGAACCTTCCGGTGATGAGCCGACTGTTGAAGAGCCTGCCGGAGATGAACCGACTGTAGAAGAGCCTGCCGGAGAAGAGCCAACTGTTGAAGAGCCTGCCGGAGATGAGCCCACCGCCGAGGAGCCCAAGGAGGATGAGCCCACCGTTGAGGAGCCCAAGGAGGATGAGCCCACCGTTGAGGAGCCCAAGGAGGATGAGCCTACTGTTGAGGAGCCCAAGGAGGATGAGCCTACGGTCGAGGAACCGGCAGAGGAGAATCCCAATCCGGGAACTACGGCAATAGAAGCTGTCGGCGATGGTACAATCACGGTAGCGGCAGAAAACGGTGAGATAGTTGTCAGCGGTGAAGGGTCGGTGAAAGTTGTGGTTTATTCGCTCGAAGGGCGTAGGATTTTGACGACGCGAGAGAATAGAGTAGTCGGCCTCTCCCCTGCCACTTATATTGTGGTCGTTAACGACAATAGCTACAAAGTCAGACTCTAACCGCAATTGAAAGATTTCATGATATCCCCGATCGGCACCAGTGCCGGTCGGGGATATTTCGTAATGGCCGGGGGGATAGGACTGATTTGGAGATTTTGTATTAACTTTGTTGGGCAAAGAACTCATTCAAACTTTAAATGAGGGCAAAAGGAAACGATATGGGTAAGGTTGACGAATCAATCCGAGCAGCATTAGGACCGGCCGATGAGCGACTGTTTATAGTCGGTGTCAGCGGCGGTGCCGATTCCGTGGCTCTACTCGCCGGGATGATCAAGGGCGGGTATCGGGTCGTGGCGGCGCATTGCAACTTTATGCTTCGCGGCGAGGAGAGCGAGCGCGACGAACGCCATGTAGCCGACGTCTGCCGCCGACTCGGCGCAGAACTGACAACCGCACGGTTTAACACCCCGGAGATTATGGCCACGCGCAAAGGGTCGGTGGAGATGGTGTGCCGCGAGCTTCGCTACAATTGGTTCGACCGCCTCATCCGTGAGCACCATGCAGCAGGTGTCGCCATAGCCCATAATGCCGACGACAACGTCGAGACGATGATGCTCAACCTGCTGCGCGGCACAGGCATTGCCGGGCTGACGGCGATGCGCGCAGCAACGTGGCAGCCCGTAGCCGTTTTGCGCCCGCTGCTCGATTGTTCGCGTCGGGAGATCCTCGAATTCTTGGAGGACGAAGGGCTAGAGTATGTTGTTGACAGCAGTAACTTGGAGAGTGTCTACCGGCGCAACGTCCTGCGCAATGATATAATGCCTGCGATTCGTCGCCATTTCCCGAACGCCGACAAAGGGATACAGACCACGATCCACCATCTGCAAGCCGCAGAAGATTTCATAGCCGAACGGATGGCGGAGATTCGGGAGCGATATGTCGATGCTGACGGGATGGTCAGCGTAGAGCAAATTATTGCAGAGAACAACAGCGCGCGATTCATTCTCTACGAGATCCTCTCCCCCGCCGGATTCTCCGCGACACAAATCGACGACTTGATAGCGGCTGCCGTTGCTCAGCGTTCAGGCCGAGTGTTCCGGGCGGCAAGCGGTCAGTATATTCTCGACCGCGGAGTTGTTCGCGGCTTACAGGTTGCGACGATTCGCCCGATGCCGACGCTTGAAGTTACAGTAGTTGACGCTGCTGAGATGGACTTCAGCAGCGGAGCCGTTTATTTCAGCCCGGAAGTTCTCGAAGGTGAGCCGTTGAGTTTGCGCTTTTGGCGCGAAGGCGATCGCTTCCGGCCGTTCGGCATGAAAGGAAGCAAGCTCGTCAGCGACCTCTTTACGGATATGAAAATCCCCTCCGACCGCAAGCAGAGCATTCCGCTGCTGGTCAAAGGGGATAGTATACTGTGGGTTGTCGGCATTCGTCGCAGCTCGCTGTTTCCGGTCGGCCGAGAAAGCGCTACTGCGGTTCGCGTCGCGGTTAGTTGGCCGACTGGCGAGTGAACGTGAAGATTATCTTTGCTTCTTTGAGGTTGAGCTTTGTCATCGCCGGTTTGGTCACGTAGGGCGAAATGCTCGTGATGTAGGTTGTTCCCGACGAATAATAGCTAGAAGAGGTTGTTTCGGTTTCGACGTTTACGGGCGTGATAGTGAACGTATAATCGTCGGCGGTAACATTTTCCTTGTCCAACAGATCGAGGATATACTGGCGCATGTCGGAGAAGGTGTAGCTCTTCGTCGTGGCGTTATAGTTGGCCATGAACGACGTCTTATTGTCAGTAATCTTATTATCGGCAAAGAACTTAGCCTTATCCTTCGAGAGGACGAGCAGGAGCTGCGCGGGGGGCTCGATGCCATAGTTGTTGGTAATCTCCTCGGCCGGGATCTTCATCGAGAGCGAGTTGAGTACCGACAGAGCGGCATTGCCGGAGCGGAACGAAGCCATAATCTCGCGTGCAGGGAAAGTAACCTCGACCTCAGTGCCGGTAGGCGCAACGACAACCGCGTCGCCCGCATTGACCATACTCTGAATTGCAGTGCTCATAGTCAGCTCGATATTGTTGTTGGTGATAACCTCGGGGGTAACAGCGAGGTAGGAGCGCACGACATTGTAGACCGTATCGGTCATAACGCCCGAAACTTCAACCTGATCGGCCTTGCGATAGAAGAGATTCAAGCGCGTTTCGTTGATATTGATAACTACACCCGAGCCGAAAGTGTTGGTAACGTAGATGCCGGGGAACCATGAGCAGAACGCTTCGGGGTTGGCGAACGTTTCGGGATGCTCCTTGTAGCGCGTGAAAATTTCACGGCCGAGTTCAAGGGGAAGCGTCACGTAGAACGATCGATATGACAGCGCACCGAGCGAATCGCTGTGGAGCACATTGGCTGTATAGACGGCCGAGCCGAGAAGGTCGGCTTCGGAATAGTAGCCCTTAGGATCGAAATCGCTATAAATAGGCGAAGGCAGCTGACGGTTGAGACGGTAGACGTTCAACCCCATGGGAGCCAGCGAATCGCCGGTGAAATCGCCGGGCGTCATGAACATAATCAGTTTGACGGAGTCGATGTCGTCGACGGTGACGCCCGCAGTGTCGATGTTCATGGCAGGCATAAACTGCGAGACGAAATCGGAACGGATAGAGCCGTACTCCTTGGCGTCGAGACGACCGAGGAGCTGCGTCAGAGTGCGCGATTGAACGACGGCATTGTCTAAAGCGTGGCCGGTGATAGTGAACGAAGAGTCGACGACAATCTCAGTTTGGTCGGTCACCAACGATGTTCCGATTGTCGAAGTCGAATCCTCGCATGCAGTCATCGCCAAAGCGGCGAAGGCAGCTATAGAGAGATTTTTAAGCGATATGAGGCTCATAATGTGTTATAAAAGCTAATGCATTGCGAAACCATTTCAGCTTCGTCGGCGACGAAAGGCATGAAAGGTTTATCTAAAGATTTGGCATATTCAACCAGCTCGGGGTCGATGTCTTCTGACGATTGGATAATGCCGTCGGCATACTTAATACCGAGTTTCATGAGGGTCTTATAGTCGACGCCTTCGGCCGGGAGCATTTCGAGTTCTTCGTCGCCGAACTCGGCCATGCGGAGCTTCTCGACGAAGCGCGGGTCGAGCGTGCCTTCAAACCCTTCGCTACGCAACGCAAAGACAATCTTCGAGTTGGCAACCGAGGGGTCGTCGGTGTACATCCGGCGGATATACATCGGCATGAGGGCTGTAAGCCAACCTGTGCATTGAATTACGGCGGGGTCCCAGCGCAGTTTGCGAACGGTTTCGATCACGCCGCGGGTGAAAAACATCATGCGTTCATCGTTGTCGGCGCTATTGGCTACGGTTTCGAGCGTTTTCGCACCCGAACGCATGAAGTAATCGTCGTTGTCGATGAAGTAGACTTGCATACGGGTGGGCTGAAGCGTCGCAACCTTGATGATGAGGGGGTGGTCGTTATCATCAATAACGATGTTCATCCCGGAAAGACGTATAACTTCGTGGAGCTGATTACGGCGCTCGTTGATAGAGCCATATTTAGGCATAAACGTGCGCACTTCAAATCCTTGCTCCTGGATTTTCTGTGGTAGGTTACGCCCCACGAGCGACAGCGGCGTGTCGGGCAAGTAGGGTGATATTTCTTGCGAGATAAACAGTATCTTGTTGTTGTCCATTGACTGTTACTTTGTATTCAAAGTGCAAAGTTACAAATTTTTCGCGAGATAACGATAGCAATGCTGCCAAAACCGCACATTTTCGCGAAAATCCGGATGGATTGGCGGCAGGGTTGGTGGCAGCGCGAGGAGATTTGAGGGAAGGAATAAAGAATTAAGGCCAGACGCGATGAGGGCGGTCATGGTTGGTGGGCACGGCCTCGGGCGAGAGAAACGCAGAAACGCGCTTCGCGCTTAGGCAGAACCCGCAAAACAACGCAGAACTGCTGGCACAGGCGGCTAAAGCAACTCGCAGAAGCGGTCGCGTTGCGACCTTGGCAGAACTCGCAAAAGCTGGATGGAGCCCTCGGTTGGCGGCATAATTACGGGGTGGGGTGAGGGCCTTGCGCGCGGGCAAATACAAAATAGGGCGATTAACCATGCGGGAATGATGTCGGGGAGAGAGGGGGTAATAGCCGGAATAGCCCTGATAGCAGGGATAGCGGCAATAAATTGGGTGGGCTGGGGAATCAGAGAACTCTGAGATCTCTGAGGACTCTGAGTTCTCTGAAGAGAGAGGCCGCGGTTGATGCGGGCGGCGCGGGGGGATTTGACGGCGAGGATTTGGGGTCGGAAGGGGTTGCAGCCGGGGCGGTAGGGTTTGATGTGGGCTGCGTGGCGGCGGACGAGGTAGCGCGGCAGGGGTGTATGGGCGTAGGCGACGTAGCGCGAGGAGTGGTTGGTGGCGACGTCGAAGAAGTTGAGGGAGAATTGTGTTGACCAGCGTGCGGC
>CAYNSG010000106.1:0-8128 GCA_964399885.1 uncultured Bacteroides sp.
ATATAAGCGGATAGGCATTCACTCATATTCATGTATTTTTTAGAACCCACCTTATCTGAGCAGGGAAGTCGATTGGCAGCTTGGCGTATTTCAATATGGGTATAAAAGCCGAAGTTCCACCGTGGTACGCATCAAGGAGAGGCGTGGTGGAAACTGTTGCGGCAAAGTTAGTAAAAATCTGTTAGCTGACCAAATATTTTTTCACTTTCAGTTTCAGTCTTTCTATTTGTAGGGAGGTTATTTGGCGGGGAGGCCGGAGGCGATGACTATCATCATGGCGAGGATGGCGCAGCCCATGGCAACATAGAACACCCGCATAGCGCTGCGGTAGCGCCCCGGGAAGCGCCCCAACAGCCAGGGCGCTCCGGTGGCTCCCGCGACGATTGCCAGCACGCCCCCTATCGAAAAGAGGGCGCAGAGTATCCATGCGGCGGCGTTCACTCTTCGAACGATAATGTGCGCGACCCGTCGGGGTTGACGCTGATGGTGACGTCGACAGTGTCGTCGGGCAGCATCGACTCAACCTTCTCGGGCCATTCAATCAGGCAGAGACAGCCCGATTCGAGATAGTCTTCGAGTCCCATGTCGAAGGTTTCCTCGAGATTTTCGATTCGGTAGAGGTCGAAGTGGTAGATGAGCTCGGCGGTTGTGTCGGAGCGGTATTCGTTGACGAGGGCGAATGTCGGCGAGCCGGTGGCGTCCTGCTCTACGCCCAATCGGCGCACGAGTGCGTTGATGAAGGTTGTTTTCCCGGCACCCATTTCGCCATGGAAAGCAATCACCGTACGTTCGGGGTCAAGAAGGCTGATAAACTTGTCGGCAGCCTCGTCGAGTGCATCGGTCGATGCGATAACTATTTCTGTCATATCTATGTTATTATTTCTATTTAGGAATCAAAGTTACGGCCGGAACAAACATCTCTTCAAGCGAAACGCCCCCATGCTGGAACGTGTCGGCATAATGGCGCACAAACTGCGCCTGATTGTTGGGGTAGACAAAGAAGTCGGTTCCGGTTGCGAAGATGTAGGTCGACGCGACTCCCTGCGAGGGAAGAGCAAACTCTGCGGGGCGGCGTGTTTCGATAACTCGCCGCGTGTCGGCATCGAGATTTCGTCCGGTTTTATAGCGCATTCCGGGCGATGCGTTGCGGTCGGCTCCGACGCGCAGCGGGTTGTCGACGCGGATGCTTCCATGGTCGGCGGTGATAACTATCGGAGCTCCCGAAGCAGCTATCCGCTCAAACAGCGCCAACGCCGACGAATGGCGAAACCACGACTCGGTTATTGAGCGATAGGCCGCCGCTGTGGGGGCAAGCTCGCGCAGCGCAAACGAATCGGAGCGGGCGTGGGAAAGCATATCGACGAAGTTGATAACCACGACATTAAAGTCGTTGGTGGAATATTGCGCGAGATTGTCGGCAAGCCGCTGGCAGGCGGTCGAGTCGTTGACCTTATGGTAGGAGAATTGCCACTGCCGGCGATAGCGTCGAATCATCAGGCGCATCAGCTCCTCTTCGTTGAGGTTTTTGCCCTCTTCAGCGTTGTCGGGGGTCCAGAGCCGGGGATATTCGCGGTAGATTTCGCTCGGGAGCATCCCGGCAAACATCGCGTTGCGGGCATACTGAGTGGTAGTCGGCAGTATCGAGCAACAGATCTCTTCGGCGCTGAAATTAAACAGCGGCGCGAGTATAGGCTTTATCGCCAGCCATTGGTCGAGGCGGAAGTTGTCGACCACTATCAGCCATGGACGCCTGCCCTCTTTGACTAACGGGAACAACCGACGCCCGACGAGGTTATGGCTCATCAGCGGCTGCTCTTCCGGCGCGCCGGCAATCAACCCGGCATAGTCGCGGCGGATAAATTTGGTGAAGGCGGCGTTGGCTTCGGCGAGTTGGGCCGCAGCCAGGGCGGCGATATCGGTTGATTGGTCGAGCTCTATCAGCCAATAGCATAGACGGTTGTAGACCTCGGCCCACCCCTTCAGGTCGCGACAGGTATTGATTTTGTCGGAGATTTCGGCGAAGGCTTCGCGATAGCTGTCGGTTGTGCGCTCGGCCACGAGCCGCGCCGAATCGAGCGATTTCTTTATTGCCGAGAGAATCTGGCGGGGATTAACCGGTTTTATCAGATAGTCGGCGATTTTCGCACCTATGGCATGGTCCATGATATCCTCCTCCTCGCTCTTTGTAATCATGACTACCGGGATGTGAGGAGCGGTCTCCTTGATGCGTTGCAATGCTTCGAGTCCGGTGATTCCGGGCATGTGCTCGTCGAGAATCACGAGGTCGACATGACGCTCCCTGACTACATCGAGCGCTTCCGACCCGCTGCGGACGGTCAGCATCTCGTAGCCTTTCGAGGCGAGAAACATCAGATGGGGCTTGAGAAGATCAATCTCATCGTCGGCCCAGAGTATTACGGGATTCATGATTCTTCACTGTTTTGGGGTTCATCGTCGGGCAACTCGTCGGGCAACTCGTCGTACATCTCATCGTACATCTCGTCGGCCGGGGGATATTCGTCGGGAGGCAACACGCTTTCGTGCACATCCTTATCGGCGGCTGCGCGCAACGCTTCGGTATACTGTTCGAGCGATCCTCCGCGAATGAGCAGCTGTTTCCAATCCTCCTCGGGAATCACGAGCGTCCGCACCTGTTCGGGCAGCTGCAGAGCACCGCTGATGCGGTCGGCATACTCAGCGGCATCAGCCAAGTTGGGGAACGATCGGACGATTACCAGTCCGAGGTTGCCGAAGCTCATGGTCTCCAAGTCGAAATCGGCAACGGAGAAGCTGTTGAAGTTGTAGCGCGCCACTTCGTAGAGCATTTCGTTGACCGGGAATGTGTCGCGCGGGAATATGACTATTACCAATCGCGGGGCGTCGACATCGAGCGTGACGCTTACTGCCTCTGCTTCGGGCTCCGCGGCTGCAGCTACGGAGTCGGCGGTCAGTCGGGTTGCCCATAGCAATCCGCGAACGTTGCCGCTCTCGCTGACAATCCGCCGTCCTTCGCCGGCGGCTTTTATCCAGGCTGCGGAGAGCGCCGAGACATCGGCATCGGGATAGCGCTCAACAATATCGCGCAGGCGGTTGAGGAACTCCTCGGTGTTGCCGTCGCTGACGTATGTCAACGCGTCGAGGAACATGAATTTCGGCAGAATCCGGCTCGTCGGATAATGCTCTGTTGCATACGCCACTGCAGCGTGCACCGAGTCGTTGCGGTTGGCGAGATAAGCTTTCCACGTGACGCCGTAGAGCTCCTCCTGCCGCGAGTGCATCTCGCGCAGATTGTCGAGATAGCGCGGGTCGGCCATCGCCACGCCTTCGGGCGATTCGGGAAACTCGCCGGCTATCAGCCTGCGGTAATGTTCAGCGAGAGCTTCATCGCCTCGGCGCGCTGCCATCAGGTAGAGGTTGTGGTAGACGTCCAGCCGATAGATATTGTCGGGATAGTCGCGCAGCAGTCGCTGCCAGCTGCGGTTGGTTGCCGGGAAATCTTCCAGACGGTCTTTGAGAATCAGCCCCATGTTGAACAGTCCGGATTGAATAGCCTCGTGGGCGCCGGCAACCGACGCGCTGTCGAGCGGAATATTCTTCAGATAGAATGCGTGCTGATGGGGGCCGTTGGCCGTTGAGTCGGGCTGCGCGCCTGCGGTGGATGCATCGACCGCATTCACGCTGTCGGTTGTGCTGACAACCTCACTCTCCCCCTCCTCGTCGGCGCCGGGCATGGAGTAGTTGTTGCGATTCCTTCGGCGCCAGTCGTCCTCGAGCTTTCGGTTACCCCATAGGCGGCGGAACTCTGCCGAGCCGGCGTTGCGTGTCGTCGGATTGTAGAAATACCAGGATTTGTCGGTGTTGAGTTGGAATTGCGACGGTGCTGCGGCCGACGTTGTCGGTCGGTTGGCAGCATTGTAACTTTCGGCACGATTTTCGGCCTCGATGCGACGCTGTTCGTCGGCGGCAGCTTTCTCCTGCTTTAAGAGCGCGGAGATGATGCTATCGACAATCTCCAACCGCCGCTGCGTCGGCATGGCGGCCAAACGCAGCAGGGAGTCGTTGAGCGCAACGGCGCGCGAGTGGAGAGCGAGGTCGTCGAGCACGTCCGACCGCATTTTCAGCTTCGACAGTTCGGGATAGTCCGTTGGCAGCAGCGACACTGCCTGAGCATAACAAGGCTGAGCGAGGTCATACTCCCCGCGCTCGAAATAGATCTCGCCAAGGCGGAGCTCGGCGAGAGCCATCTCTATGCCGCGGCGGCGCGATTTCGCAACAGCTTCGGCGTAATCGTGCATCGCCGCGAGGCTGTCGTGCTCAGCCAGGTGGAGATTGCCGAGCGCATAATATATTTGGTCGAGATAGTCGTCGTTGCGCTCATAGCGGGTCATCCGCTGCAACACTTTTATCTCTTTCTCTATCTCTTTCGGCGAAGCGCCTTCGAGAGTTGCCGACGCGGCTATGCGGGCATTGAATCGGGTGCGGTAGGGAGCGGAGAATGCTCTGCCGGCGCGTTTGAAAGCCTGGCGGGCGCGCTCCTTGTCGCCGGCACGCTCGGCTACTTGCCCCAACAAGAATGTCAGGCGCGTTCGTTGCGCTCCCCGGGCGTCGTCGATGGCAGTCTGCAACGGTTCTATAGCGGCTTTATAGTCGCCTCGGTTAATTAATATGTCGGCGCGGACAAACTCACGAAGTGCGATGAGTTTCTTCGTGGTCAACTCTTTGTCGCGCACGCGGTTCATCGTAGCTTCGGCTTCATTCACCAACCCCGCGGCGCAGTAGCATCGCGCCTGCCAGAGCCGCGCCTCGGCTACGGTTTGCGGCAGCCAGCGGAAGTGGGTTGCGATGTAATGAAACGTAGCTGCGGCGGCCAGAAAGTCGCCATCCATATATTGGCTCCGGGCCATCAGCATCCAGGAGTTGTGGAGAAACGGGTTATACTCTTCGCGGCGCAACCATTCGCGATATTCCGGGTCTGAGCCACGTCCGGCCTGCCGGCGCGGGCGGCGCTTGATTGAGCGCAGTTGAATCGCTTTTTGGGCTTTTTCGATGGAGCGAGTGAACGACCCCTGAGGCTGCGGAACGTTCTCGCGTCCGCGCGCTTCGGCGGGATGCATCGGCAGCAGGCGGGTGAAATCGTCGGCATAGTCGCGCTCCATGGCGTCGAGAGTCTCGTCGTAGTGGGTCTGGCCGTTGTAGTGTATGTTATAGCGGGTTATAAACGCCTGATAGTTGCGCGTCGCGGCTGTGTTTTTCTTCGGCGAACAACCGCAAAGTATGCCGGCAGCAACCACCGCCGTCAACATGCTTCGGCCTATAGCCCGCAATATGTCGGATTGACGACCCACGCTATGCTGAGATTTTCCGGCGAACCAACGGTTTCAAGGCTGCCGGCACAATATATGCCGCCGCCATAGTGATAACGATGAGCGCCGAGCAGGGCACGTCGACCACAGTGGCGAGCATCAAGCCTCCGATGCAACACACTAAGGATATAACCGCCGACAGCCACATCATCGACCGGAATCGGTGGCAGAACAGTTCGGCGCACATCTGCGGCAGTGCAAACATCGACATCAGCAGCATAACTCCGACCAGACGGATGGTCAGCACGATGCAAACCGCCGTCAGAACCGTCATGACTCCATTGATTAAGCCTACAGGAAGATGAATCACGCGCGCGAAGTCGCGGTCGAACGCGCAAGCCACTATCTTGTTGAAAAACGCTGCATAAAACGCCAGCAACACTGCCGTGAACAGCCCGAACGCTGTCAAGTCGCCGCTACTGATTGTCAACACGTTGCCAAACAAGAAGGTGTTCAATTCCGGGACATACCCGGGCGTCAGGAACACAAACAGAATACCAATAGCCATTCCAATCGCCCAGACAACGGCTATAGCCGAATCTTCGCGCACTCGCCCGCGCGTTGCCATGAACTCAACGCCCAGCGACGAGGCTATGGCGAAAACCGCCGCCATGACTATCGGATTCACTCCGATATAATAGCCGAGTCCGAGTCCGCCGAAACAGGCGTGGGTCACTCCGCCCGAGATTGACACGAGGCGGCGCGTGACAACATACGTGCCTATCAGCGCCGACGCGATGCTGATTATCGCGAGCCCGGCTAAAGCGTTACGGAAGAAAGCAAACTCAAGCATAGTATTTTAAGTAGCTGATCAAATTAAATGCATACTACATGCGCAGGGATTTTTGAGGCAATTTCTTTACTCGAAGAAGGAGTGATGCGTGCATCACGACTGATGAGAGAGGAGAAATTGGCCAAAAAGACCAAGCAGGGAGTATGCAAGATATTCATATTTTTATTGTATCGTTTTAATTTGAACAGCTACTTATCTATTTTGACGAGCTTCGGCAACAATCATCACGAGCTCTTCGCGGACCGCCGTCGGCAACTCTACGCCGCGCAGCTGGATGCTTCGTGCCCAGGGAGCTATCTCCTCGGGGCGCAACGTCAGCATGACATCGCGAAACTCTTCAATGGCCGCGTCGGTATACGCATCGGCGGCCGTGCCGCGGTATGCGTCGAGTTCTTCGTCGTCGTAATACTCTATCTCGCGGCTGACGGCGGCCATGAGCGAATCTTTCTCACACGTGATATGCAGTCCGCAGCATTCGCTTTCAGCCGCAGCGGGCGCAGCCGTCTCAACTTTCGGCTCATCGCGATGCGTAGCCTGATAGCGCCGCTCCATCAGATAGAGCGGAAGCCCTACGGCAACCATCGCCCCGAGTATTATCAGCACAACAATCATTACTCTTTTTCGTCTGTTACCGGCGTGGCGGCGTCCTCAATCACAAATTGCGCGGCTTTCAGGTCGTCCCAATAGTAGGGATACGACTTGCCGACAACCTCAACGTTGCGGATAACTATTCCGGGGATGTAGAGCGCAACGGGTGCCAGTGCCATAGCCATTCGGTGGTCGTTATAGGTGTCAAACACCGGCATCTCATGAATCGGGAACCGCTCGCATTCGTAGACGAGTGCATCGTCGCCCTCGATCGTCAGTACGCATCCAATCTTCAACATCTCGCGCCGCAGAGCTTCGAGGCGGTCAGTCTCCTTTATCCGAAGCGACTGAACTCCCGTGAGACGGAACGGAATGTTGAGCATCACGCACGTGACTGCAATCGGCTGAACGAGGTCGGGAGTATCGGTCATGTCGGCGAGCAGTCGCGGAGTGCAATCGGGCGATGCTTCGAGGTCGACGCCTCCGTTTTCGCCGTCATACTCCGTGTTGACGCCCAGCTGATCGAAAATCTCGGCGGCACGCGAATCGCCCTGGATGCTGAATCGACGCAGACCGTCGACGGTAACGAATCCCGACGACAACGCCTCAATCTCATACCAGAAAGCAGCCGCGCTCCAGTCGGCCTCAACCTCAAGCGGTGTTGCGGTGTAATGTCGCGGCTCTATTACTATATGATTCGGCTCCATCTCGACTCCGGCGCCCATTTCGCCCATAATGCTGGCGGTCATCTTTATGTAGGGCGCGGAAATTGGCTCGCCTTCGAGGGTTATCTCGATGCCGTTGGATGTTGCCGGAGCAATCATCATCATTGCCGAAACAAACTGCGAGCTGACAGTAGCGGGCATCACGACCTTACCTCCGTCGAGCTTGCGCCCATGGATTGCCAGCGGCGGGAAACCTTCGCGGTCGAGATACTGAATCTCGGCGCCGATTGAGCGGAGAGCATCTACCAACGGACCTATCGGACGCTGTCGCATCCGTTCGCTGCCGTCGAGCGTCACATCGCAGCCCGCCGTGGCGGCATAAAAAGCCGTCAGAAAGCGCATAGCCGTCCCCGCCGCGCCGATATTCACTTCACCTTGGCGGGTCGACAACCCGCGCACAATCGCGCGAGTGTCGTCGCAGTCGGCCACGGCGGAATGCAGCTCGCCTCCGGGAGTCAAAGCATTAATGATTAACAGACGATTACTTATGCTCTTCGACAGCGGCAATTTCACGCGCGTCATCAGCAGCTCTTGCGGGGGATAAATGCGGAAGTCCATGAATGCAAAGATAACACATTCCCCAAACCTGACCAAATTTCCCCGCGGAAAGGTGAGGGAAAGGGACGGAAAGATGGGGCTCAAGAGTCAAAAATCCCCCC
>CAYNSG010000107.1:0-8077 GCA_964399885.1 uncultured Bacteroides sp.
CAAATAACATCGAATTTATTTCAAATTCATAGGCCGAGGCGGCGCCACCGCTCCACGAGGGCTTGCATGTCGGCGGGGATGGGGGCGGTGAAGAACATCTCCTCGCTCGTAGCGGGATGCACAAACCCGAGCGTCCGGGCGTGGAGCGCCTGACGCGGGCATACTTCGAAGCAGTTTTCAACGAAGCGCGTATAGGATGCCGAGCGACTGCCGCGCAGAATCTTGTCGCCACCGTAGCGGGCGTCGTTGAAGAGCGGATGCCCGATATGGCGCATGTGGGCGCGAATCTGGTGAGTGCGCCCGGTTTCAAGAACGCATTTCACAGCCGACACATGCCCGAGGCGCTCAACGACTTCGTAGTGAGTGACGGCGTGCTTGCCATAGTCGCTGTCGGGCGGAAACACGTCCATCTGCAGGCGGTCGCGCAGCGAGCGTCCGATATTGCCCTCTATGCGTCCCACCTCCGGCTCCGGAATTCCCCACACAACGGCATAATATTCGCGCTTGGTTGTCTTTTCGAAAAACTGGCGACCGAGATGGGTTTTGGCGTCGGGAGTTTTGGCAACGACGAGCAACCCCGATGTGTCCTTATCTATGCGATGCACGAGACCGAGGCGGGGGTCATTGACGTCGTAATCGGGCGTGTCGCGGAAGTGCCAGGCAAGAGCATTGACGAGCGTTCCGCTATAGTTGCCGTGCCCGGGATGAACCACCAGTCCGGCGGGCTTGTTGACTACGAGCACAGTGCGGTCCTCATAGACAATGTCGAGGGGGATATCTTCGGCTATGATTTCAAATTCGTAGCGCGGGCGGTCCATGACGACGCTGACAACGTCGAGCGGCTTCACGCGATAGTTGCTTTTTACGGGCTTGCCGTTGACGAGAATGCATCCCGCCTCGGCGGCTTGTTGCACGCGGTTGCGCGACGAACGCTGCAGTCGCTCCACAAGAAATTTGTCGACGCGCAGCAGCTGCTGGCCTTTGTCGGCCACGAATCGGAAATGCTCATATAGCTCGCGGTCGTCGCCCTCTACAGGCTCTTCCAAAAATTCGTCGGTCAGCTCCTCGGTCATTCCTCGACGATTTCAACGGTTTCGGTCACGATGCTGTCCATGAAAAGCGAATCGGCCTGTTCGTCGCTATAGCCGGTGCCAACTTCGAGTGTGAGGTGGGAGGTCACGGGCATACGCGTGCCGGGCAGAACCACTTGCCCGTTGCTTTTCACGGCGAGCACCAATCCGCGATACTCCGACGGAACCTCTACGACGTTGATATTCGTCAGCCCTACGCCCTCAAGTACGGAGCGAGCCTGGCGCAGCGAGACGTCGGTAACCAACGGCAGCGTCACTGCCTTGGGTGCGAATGCGGTGATTGTCAGATAGACGAGGCGACCTTCCTTAACCTTCGTGCCGCTCTTGGGATTCTGCTCAACAACCGTGCCAGGACGCGTCTTGTCGTCGTAGATCGAGTCGGTCAGTTCGCTGCTGAACCCTGCCTCCTGCAGCTGGCGGTTTGCCTCAGCATAGCTCATCCCCTTCACTTCGGGAACGACTTCAAAATGGCCGTGGTCGGTCCACGAGTCGAGCCAAAGGAGCATTATCCACACGAGTATGCACCCGACGACAGCCATCGCCGCGAGATTTATCAATAGATGGGTGGCGAAATTTCCCGGACGCCACGATGTTATTTTTTTCAGATTCATTAGAGTCAGTCGCTTTGTGAACTCATTTAAACTTTTTATTCATGTGAACTCATTTAACATTCGGTAAAAAGTTTGAATGAGTTCTGTGTGCAAAGTTAGTAAATCCGCCGCGAATTGCGTAAATTTGCAGCAGAAAACGATATTATGCAAAAACGAGCCGGAATGCTGTAACACCGTCAGCACGCAAGCAACGTAATTTTGCCCCCGAATCAGTCATTACACAATGAAAACGTCAATAGCATCATTCACAGCAATCGTAATGCTGGCTGCTTCGGCGGCTTGCTCACATCATTCGCCGGCTCACGACGAACACGACCACGACCATGACCACGAGGCAGAAGAGATCCACACGGCCAACACCGCCATCTTCAGCCATGAGCAGGCCGAGAAGGCAGGGCTTACTGTCGAGCCGGTTCGCAACGAGCCGTTCGGCACGGTTATAACAACCATGGGTGAGGTCGCCGCCAACCCCTCCGACGAGCATATCATCGCGGCTACCACCGCCGGAATCGTCACAATCACCGACCCTCAACTTATAGCCGGAAAAAGCGTCGCCCGCGGACAGCAACTCCTTACAGTCGACTCGCGCAACATCGCCGGAAACAATCTGTCGGTAGCGCTCACCGAGGCTCAAGCTGAATATGAAGCGGCGAAAAAAGAGTATGAGCGAATGGAGACTCTCGCCGCCGACCGCCTCGTGACTGCCTCGGCAGTCAACGAAGCAAAGGCGCGACTCACTGCCGCCCAAGCTGCCGCCGACAATCTTCGCCGCAACTACAACGGCGGCGTTCAGCGCGCCGTAGCGCCCGCCGACGGCTACATTGCGCAGGTAATGGTCACCAACGGCCAATACGTCGAGCCGGGTCAGCAGCTCGTTGCCATAACCCGCTCTGGCAAAGTAGCCGTCAAAGCCGCCGTTCAGCCGAAATATTATGCGGCCCTCGCCGATATAGAGGACGCCCGATTCACCAACCCCGCCACCGGCAACAGCTTCAGCCTTTCGGAGACGGGAGGACGAGTGGCAGGCTATTCGCGAAGCGTCAGCGCTGCCAATCCACTGCTCGACGTCACGTTTGAACTCCCCGCCGGCAACGAGCTGCTGCCCGGGACGATGGTCGAGACCCGAATCATAACCCGCGGCGACCACCCGGTGCTCTCCGTGCCTGCCGAGGCTATCGTCGAAGAGATGGGCTCGTATTTCGTCTTCGTTGCCCGGGGCGACGAGCATTATGAGAAGGTGGAGGTTGTGCCCGGCCAGTCCGACGGCAAATACACCCGCATTCTCTCGGGACTCGACGGCTCGGAGGCAGTCGTTGGCCACGGCGCCGTCTATCTCAAACTTTCGCAAGCGTCGGGCAGCGTCGATGCCCACGCCGGTCACGTTCATTAATCGCACGGGGAGACTGACTATGGATTTCATTAATGGAATAATACGCTTCTCGCTCCGCCACCGCTTCATTGTTATTGTCGGAGCGCTGCTGCTCGTCGCGGCCGGAATCTATTCGGCGCGCAAGATGGATATCGACGTTTTCCCCGACCTTACGGCTCCGACCGTAGTTGTCATGACCGACGCCAACGGCATGGCTGCCGAGGAGGTTGAACGACTGATAACTTTCCCGATTGAGACTGCCGTCAACGGCTCGACCAACGTGCGCCGCGTGCGCTCGGCGTCGCTTCAAGGCGTTTCGTTCGTCTGGGCTGAATTCGACTGGGGCACCGACATCTACCGCGCGCGCCAGACTGTCAGCGAGAAGATGGTGGCTATCAGCAGCTCGCTCCCCGAAGGCGTGACGCCCGAGCTCTCGCCCCAATCGAGCATCATGGGCGAAATCATGACCATAGGGTTGCAAGCCGACTCGACATCGATGATGGACCTCCGCACGCTCGCCGACTGGGTAGTCAAACCGGCTATTCTCGCTACCGGCGGCGTGGCGCAGGTTACGAACATCGGCGGCGAACTGCGCCAATACCAGATCATCCCGAAGCCGCAGCAGATGGCGCTCTACGGCGTCAGCTATGAGGACCTCGAGGCTGTCGGACGCTCGTTCAGCAGCAACTCCGTGGGCAGCGTCATCCGCGAATATGGCAACGAATACGTTGTTCGCGGCATAGCCCGCACCAACAACCTCGACGAGTTGGGCAAATCGCTCGTGAAGATGAGCGGCAACCGCCCGGTTATGCTCTCGGAGGTGGCCGACGTTAGAATCGGCCACGCTCTGCGAATGGGCAACGCTACGTATAATGCCGCCCCGGCAGTGCTCCTCGCCGTCTCGAAGCAGCCCGACGTCAACACTATCGACGTCACCGCCGCCATTGAGCGCAACCTCGAGGAGATTGCCAAGTCGCTCCCAGCCGACGTCAAAATGGACACCCACATATTCCGCCAGGCCGACTTCATCAACAGCGCGGTCGACAACGTTGCCGAATCGCTCATCGAGGGCGCGCTGTTTGCCGTAATCATCATCTTCCTGTTCCTCGCGAGCTGGCGCACGACCATCATCTCCGTCATTGCCATACCGCTCTCGCTGCTCGGCACGTGCGCCGTGCTCTACCTCCTGGGAATGGACATCAACACGATGACCCTCGGCGGCATGTGCTTGGCTATCGGTTCGCTGGTCGACGACGCTATCATCGACGTTGAGAACGTCTACAAGCGTCTGCGCCAGAACTTCGCCAAGCCGCGCGAGTTGCGCGAGTCGGCCATAACCGTTGTGTTCAACGCCTCTGCCGAAATCCGTGCGTCGATTCTCAACGCTACTCTGATTATCATCGTTGCGTTCATGCCGCTGTTCTTCCTTTCGGGAATGGAGGGCAGGATGCTCAAACCGCTCGGCACGGCCTACATCATATCGCTTTTCATGTCTTTGCTGGTGGCTATGACCGTCACTCCGCTGCTTTGCCGCGATATGCTCTCGTCGGAGAAATATCTCTCGCGCAACCGCGAGCCCGGAAAGATTGAGCGCTGGCTTACCGCAAACTATCGCCGCGCGCTCGAAGGAGCCATGCGCCGCGGGCGGCTGATTTTCTGGCTGACAGCAGGCGCTTTCGCCGTCACGGTCGTTATCTTCCTCAACATGGGCCAGGCGTTCTTGCCCGATTTCAACGAGGGGTCGGCGGTTGTTTCGGCTGTTGCCCGCCCGGGAGTGAGCCTCGACGTCAACGATGAGTTGGGCTACATGATTGAGCGCGAACTGCTCGACATCCCCGGAGTGACATCAACTGCCCGACGCACCGGCCGCGGCGAACTCGACGAGCACTCGCAAACTACCAACGGCGCCGAAATCGAGGTGCAGTTCGACCTCAACGGGCGCACACGCCAAGAGCTCTTCGACGAGATGCGCCATCGCCTGGCTAACATCCCCGGCGTGGTCACTACCATCGGACAGCCCCTCGGCCACCGCATCGACCATATACTCTCAGGCACTCAAGCCAACATCGCCATAAAAATCTTCGGCACCGAACTCGGAAGCCTCTATATGCTCGGCAACAAGGTGAAGAGCGCCATTGCCGAAGTTCCGGGCGTGGTCGACCTCTCGGTTGAACAGCAGATCGAGACGCCGCAGCTCCAGGTGCGCGCCAACCGCGATGTGCTTGCCCGCTACGGTATCACCATCGACGAGTTTAACCGTTTCATCACTATGGCTTTCAGCGGCGAGAAAATCGCCGATATGTATGAGGGTCAGCGCAAATTCGACGTCGTCATGCGTCTCGACAGCGATTACTCCGGCTCTATCGACGAACTGAAGGACGCTCTGATCGACACCGGCGACGGCGGTAAGGTTGCCCTCAGCCAGGTTGCCGACATCGTATCGGCCGGCGGTCCGTCGTCGATTAGCCGCGAGAATGTGCAGCGCAAGCTCGTAGTGTCGGCCAACGTTTCGGGGCGCGATGTAGGCAGCGCTGTCAACGATATCCGCGAAATCATCGACCGCGAGATCACTCTCCCCGAGGGGTATCGAATTGAGTACGGCGGACAGTTCGAAAGCGCCCAAAGCGCCACCCGCACGCTGCTCTTGGCAAGCCTTACGGCCCTGCTGCTGATCTACTTGCTGCTCTACGGCGAGTTCTCGAGCTTCTCGCTCTCGGCACTCGTGCTGCTCAACCTGCCGTTTGCACTGATTGGCGGCGTCGTTGCCGTGGCGCTGACCTCGGGAGTAATCAGCATCCCCTCGATTATCGGGTTCATCACGCTCTTCGGCGTTGCCACGCGCAACGGCATCCTGCTGATTTCGCGCTACCGCCATCTGCGCCAGTCAGGCGAAGCACTCTCCTCCACCATCATCAACGGCTCTGCCGACCGACTCAACCCGATTCTCATGACCGCGCTAAGCACCGGCCTGGCCCTCATACCGCTCATTTTCAACGGCGACAAATCGGGCAACGAAATCCAGAGCCCGATGGCCATCGTGGTGCTCGGCGGTCTGTTCACATCGACATTGCTCAACGTCTTCGTCATGCCAATCATCTACCGTTGGTATGAAGAACGGAAAAACAATAACACTAATAAATGAAATCGCTCATAACCATCACTTTTGCCGTAACTGCTTCTCTGGCGTTCGCGCAAACCAACGACATCTACGCACCCGTGCTCCGACAGATTGAGAGCAACAATCTCTCGCTGCTGAGCGCCGGCAAACGCGCCGAAGCATCGCGCATAGCAAATTCAACCGACCTCACTCCGCCCGACCCGGAGATTGAGCTCGGCTACCTCTGGGGATATCCCGCCGAGAAGGGTACGCGAAAGGATGTCAGCGTCACGCAGGCTTTCGACTTCCCCACGCTCTATTCGCGCAAGCGCCGACTCTCGAAAGAGAAAAATCTCGCCGCCGACTATGAGCTCAACGCCAACCGCACGGAGATTCTCCTCGAAGCCAAAAACGTCTGCATAGAAATAATCTACAGCAACGCGATGCTCCGCCTCTACGAGGGCCGACGCAACCGCGCCGACTCGCTCGCCACGTCCATGAAACGTATGGTAGAGCTTGGCGAAGCAACTCAGCTCGACTACAACAAGGCACTCCTCGACCTGACGCGAGTTGAAAACGAACTGCAGAAGGCCGCAACCGAACATCTACAGCTGCTCGACGAGCTCCGTCGCTTGAACGGTGGCGAGCCTATTGAGTTTAACGCCTCGGAATTTCCCGCCGAAGCGCTGCCCGCTGATTTCAACAGCTGGTTCCTGACCGCCGCAGAGCGCAATCCCGAGCTGAGGGTGTTGCGCCAGAACTCAGCCGTGGCCTCAAGCGAAATAGCTGTCACGAAAGCCGCATCATTGCCCAAGCTCTCACTCGGTTATCTCGGCGAATTTGAAAAAGGCACGTATTATCAGGGCATAACCTTCGGATTCTCTCTGCCGCTCTGGGAAAACCGCCGCAAAGTTTCGCAAGCTAAAGCCGAAGCCGTAGCCACGAGCAGCGAATTAGCCGACGCCCAACTGAGCTTCCGAGCATCGGCCGAAAGCCTCTTCCGCCAAACGACCGCCATGCGCGACGCCGTTGAACGCTACCACCGGACGCTCACCGGACTGCGCAACGACCTGCTCCTCCAGAAATCCTACTCCTACGGGCAAATCAGCTTCCACGAGTATCTCGAAGAGATGAACAACTACTTCGAGTTCGTCGCCGACTATCTCCAGGCCCAGCGCGACTACCACCTCGCCCTCGCCCGCCTCAACGCCTTCGACCTCTAATCCCCACATCCGGGTAGGGACGCGCTTCTTGCGCGTCCGCGCCCTCCCATACAGCTGACCCCATATTACCGGTCAGAGTTCTCAGAGTTCTCAGAGTTCTCTGACCGTCCTCCCCGCTCCATCCGGGCACAAAAAAAAGAGCTGAATCTTCGAGATTCGGCTCAGTTTTTTTGTGCATCAGGGTTCTGAACCCCGAACGTTCTGCTCTTTGCTTAATCAGCAACAACAGCTGCTACAACGGTGGTGTCGGTAGCTACGGTGTCGTTTGTCAGAGTGTCGACAACAGCAACAACCTCTTCAGTTGCAACTGCTTCTACGGTGTCAACTGCTTCTGCAGCCTGCTCAGCCTTGTTGCCACAAGAGAAGAGAGATGCGCTGAAAACAACAGCAAGCATTAAAACTAACTTTTTCATTTTCGTCTAATTAATTAGTAAAACAATTTCTTTAGCTTCAAAAACAGCGCAAAGGTAACGCTTTTTTGAATATCTGCAAACAAAATTTCATTATTTTTCGACATAATCCGCCCTTTTCGTTAAATCATGTTAACAACCGCGCCCTCGCGCCCCCACTTTTAACATTCCCCCCATTTCCGCCCCGATACTGCAATCTTATCGCTTAGCAACTCTTCATCCTCACTAGTGTCTCTTAAAAAATGTTAATCAAATTCAAAGTCGAGCGTAGGATAG
>CAYNSG010000108.1:0-8000 GCA_964399885.1 uncultured Bacteroides sp.
TATTTAGCCCGCAAATTGAGGAGGGGGCGTTGGGGCGTTTCGCATGGAAAGGGGGCAGGGCGGGGCGTAACTTTGCGATGTCGAAACAATCAACCTTTATCAACAACTAACGAAAATGGAAAACGACCCTAACGTAAACACCGCTCCCGCAACCGCTCCCGCAGCGGCTCCTGAAACCGCTCCCGCAACTGCTCTTGCAGCCGTTCCCGCGGCAGTTCCCGAAGCCGCTCCTGCCGCCGACACCGCCCCTCAGATGCCCACCCCTCAGATGCCCGCCGCAGAAATCTCTCTCGAGCCTCCGGTGGCCAAGTTGCCCGCGATGCCCGAGCCTCCCGCGGCAGCGGCACAGCCCGCAATCACCGACGCCGACGCCCTCGCAGCCTCGCGCCTCGTAAAGCTCCTCTCCGAAGCCGAAGAACGCGGATATATGCACGCCCGCCGCGAGTTGACCGCCGCTAAAGCTCCCGCAGCGCAGCATGCCCCCCTCTGGAGCAATCCCCGCCGCATCGAAGCCGAAGCCGAGTCGACAATAGAAATCGGCGACGAATTCCTCGCAACAATCCGTCCCACAATCTGGGACTAAACTCTTAAACCCTTAATTAATCAACTATGGCAGAAATCACTCCCGGCCAGCTCAATGGCCAGCACATCAGCGACGGACCGCTGACAACCCCTCTCATCAACCAGGCAGCCCCCGGACTGCTCCGTAACGACATCGACACCCGCGTGGCGCGCATCCGTCCCATGGCAACCCCCATCGACCAAATCTCGCGCATGATCGGCGCGCGCCCCGCCAAGTCGATGATCGTTGAGTACTACTCGGTCGACAACAAGGCGCAGACCGTCACCGCCGACGCCTCGCTCGAGGAACTCCCCGACGAGCACCCCGACGGCTACGTTGTCTACCTCGCCTCGTTCAAAGGCACGGGCGTTGTAGCCGTAACCGACACCCTGATGCTCCCCGCCGTCAAGACCTCTACAGGCGATGCGCTCGTGCTCTACGTGATCGACACCGCCGAAGCCTCCGGCAACTACAAAGTGATAGCCCTCAACGGCTCGACGGGCGGCGGCCGCAAGGGCGTGGTCGAAGGCGACATCCGCGGCATGACAGCCGTCCGCATGGGACGCGCCTCGGGCGAGCTCGCCGTGCAGACTCCCCAGTTTGAGGCGCTGCCCCGCAAATCGCAGAACTACTGCCAGATTTTCAAGGCGCAGATTGAGCAGAGCGCCTACGCCCGCCTGGCAGCCAAGGAAGTAGGCTGGACATTCTCCGACCAGGAGGAGGTAGCCGTAATGGATATGCGCATGGGCATGGAGAAGAGCTTCCTCTTCGGCGTCAAAGCCCGCGTGACAACCGTCGGCGGCAGCGACGAGGTGATGCTCACCGAGGGCATCTGGACCCAAGCGCAGACCGACTTCAGCTACACCGCCTCGAGCTTCAGCCAGTCGACGCTCATCGACCTGATGCAGGTGGCGTTCACCGGCGACTGCGCCGGCTCGCGCCGCAAAATCCTCATTGCCGGCAGCGACCTCATTGCCCGCATCAATAAGCTCGACTACTCGCGTAACGTCACCGCCCGCGAGACAACCACCCGCTGGGGCATCAGCTTCAACGAGCTCGTCTCGAAATTCGGCTCGCTCTACGTTGTCCACAGCGAAGTGTTCGACCAGTGCGACCACGCCGCCGACGGTATGGTCATCGACCCCGAATATCTCGTGAAGTATGTCCACGTGCCGTTCAAGGTTGAGCGCATCGACCTCAAAGGCGCCGGTGTGCGCAACACCGAGGCGGTGGTCGTCACCGAAGCCAGCTGCATGGCTCTGCGCCATCCGAAAGCTCATATCCGCGTCACATTGAAAAAGTAAACTCCCGGAAAAAGTAAACTCCCGACGATGTGCTCAAACTTCACCTACACTCTCTCGCTCGACGAGCTCGTGGACCACCTGCGCCGGCAGCGCCACATGGAGCCCGTCGACGAGGGCTTCGGGCGCCGCGACGCTCCCGGCGCCCGCCTGCGAATGCAGCAGCGACTCCGCGCGCTCTATCTCGGCGCGCTCTGCCAACTCCCCATCGAACTGCTCCCCTTGACCGACCGCACGGCCGACGTCATGGTAAATCCCGACCCGGCCGACCCGACCGCGGCAACACTCCGACTCCCCTCCGACACGCTGCGCCTTGCCGCCATACGCCTCGGCGGCTGGCATCGCGACGCCACCATCGTCGCCCCCGGCTCACCCGAAGCCGCAGCGCAGGACTCGCCGCTTGCCCGCGCCGGAGTCTACGCCCCCGTGGCGGTAGCCCTCCCCGGCGGACTGCTACGGCTCTATCCCGCCGACGCTACCGTAGCCTCTCTGCTCTGCGTCGTTGCCCCCGCGGGCGATTCTTTTCTGCTAACCCCTCAACTCGAACAACATATCCTCGACCATTATGACTGACTCTCCGCTACAGATTGCCATCGACGCCTGGACCGCCGGAAACGAACTGCGCACTCGCCGCCGACGCTATAAAAACTACACCTACGGCCGCCAGTGGGACGACCTCTACCCCGGGCGCGACGGCCGCGTGAAGACCGAATATGAGTTTGCATCGGAGTGCGGCTACAGCCCGCTGACCAACAACCTGCTGCGCCAGATGGTCAAGACCATCGTCGGACTTTGGCGACGCGACATGTCGGCGGCCACCTGTGGCACCGATGCCGAAATTGCCCGCCGCAACTCGCTCGCCGAGCTCGACGCCCGCATGCTCGAGGAGTATCTGATTTCGGGTTGCGCCGTTCAGCGCGTCACCACCGAGCGACGCGTGGGCGGCACGGGCGTCTGGGTCGACAACGTCAGCCCCGAACGCTTCTTCGTCAGCCCCTTCCTCGACCCCCGCGGCAGCGACATCGAGGCCGTCGGCATGATCCACGACTTCTCGCTGCGTGAGGCCGCAGTGCGCTTCGGAGGAACGACTCGCGCCGGGCGCCGCCGCATTGAGAATATCTATGCCGCCCTCGGCTCGTCTATACCCTCGGGGTTTGCCGCCGGAGCGGATTCGCTGCTTTCGTCGCCCGCCGGACGCTGCCGCGCCATTGAGCTATGGACGCTCGAATCGTGCCGACTGCTGCAATGTTTCGACCCCGTCGGCGCGAAGAGTTTTGCCGTCGGCGAGCGCGCCTTGCCGAAAATCAACGCCGAGAACCGCCGCCGCGACCCCTCGGCAGCAATTCTACATTCGTTTGCCGACACTGTGCGCTGGCGCTGCCGATGGCTCGCCCCCGACGGCGAGACGCTCGACAGCTACCTCTCGCCCTGGCCCCACGCCTCCCACCCCTTCGCCGTAAAATTCTACCCGCTCACCGACGGCGAGGTTCACCCGTTCGTCGAGGACGTCATCGACCAGCAGCGGAGCATCAACCGACTGATCACGCAGCTCGACAGCGTGATGCGCGTCGCAGCCAAAGGAGCACTGCTCTATCCTACCGACTGCATCCCCTGCGACATCGACCTCCAGGATATCGCCGACCGCTGGAGCATTCCCGGCGCACTGATTCCCTATCAGATTGCCGACTCCGGCGACGTGCCCCGACAAATCAACGGTCCGGCGAGCGACTGCGGCGCCAACTCGCTGCTGCAGTTCGAAATGAAGCTCTTCGACCAGATTTCGGGCGTCAACAGTGCGCTGCAGGGGCGCGACACCACCGGCAACACCTCAGCCGCGCTCTACGATGCCCGCACGCGCAACGCCACAACCTCGCTCGTCGATGTGCTCGAGAGCTTTGCCTCGTTTGTCGACCAAAGAAATTCTCTCATTAAGAATTGTTAACAACCGAGTGCGGTCTTTCCGCCCATCCTTTGTTGTAAATTTGCCACCGAAAGAAACATCACAGCTATGACATCTACAACAACTATGAGAAACAGACTCTCTGCGCGCGACCGCGATTTCCTTGCCGCCTGTCGCCGCTACATCGCCCGGTCGCCACGCACCGACCTCACCGTCAGCGATGTGACCGCGGCGGTCGCAGCCGAACCCGCCCCGGCCTACTATCTCACCTACGAGTATGCCCTGCGCATACTCCGCGAGAAGCCCGCAGAGTCGGGGCGGGGGACTGCCGCCGCCATCATCCGCCGCCGTCGCGAGCTCACCGAGCGCTTCAACGCCTACATGGCCGCCAACCCGTCGGCCGACCCCCGCGACGCCGTGATGACCATCCTCGAAAGCACCGCCTCGAGCTACTTCATCTCGCCCGAAACCGCCCGCCGTATTTATTCACACTCACGCCGCCCACGTAAATAATGACAACATTCATCATCTCACTCTCTGTCGACAACATCACGACCCAGATTCTCGCCGAAAGCGCCATGCGCCATTATCTCAGCGACGACCGCCCCGCGCCGCTAACCCCCGACCGCCGCACGGCTCTCGAGCCGCTGGTGCGCAACGCCTGCGCCTCGCTCGCCGTTGAGCTGCGCCGCTTCGTCGCCGCCTACGAGGAGGCCGACGACGGCGAAAACATCCGCCTGACCATCAAAGGCGACCCCGCGGCTGCCGAGGCCCTCCGCCGCGCCATCGAGCAGGTAGTAGCCCTGCGCGTCATGGCCCGCGTCTACGCTGCCCTCAGCCCCACCGTCGCCTCCGCCCTCACCGCCCAAGCCGCCACCCTCGCCGCCTCCATCATCGCCGTCCACACCACCCCCTCCCTCTCCTCTTTCTCCTCTCTCTCCTCCATCCTCGCCATCACCCCCCGCTAATCAACTTGTCAATTTGACATTTGTAGGGCAGCCGGCTCCGATTCCCGCGAGTTTTGCCCAAGGGAGCAACGCGACCGCTTCTGCGTTCTCATTCCCAGCCCGAAAGAAGTTCTGCGAGGTTTTGCGAGTTTTGCCGAGCGCGAAGCGCATTTCTGCGTTTCTTCTATACCACCAAACCGGCCATCAAACCGAGGAAAAGTCAAGGACGGAATCCGGCCTCGCGGTCTGATTCCGTCCCTTGTCGTAAGAAAAAACGATATTGTTCCAAATAGATTACACCGATCGACTCTTCTATGGCTTCGAGTCGCAGTGGTTATATGGTTATTGCTCCGGGTCGGCCGGAGGCTCACTGACAGCCCCCATTGACCCGCTTATTATTATCCGCTACAAAATTACTGCCACCCCTGCGCCCCCGCCATACCTTAAAATGAGTAATTTCAGCCCCCAATCCCCCCATCTCCCTCCCCAAATATGATTAATCCGACTTGAAAATCTCTCAAAAAGCAGAATAATTAATGAGTTCTATTCGTAACTTTGCTCTCGAAAAATTTCAGCGATGGGACAACCTTTGATGCAGATTGAGGAGCTCACCAAGAGCTATGGCGACAGGATGCTGTTTGCCGACGTGACGTTCGGAATTGCCGAGGGCGACAAAACCGGTATCGTTGCGCGCAACGGCACGGGTAAGACAACGCTCCTGCGTATCATCGCCGGACTCGAGGCTCCCGACAGCGGGCGCGTTGTTGCCCGCAACGGGCTGCGCGTGGGCTATCTCGAGCAGCTGCCGGAGTTTGCCGAGGGGACGACGGTGCTCGAAGCGTGCCTTCACGCCGACACCGGCGAGACGCGCGCCGTCAGCGAATATCGCGAGGCGACGCTCTCGGGCGACAACGACCGCATCGCAGCGGCTGTCCACGAAATGGACCGCCTCGGGGCGTGGGATTTCGAGGACCGCCTCTCGCAGTTGCTCACGCAGCTACATATCGACGACCTGACGGCCGAGGTTGCACGCCTCTCGGGCGGCCAGCGCAAACACGTGGCGCTCGCCTCGGTGATTCTCGACAACCCCGATCTGCTTATACTCGACGAGCCCACCAACCATCTCGACATCGAGGTTGTTGAATGGCTCGAAAACTATCTCTCGCGCTCGCGGGCAACGCTGCTCATGGTCACGCACGACCGCTATTTCCTCGACCGCGTCTGCAACCGCATCATCGAGATTGACCGCACGGAAATATTCACCTACGACGGCAACTACGACTACTTCCTGCGCCGCCGCGCCGAGCGCTACGAGGCTATGGCTGCCGAGCTCGACCGCAACCGCAACACCCTGCGCCGCGAGCAGGAATGGATGCGCCGACAGCCTCAGGCGCGTGCCGGCAAGGCGAAATATCGCATCGACGCGTTCCACGACCTGAAGAAGCGCACGCAGGTGAATCTCGCGGAGCGCAACGTTGACATCAACGTCGATTCGTCCTACATCGGCTCGAAGATTTTCGAGGCGCGCGGCATCTCCAAAAGCTTCGGCGCGAAAAAGATAGTCGACGGATTCAGCTACGACTTCGCCCGCTATGAGAAAGTGGGCATTATCGGCGCTAACGGCGTAGGCAAGTCGACGTTTATCAAGATGTTGCTCGGGCTCGTGCGTCAGGATGCCGGCGAATGGAATGTGGGCGAAACCGTGCGCTTCGGCTACTACAGCCAGGAGGGCGTGGAACTCGACCCCTCGAAGAGCGTAATCGACGCCATCACCGATATCGCCGACGATATCCGCATCAACGGCGGCGAGTCGTTCTCGCCAATGCAATTCCTCAAGCGCTTCCTCTTCGAACCCGCCGACCAGCAGAAATATATAGCTACGCTCAGCGGCGGCGAGCGGTGCCGCTTGCAGTTGGCCACGGTGCTGATGCGCTCGCCCAACTTCCTGATTCTCGACGAGCCCACCAACGACCTCGACATCATGACCCTCGGAATCCTCGAGGATTATCTGCGCGAGTTCAAAGGGTGCGTGATTGTAATCTCCCACGACCGCTTTTTCCTCGACTCTATCGTCGACCACCTGTTTGTCATGACCGGCAATGGCGAAATCTCCGACTTCCCCGGCTCATACACCGAGTGGCGCGCATGGAATGCCGAGCGCCAAGCCCGCGAGCGGTCGCAGCGCGCCGAAGCCCCGGCAGCCCCGCAAGCCGCGAAGCCCAAGAGCGAACGGCCGAGAAAACTGACGTTTGCCGAGCGCAAGGAGTTTGAGAAACTAACTGCAGAAATCGACGCGCTCAATGCCGAGAAAGCCGCCCTCGAAGCGACGTTCTCGTCGGGCACTCCCGACGAAATCCGCACAGCCTCGGCGCGCTACGAGCAGCTACTGCCCGAGCTCGACGAAAAAGAGCTGCGCTGGCTCGAACTCTCGGAGTTTGCCGACTGAGCAGGGGGCTCAGCGAGCAGTCAGCGGCGGGATGATGGAGTCGGGGTAATGTTCGATTTGCGCCCCGGTTTCGGGCGAGCCCATGACGATGATCACATCGAGCTGAACCTCATGGGGAATGTCGTAGGCGCGGACGTAGCTCTCAGCCGCGCGGCAGAGGTGGCGCAGCTTCTTGTCGTCGAGTGCATCTACAGGGTCGAAAGCCTCGTCGGAGCGCGTTTTTACCTCCACGAAAACCATCCGGTCGCCGTGCATCGCAACGATGTCGAGCTCATTATGGCCCAACTTGACGTTCTGATCAACAATTGCATACCCCTTGCCAATCAGAAACTCCCGGGCCATCTCCTCGCCCCATTTCCCCAACGAATTATGCTGTGCCATCGCAACTTTCGATTTAGGTTTGAATGAGTTCGTTATGCTACAGTTATTATGGGCTTTCCAAAGAATGCAGAAATTTTACCGAGAGTAGCAACCGTGAAATTATGCTGACCGCTCAGCCATTTTGTTATTTCACTCGGGCGACGCCCAAGTGATTCCGCGAATTGTTTTTTTGTAAGACCTTTTTCTGTCATCAGTTCATAGATGCGGTCGGAAATTTCAAACGAAAGTTCGGTCTCTTTCAATGTTTGTTCCGGAATCGGACCGAGAATTTCTTCGAGTGATTTGGCTGTGCGTTTCATAATTCAAAAATGTTATCGGTTTCTATCGTAGATTCGGTGATATTTACAGAGCCGTCCTATTATAACGCAAATTTACAACAAATATTTCATTCGAAAGTGAAATCTGTTGATTTATCTGCCTGTTCTCTGCCTTTGTGTTTCTTTGTCTGGGCGCCTCGACAAAA
>CAYNSG010000109.1:0-7972 GCA_964399885.1 uncultured Bacteroides sp.
ACCAGTCGAACTCAACCGAGCTGCCGATGCGGTAGGCACCCGAGCCGAGCACAACTACGGAACGGTGGTCGTGGAGATACGTGACGTCGTTCTCCGTGCCGTTGTAGGTGAGGTAGAGATAGTTGGTCTGCGCGGGATATTCGGCGGCGAGAGTGTCGATTTGCTTCACGACCGGCACGATTCCGAGCTGTTTGCGAATGCGGCGCAGTTCGTCTGTCGTAGCTTCGGGGTTGGTCATAGCCTCGCCGAGCACGCAGCGCCCGATTTGGAAGTCGGAGAATCCTTGCTCCTTGGCCTGGCGGAGCAGTGCGGGCGGCAGCGTCTGCGGCTCGCCGGCCTCGCCGAGTTCGGCGGCGGTGCGGATGATATTCTGCAGGCGGAAGAGGAACCAGCGGTCGATGCGCGTCAGCTCGTGGATGCGCTCCACGCTGTAGCCCTGCTGCATGGCCTGCGAGATGGCGAAGACGCGTTTGTCGGTGGGGTCGCTTAGCGCCTTGTCGATGTCGGGGAAGTTGAGCGGGTTGTTGCCGACGAAGCCGTGCATACCCTGTCCAATCATGCGCAGACCTTTCTGGATAGCCTCCTCAAAGGTGCGGCCGATGGCCATAACCTCGCCGACGGATTTCATCGACGAGCCGATTTCGCGGCGCACACCGTGGAATTTGCCGAGGTCCCAGCGCGGTATTTTGCAGACTATATAGTCGAGGGCCGGCTCGAAGAATGCCGAGGTTTCGCGCGTCACGGAGTTTTTCAGCTCGAAAAGACCGTAGCCGAGACCGAGCTTCGCTGCCACAAACGCCAGGGGATAGCCGGTGGCTTTCGATGCGAGCGCCGACGAACGGCTCAGGCGGGCGTTGACCTCGATGACACGATAGTCCATCGACTCGGGGTCGAAGGCATACTGTACGTTACATTCGCCGACGATGCCGATATGGCGGATGATTTTTATGGCGAGTTTGCGCAGATAGTGGTAGTCCTCGTTGGAAAGCGTCTGCGAGGGGGCGACAACAATCGATTCGCCCGTGTGGATGCCTAACGGGTCGAAATTCTCCATGTTGCAGACTGTGATGCAGTTGTCGTAACGGTCGCGAACAACCTCATACTCAATCTCTTTCCAGCCTTTCAGTGACTTCTCGACGAGCACCTGCGGCGAGAATGCCAGCGCCTTCTCGGTGAGCACCACGAGTTGCTGCGCGTTGTCGCAGAAACCGCTGCCGAGGCCGCCGAGGGCGTAGGCTGCGCGGACAATCACCGGATAGCCGAGCTTGGCAGCGGCGGCGAGCGCATCGTCGATTGAGTTGACGGCCTCGCTCTTAATGGTGCGGACGTTGATTTCATCGAGCTTGCGGACGAACAGCTCGCGGTCCTCGGTGTCCATGATGGCGCGCACCGGGGTGCCGAGCACTTGGACGTTGTAGCGCTCCAGCACGCCGCTCTCATAGAGCGCCACTCCGCAGTTGAGGGCCGTCTGTCCGCCGAAAGCGAGCATGATGCCGTCGGGGCGCTCCTTCTCGATGACTTTCTCGACGAAGTAGGGCGTTACGGGAAGGAAGTAGATCTTGTCGGCAAACCCCTCGGAGGTCTGTACGGTTGCGATGTTGGGGTTGATGAGAATGGTTTCGATTCCCTCCTCTTTCATGGCTTTCAGCGCCTGCGAGCCGGAGTAGTCGAATTCGCCGGCCTCACCGATTTTCAAAGCTCCGCTGCCGAGGAGCAGCACCTTATGTATGTTCTTGCTGTGGTCAGTCCTGTAGTCAGTCATTGTGTCAGAGAAGTTTGATGAATTCGTCGAAAATAAACTCTGTGTCCTTGGGGCCGCTGCTTGCTTCGGGGTGGAACTGTGCGGAGAAGAACGGCTTGGTGCGATGGCGTATGCCCTCATTGGTGCCGTCGTTCATGTTTACGAAGAGCGGTTCCCAGTCGGCGGTGAGCGTCGAATCGTCGACGGCGAAGCCATGGTTTTGCGAGGTAACGTAGCAGCGGTTAGTGCCGCACTGCCGCACGGGCTGGTTGTGCGAGCGGTGGCCGTATTTCAGCTTGTAGGTGCGGGCTCCGGCGGCCTTCGAGAGCAGCTGGTTGCCCATGCAGATTCCGCAGATAGGTTTGCCAATCTCCATAGCCTTGCGGATATTTTCGACGGTAGCCTCGGCCATGTCGGGGTTGCCCGGACCGTTGGAAATGAACAGTCCGTCGTAGGGGATTTGGGTGAAATCGTAGTCCCAGGGAACCATAACGACTTTCACTCCGCGGCGCGTCAAGCAGCGGATGATGTTATGCTTCACGCCGCAGTCGACGAGCACGACGGTTTTCTCGCCGTCGCCAAACGTCTCAGGCTCCTTGCAGCTCACTTTCACCACGAGATTCTCTTTGTTGGGGTCGTAGAAATCAACGTTGTCAGAGCCCTCGGCAATGATTTTGCCGAGCATCGAGCCTTTGTCGCGCAGATGTTTCGTCAGAGCGCGGGTGTCGATGCCGTAGATTCCGGCAATTTTCTCCTCTTCGAGCCATTGGGCGAGCGAGCGGTCGGCCTGCCAGTGGGAGTGGTCGAAGCTATAGTCCTGGCAGACGATGGCGCGGGCGTGGATATGGTCGCTCTCGTAGTATTCGCTGACGGCATCCTTCTCGCGTCGGGGCGGCACGCCGTAGTTGCCCAAAATAGGATAGGTGGTGACGAGTATCTGACCCTCGTAGCTCGGGTCGGTTAGGCTCTCGGGATATCCGGTCATCGCCGTGCTGAAAACAACCTCGCCGGAGGTCGACTCGGCATGACCGAACGATTTGCCTTCGAAACGGGTGCCGTCCTCAAGTATCAAGACGGCCTTTTTGGAATCTCGCATTCGTGTAATTCTTTATGTGTTTGCGGTTCCGTAGAACTCATTTTAACTTTTTACCAAGTTGAAATGAGGTTTGTAGAAAACCGTGCAAAGTTACGAAAATCCCCGGCGTCGCGCCAACTTTTTAAGCAACATTTGCGTTAAGATAAGAAAACAAACAGATACTACAATGACTAAAACAGGTATATTCTACGGCTCTGCAACCGGCAACACCGAAGAGGTTGCCCACATGATTGCCCGCCAACTGGGCATCGCCGACGCTGACATTCATAACGTTGCCTCGACAGCTCCCTCGGCTGTGGCTCCCTACACAACGCTCATTCTCGGCACAAGTACCTGGGGCAGCGGCGACCTTGAGGACGACTGGTTTGACTTCCTCGACGGACTCGACGCCCTCGACCTCCACGGCAAAAACGTGGCGCTTTTCGGCTGCGGCGACGAGTCGATGACCGACACATTCTGCAGCGCCGTCGGCACAATCTACAAGAAACTTCAGCCAACCGGCGCCCGCTTCATCGGAGCGTTCAACACCGACGGCTACACGTTTGAGCATTCCGACGCCATTGTCGACGGCCGTGCCGTGGGGCTTCTGCTCGACCAGATGAATCATCCCGACCTCACTGCCGGACGCGTCGAAGAGTGGTGCAAGCAGATTGAGAAAGAGGCCTGACGACTGAAACTTTGGCGCGCGCGGCGTGATTGTCGCGGGAAATTTGTAACTTTGCGGCATGTTGCAACATATTCTCCGCAAAGCTGCTCTTCCGCTGCTCGCGCTCCTCGCCGCGCTGCCCATCTGCGCCAAGGACCCCGAGATTGCTCCCTCCTACGCCTGGAAGATGCTTCCGCCGCTCGGACTCCACGAGCCGGCGACTATCGACACGCTTCTCTACAACTACTTCCGCCAATATATCCCCTCGGCCGTCAGCGACGCCTACGCCACCACCGGTAACCTCGGCGCCGAAGGAATCAACATGATTCTCTTCGAGCGTAAACCGATGAGCGACTTCTTTTTCCGCGACGCCATCCAGCCGTGGCTTCCGGTGAAGGGTAATCATACGTTCTACAACACCCGCATCCCGATGACGCTCGTCAGCTACGGCGCCGGCGGCGGTCGCGAAAACGGGCAGGACCGCCTGAGCATGACCTTCTCGGGCAACGCCTCGCCCAAGCTGCAGATTGGCGCCATGCTCGACTATCTCTACTCAAAAGGCAGTTACGAAAACCAGGCTGTAAAGGACCTCGCCTGGGGGCTCTCGACATCCTACATGGGCGACCGCTTCGAGCTGCAGGCTTTTCTCAACCATTTCAACACCACCCTCAAAGAGAGCGGCGGCATAACCGACGACCTGTATATCACCGACCCGGCTGTCCTGCAGGGCGGTACGACCACCATCAACCCCAAGCAGATTCCGACGCGGCTCACCGGCGCCCACTCGCGACTGCGCGGCACGGAACTCTACGTCAACTCACGCTACAAAGTCGGCTATTGGCACGTGACGCCCCCCGACCCCGAGAACCCCGCCGACACGGTTGAGCACCGCACGTATATCCCCGTCAGCAGTTTCATCTGGACCCTTAACCTCAACCGCGGACGACACCGCTTCGACCACAATATGCAGCGCGGCGCCACCGACTTCTGGGAGAACAACTACTTCACCCTCGACGGCACCCACGACCTGACATCCTACTGGTCGCTGAGCAACACTCTGGGCATCTCGCTCCTCGAAGGCTTCCACAAATATGCCAAAGCCGGACTCGCAGCCTACCTTACCCACGAAATACGTCGTTTTAACCAGACGCCCGCCGACACTCTCATCCTCGACCCGCTGCCAGAAGGCCTCACGCCATATCCTTACGATACGCGCATCGCCCCCAAGGCTACAGAAAATCATCTTTGGGTTGGCGCTCAGCTGACAAAACAGACCGGAAAACTGTTGCGCTACGACGCCACGGCGCGCTTCGGACTCGTCGGGCCCTCGGCAGCCGACTTCCATATCGACGGCAACATCTCGACACTCATACGCTTCCGCGGCGACACGGCGCGAGTGACGGCCTACGGCAATATCTCCAACGAGGCCGCTCCCTACCTGATGCAGAACTATGTCAGCAACCATTTCATCTGGCACAACGACTTCGGCAAAACCCGCCGCGTGAAGTTCGGCGGCCACGTGACCCTGCCCCAGACCGGAACCTACATCAACGTCGGCGCCGAGAATATTCAGAATCTGATATACTTCAACACGGCCGGACTGCCCGTGCAGCACGGCGGCAGCGTGCAGGTGTTCTCCGCTTCGATCCATCAGGATCTTACCGCAGGAATATTCAACTGGCGCAACCGAATCACGTATCAAACCACGAGCGACGCCTCCGTGCTCCCCGCGCCGAAGCTCGCAATCTACTCCAACGCCTATCTGCTCTTCAAGGTGGCGCGAGTGCTCACCGTGCAGTTCGGCATCGACTGCGACTACTACACGCGCTACAAAGCCCCCGACTTCCAGCCCGCAACGATGACGTTCTCCAACCAGAATGAAATCTCCGTGGGCAACTACCCCTTCATGAACGCATATATTAATATGAAGCTCTCGAAGGCGCGATTCTACGTCATGTTCACCCACGTCAACCAGGGGCTTTGCGGCAAAAACTATTTCTCTCTGCCCCATTATCCGCTCAATCCCCGCCGATTCCAGATGGGCGTCTCGGTTGATTTCGCCAATTAAATGAATCAGAAAACTCCAAGCCTGATGCGGCTCATCTTGCTATTGGCCGCCGCCGTAGCTCTCATGTGGGCGCTGCGCCTATGCTCGCAGCCCGGACCCTACGCCAACTTCCGCCCTGCCGGAGGCGACACCATCGATGTGGCCATCGAGTACGGACCGATGTCGCTCTATCGCTACGACGACACCCTCGGCGGGTTTGCCTACGACCTGCTGCGGCTGATGTCCGACAGCAGCGACGTGGCGTTCAAATTCCACCCCGTAACGTCATACGCCAACGCTCTGCCGCATCTTGCCGCCGGCAACTACGACCTGCTCGTGGCGCATATCCCCGCAACAACCGCTACCGACACGACGCTCTATGCGTTTACGGTCCCCGTGATGCTCGACCGCCAGGTGCTCGTGCAGCGCCGCGATTCGCTCGGCAAAGTGGCAATCAAATCGCAGCTCGACCTCGCCGGACATTATGTCAGCGTTGCCGCTCAGTCGCCCGCAGCGGCCCGCCTGCGCAACCTCGCCTCTGAGATTGGCGACACGATTTACGTCCGTGAGGACCCCGACTATGGCGACGAGCAGCTCGTGATTCTCACCGCCACGGGCGACATTGCATGCTGCGTCGTGGCCGAATCGACAGCCCGCTCGCTGCGCGACTCCTTCCCCGAGCTCGACATCTCGACAGCCATCTCGTTCACCCAGTTCCAGGCGTGGCTCACCGCCCGCAAAAACGCCGACCTCCGCCGCCGCATCGACTCGCTCATCACCGCCACCAAAGCCACCCCCGCCTACCCCAGCCTCCTCCACCGCTACCGCCCCTGACTATGTGGCAGCTTTGCGGGCAAAATTGAAACGCAGAAACGCGCTGCTCCCTTGAACAGAACCCGCAAAGCGCGTCAAAGCCCTCTGATATTGGCAAATTTGGTGGCAAAATTGAAACGCAGAAACGCGCTTCGCGCTTGGCAGAACCCGCAAAATAGACGCAGAATTGTTTGTCAATAAAGGGAATTAAGACGCAGAAGCGGTCGCGTTGCTCCCTTGAACAGAACTCGCGGGATGGCGTGTGGTGTCCCCATCCGTAATATGTTAGGGATGACGCGGAGCGGCAAAACTGACTTCAGTCCTACATTGCAAAAAATGGGTGATAGAAAGTTTGGAAATTCGTTGGCGTTTTATAACTTTGCTACCTAAAAGAATACTCATTGAAAAACTAAAGAATGGGAAAAACAGTTACGACATATCTTGTGGATGGAGACCCGAAAGGAACTCGATACGCATTTATAAGCAATAAAATTTGCCAAATGTTTGTCATGCCCCGGTCGAATCTCGACTATCTTGAAAAGCAGAAGAAACTTCATAAGCCGGCGTTCTATATTCTCATCGGTGAGGATGAAACGGCAAAACCGCAGGCATATATCGGCGAAACGGAGAATTTCTGTGAGAGAGTCAAAGATCACGACCAAAAGAAGAATTTCTGGCAAAAAGCGTTGATTTTTGTGTCGAAAGATGCCGATATGACTAAGACAGATGTTCAATATCTTGAATATCTCGCTGTGAAGCAAGCAAAAGAGTCAAATAGTTATAATCTGCAAGAGAATAAGCAAACCCCCAAAGAGCCGAATCTACCTGAATATCAAAAAGATGCCATGGACGAGTTTTTTGAGGATATAAAGTTCCTTACATCGTTCATCGGAATCGGTATTTTCGAAACGGTACAGGCAAAAAGTTTGCCTTTGTTTTATTTTAAGCGTAGGGGCTCTTCAGCAACAGGTGTTTATGATGGCAACGGATTCACAGTTCTTCGCGGGAGTGTGTTGTCAAAAGATGTTTTCAATTCGTGCCATGCTGCAGAACGTAGGAAATTGATAGTCAAGGATTATTCTCATGTAAATGAGACAGGAAACCCCGTGCTGACATCTGATGTCTCTTTCTCCAGTCCAAGTACGGCTGCCGATGTATGTGGAGGTTGCAGCTCGAATGGTTGGGTTGATTGGAAAAATAAAGATGGTAAGACCCTTGACGAAATTTATCGAAAAAATAACCAATCAAAAGGTTAGCTCGGAAGCCGCAAGCCTTCCTGATTAGCCAATATTGTCTCCACCGCTACCGTCCCTGATTATTTGGCAGGTTTGCGGGTAAAATTGAAACGCAGAAACGCGCTACGCGCTTGGCAGAACCCGTAAAATAGACGCAGAACTGTTTATTAATCAAGGGAATTTAGAAGCAGAAGCGGTCGCGTTGCTCGCTTGAACAGAACCCGCGGGGAGTAGGATAAGGATTGTAGTTGATTATTAGCAAGTTGTCACAAAGCGTCTCTCCGAGACGCTGGCAGTGGGAGGCGGCTACTCCCTAGGCGCCGCGCACTGAGTTTCGCTGGTACAGCCGTCCGCGATAGCAGGTACGGAGACCAAAAAAATAGCCGCTGGGACG
>CAYNSG010000110.1:0-7963 GCA_964399885.1 uncultured Bacteroides sp.
GCTCTTCGTCTGTCATTGGCTGGAGGCTGCAAGTCGGGCGCGGTAGGCCGCGCCAAAGAATCGAGCCGAGGCCCCGCTGCCCCGGCTCTTTTTTTATCCCCCCTCTCTCCTACCGCCAATGGGAGGCGGCCGCCCAAATAAGGAGGGGACGGTTTTCTTACCGTCCCGCTGCAAACCTCTATCCCCCAGCTTATTGCAACCCTCAAAGATTCCACTCAAAGCTCCCGCCTCAATGCTGCCGCCTATCATCTGTTCCAGGTCGCCCCGCGACCGCTTCTGCGTTTCTCCCGCCACCAACCCTGTCGCCCTCCAAGCCCACCAACCCTGCCACCAACGGTAGCTTTGGCGCGAATAAAACTTTAGCCGAGGGATTTTCGTTTTTACAAGAAATGAAGTAATCATGAGCAACAGAACCATATATTCGAAATTCAAAGAGGTCGCCACTCGACAGCCCGAGGCGACTGCCATAGTCGAAGACGACCGCTCGGTCAGCTACGCAGAGCTTGATGAGTTGGCCGACAGCATTATGGCGAAATTCTACGCCGCTCGGCCCGCCGTGGTCGGAATCGTCATGCACCACGGAATCGAGCAGATTGCCGCCATGCTCGCGGCATTGAAAAGCGGCGCGGCTTATGTCCCCGCCGAGCCTAACTTGCCCCAGGAACGCATAGATTACATGATGCAAACCGCCGGTGCAGAACTGATTATAACCGACAACTATTGCCGTCGCTTGAAACCCGCATCGGCTGAGATGCCCGACCGATCGGCGCCCGATGGCGTGGCCTATATCCTCTACACTTCCGGCACTTCCGGACGTCCCAAAGGCGTCGTCGTCGAGAATCATTTCGTGGTCAACTATGCCGAGGCTTTCGAGGCGGAATTCCACACGGGGCCGGGCGACATCATGCTGCAATACTCCGTTTGCTCGTTTGATATTTTCGTCGAGGAGGTCTACACGACGCTTCTCAACGGCGCAACGCTCTGCATCCCGCCCTATGCTGTCCACAACGGATCTCTGCCGGGGTTGATGCGTTTCGTTGAGCGCCACGGCGTGACGATTGTCGACGGCTTCCCCGACCTCCTGGCCGAGATGAACAAACTCCCCGAGATTCCGAAGTCGATAAAGTTGATAATCAGCGGTGGCGACGTGATTTGCGGCAGCTATATCACCAATCTGCGCAACCGGGGTGTCAAGATCTACAACACCTACGGCCCCTCGGAAACCACCGTCTGCTCTAACTATTATCGGGTCGACAATGCCGAGCCGCTCGACGACGGCACATTCCCGATTGGCAAGGCTATAAAGGGCGTCGAGGTCAAGATTCTCGACAAAAATCTCCGTGAAGTTGCGAAGGGCGACGTCGGCGAGATTTGCATCTTCGGCGAGGGCGTCAGCCGAGGTTATCTCGGCAACCCACCGGAACAGAAAAATTTCGTAACTTTGCCCGACGGCACGCGGATGTATCGCAGCGGCGATCTCGGCTATGAGCTGCCCGACGGAAACATAGCATTCCTCCGTCGACGCGACGACCAGGTGATGATTCTCGGCAAGCGCGTTGAGCCCGAGAAGGTAGAGAATGTGCTGAATCAATGTCCATGCGTTGAGCGCGGGGTGGTTCGGGCGTTTCTCGACGAGAACGGGCTGCATTATCTTGTGGCCTACATCGTTGGTCGCGACGATTGCACGCTCCACGAAGTCAAGCATTTCCTCGAGTCGGAGCTCGTCAGCTTCATGATTCCGGAGTTTTTCGTGAAGATGCGGCAGATTCCGCTGACGCGGCGCGGCAAGGTCGACGTTCAGTCGCTGCCGGTAGTGATGAAGGAGGGTGGCGTATGATAGAGTTGCGAAGAGCCGAGGATATCGGCGAACTGCTGACGTGGCGCGCGGAGGTGATTCGCGCGGTGTTCGGCGTCGAACCCGACAGGGCGTTGATCGACGCCAACCGGGCGTTCTATGAAACCCACGTTGCCGACGGCAGCCATGTAGCGATTGTGGCGGCGGTCGACGGCGTCGACTGTGGCTGCGCGGCTATCTGCTTCTCCGACGAGATGCCGTCGCCCGACAACCCCTCGGGACGATGCGGCTATCTGATGAACATCTACGTCCGCGAAAACTTCCGAACCCACGGCGTTGCCCACGCGATGGTCCGTCATCTGATTGCCGAGGCAACCGACCGCGGCTGCGGAAAAATCTATCTTGAAACGACACCTGAGGGCCGCCCGATCTACCGTTCGATAGGCTTCAGAGAGATGGCTGATATGATGAAATACTATGGCTCAGAAGATTGAAACAGCCGGGTTGAGCTGCCTTTGCTCAACCGCAGGCGGACTGAAGAGAATAGCCTACGTGCTTTACCCGATGGATATTCTGTCGGGCTGGATCGACGACGCTTCGCGGCGATATTCAACGGCGATTGTGGTTGTCACCGGCATGGATTGGCAGAATGTTTTCAGCCCGTGGCCGGCTCGCGGCGTGCCCAAAGGATGCCCCGACTTCAAGGGCGAGTCGGGCGAGTTTTTGCAGACGCTTCGCCGTCAGGTGCTCCCCGCCGTCGAGAAGGCTCTCGAAGTAGACGTAGGTGTCGGCGGCGGTGTCGGCGGCGACGTGGAGCGCTCGCTGGTTGGCGTCTCAATGTCGGGGCTCTTTGCGCTTTGGCAATGGGCTGTTTGCGACACGTTTGTCAACATCGCTTCCCTATCGGGCTCGTTCTGGTATGAAGGCTTCGTTGAGTGGTTTTCCAGGCAGGATTTCAGCCGCAAAACCGACAAGGCTTATTTCCTCTTGGGCGACCAAGAGACTCAGGCCAAGGAGTTCAGCACCGTCGGCGCCAACACTGCCGAGATTGTCGACTCGCTCCGCCGCCAAGGCGTCGACGTTGAGTTTGAAAGCGTCCCCGGCAACCACTATGCCGACCCCATCCCACGCCTCGAAAAAGCCTTCGCCGGGCTGGGCAGTATGTAGCCCGGCGAAGGCCAATTGCTAAGCGAAAATTTCAGAGTAATCGCGGGTTACAGCGCAAAGGAGACTACGGCGAAGTTTTGTTCGGTAGTGTCGACAGAGGTGTTGTCGGTGTTGTCGACGTCGACCAGGCCATACCATTTGCCGTTCTTGGCGAAGAGCGACTGAACGACGAGCGCGTTACCGTCGGCATCCTCAACGGCGATGCAGCTTGGCAGCGACAGTTGGTCGTAGCTCGAACGGTAAAGAAGCTTGCCGCCGGCGAGGTCGTAGAGGTCGGAGTGTTTCGCGCCGTCGTGCATCGTTGTGAGCAGCATCTTTCCGTCGGTCAACTGCACGTCGCGCACGAGAATGAACGGCTTGAGGAGCTCCAGCTCGCTGGCCCCTTCCATCGCTTTCATCGTCAGCTCGCGGTCGCGATCCGCGGTCAGCGCGAAGTCGCCGCGCGATAATATGGCCGTAGGATGCAGCTCGCCGGGCAGAAGAGTGTAGAGCGTGTCGGCAACCATAAAGACGCCGTTCGTCCCGGCATTAGCCCACAGCATGTTGAAGTTGCCTCCTTCGAAGCCGTCGAGGCTGAGCGTGTCGGTCAGGTTGTAGTTGCCGTCATACTGATAGATGGTCAGGCCTTCGGGCGACGGCGCTGCGACGTTGATTGCCGTGCCTACGCCTCCGATAGGCTCAATCATCGACATCACTGCCTGCCGCTCAATCGTCGCTATCAGCGTGTCGGCTGCTAAAGAGTATTTGTTGACGTCCTGATTGTCGAAGTTCGGCAGGAGCACCGACCCGTCGGCATCGTTGACAAATGCGCCGAGAATCATGCGATATTCGCCGGGACCTTGTCCGCGGTGGTTGATTTCGCCGAGATAGCCGCCGTCGGTCAGGTTGTAGACTATCAGACGCGAAAGCGCGGGGTTTTTCTCGATGAGAACGATGGTGTCGCCGACAACGTCGAGAATCGCGGCATTCTTGAAGAATGCGGCAGCCGAATCGGCCGAAAGCTGAGCGTAGGTCAGCTCAGTCACGAGGAGAGGAGCCCTCGGTAGCGGCATCAGCGCTCAGATTCAACACCGGAGTCGAGTCGCCGACGTTCTTGCCGCCGTTGCAGGAGACTGCTAACACAGCCAATGCTGCAAGTAATACTGTGGGTTTCATAAAACAATTATTTAGAATTAGAAATGGAATATAAGCGGGATAACGAATATCATGATCGCCCCCATGACGAGCTGAAGCAGGCCGCCAACTTTGAAGTAGTCGCCAAACGTGTAGCCTCCGGCATTCATCACGAGCGCATTGGGCGGCGTGGAGAATGGCGACGCAAAGCAAAGCGATGCGCCGAAGCTCACGGCAAACAGGAAGGGGAGGGGAGAGACGCCATAGGCCACGGCGCTCTGCACGGCTATCGGAGCCATAAGCACGGCCGTAGCAGTGTTGGAGATGAAGAGGGTCATGACGGAGGTCGTCAGGTAAATGGCGGCCAACAGCATGTGTGGCCCCATCGAGCCGAAAGCGCTTATCAACCCCGAGGAGAACAGCCTATCAACGCCGGTTTTCTCCAGCGCCAGGCTCATGGGCATCATGGCGGCAATCAACACTATCGACTCCCAGTTGATGGTTTTGTAGGCGTCGGCTACCGAACGGAAACATCCGCTGACAACCATCAGCAGCGCCGCAATCGTCACGGCAACAACCGAGGGTATCGACTCTATTACGAGCCCCGCAATCATGGCAATCATGATTACGGCTACGAGCGGCGCTTTGTAGTCGAGAGTCACCTTGCTCGCAATCTTCATTGGCTGGCCGAGCACGACCCACTGCGACGACGATTCGCTCAGGCGGCCGATGTCGTCCCATGTGCCCTGAACCAGCAGCACGTCGTTGCGGTGGAGCGTCAGATCCTTGATGTCCTTCGTTAGGAATTCGCGGTTGCGGCGAACTCCTAGAATGTTAAGGTTGAAGCGATTGCGGAAGTCGAGCCCGGCAACAGTGCCTTTGAGCACCGTCGAGTCGGGCATCGGGATGATTTCGGCTAACCCGATGTCGTAGAACCGCAGATTCTTGCGGGTGTCCTCGGGCGTGGTGTCGAGCGTCAAACCGTAGTCGGCGGCAAATTTCTCAACCCCATCCAGCGACCCGCGCACAAAAATCGAGTCGCCCGAATCTACGGTCGATTGGGCGGTCGGTGCCTCCTGGACAACGTTTTTCAGTATGCCCGAGCCTTTGGCGATGCGCAGCTCGAGCACGTCGAGCCCATAGTTTGAGCGCAGCGAAAGCGTGCCCAATGTAAGGCCGTTGATGGGCGACGACTTCGGCACTTCGAGCCTCCAGAGGTCCTCGTTGAGATGATATTCGTCGACCAGTTCGCTCAGCGAGCGTGAGCGCGACTTAGCCGACGTCTCGCTCTTCTTTTTCGACTTCATGAGCCAGCGGCTCATCGGAATCAGCAAAGCTATGCCGACAATGAGGCAGATTATGCCCGTGGGCAGGAAGGTGAACATCGTCAGCGGCGCCCCGCCGGCCTCCTCCCAAACCTCGGCAATAACGAGGTTGGGCGGCGTGCCGATAAGCGTCAGCATGCCGCCGATGCTCGACGCAAAAGCGATTGGCATCAGGAACCGCGAAGTCGACACGTTGGTCGACGCCGCCATCGATACAACAATCGGCAGCATCAAGGCCACAGTGCCGGTGTTGCTGACAAATCCGCCGATAAGTCCCGTAGCGAGGACTACGACGAGAAACAGCCGCGTCGGGTTGTTGCCGCCCAATCCCGACAGCTTCGCGCCAATCATCTTCGCAAGCCCCGAATTGAAAACCGCTGCGCTGACAACAAATAGTCCCGCCATCATTATCACGATGGAATTGGAAAACCCCGAGAATGCCTCGGAGACGTCGAGCACGCCGCCGCACGTCAGAACCATCAGCGCCACGAGCGCCACAACGTCCGAGCGGATTTTGCCCAGTGCAAAGAAAACTGCCGCAACTGCGAGCGTGATTATCGTCAGAATCATAATATAGCTAAGCTTCGTCGAGTTTGAAAACAATGCGCTGCACGCCGTCGGCATATCGGCTGCTCGTGATGCGGAATCGCCCGATCTCGCCCGTGCGCTTCACGTGCGTCCCCGCGCACAGACATTGGTCATAGTTGCCCACGCTGACAACCCTGACCGTGTCCGAAGCCCCCTCGGGCAGTCGGCTCATGTCGAAACGCTCCATAGCCTCAGCCTGAGTTATAAACTCCTCGGTCACCTCGACGTCCTCGTCGACGATATGGTTGATATACTCCTCGAGCGAGCGCAGCTCAGCGTCGGTCAGCGCCGCCGGCAGATGATAGTCGAGCTTCGACTTCTTGCGCTCGATGTGGGCGCTGAACGCCCGCCCGTGGCCATAACGGCGAGCCATCTCGCCATTCAGCAGATGCTCCGCCGTGTGCATCGGCGGATACTCCATCTTATTATGCTCATTCAATACCTTATTCTCCATCTTATTAAGCTCATTCAAGCCGTTTCATTCTCTTTCAAATTTGATTCTGAGTCTGCGCCTCCGGAATTGGATCGTAAGCCTCCGGCTTGCGAATCTGACTGCGCGCCTCGGAATTGGATCGTAAGCCTCCGGCTTGCGATTTGGATTCTTCGTCTCCGGCTTGCGAATCGCCTCCGGCTTGCGAAAACTTATTTACTTCCATATTACACCTCCTTGCTTAATATTCTTCTCAATGTATCCAACCACATTCTCATAATGTCGTTCGTTTCTTATCATCCTGTCCCACGACTCGTGATGCCAGAATTCACCTGTTTTCCCAAGTATCCGATTAATATGTAGAGCACTGTAGTTTTTCCAAGACTTGCAAATTTGAGACAACCCATACAACCCTGTCAATTCCACTAATATATGCACATGGTTTGGCATAATCACATAACGATGAATCACATAACGATCACCGTCGAAATATTCAATGGCATTCTTCATTATTTCTCCACATTCGGGTTGTTTCAGGCAACAACAGCCATAGCCTGCGTCAAGATAATCATTAATTACCGACGGAAACATTCTGTTGAAACGCGAAGTAACATCCTCAGACCAAGGCAGGGGATTATCTTTTATAAATTGCTCTTTTATGGTCTGCAACTCCTTCCTGACTGATGCGGGCAATGAATCAGCAAGGTGAAATGTTACAAATTGTATGCAACAGTCACGATGCCAATGTGGTAAATTCCTACTCTTTATTATGATGTTACTGAAGTCCATGATTTTATTATTTTATTTTTCTTTCCGCAAGCCGGAGGCTTACGTTCCAATTTGCAAGCCGGAGGCTTACGTTCCAGGCTGTTTCCCGCAAGCCGGAGGCTTACTCTCCAGGCTGTTTCCCGCAAGCCGGAGGCTTACGCTCCAAACCAATAATCCATGCGCGAGTCGGGCAACGATTAGGCAAAGTTATGAAAAATCCGGGATTTCTGAAAGTAAAGGACGGTAGAAGTTTCGAGAAGTATCGGACAAACTGTTTCGTCAGACGAAAAGAAGGTGACGTGGAATGTTGGAATCGGTGTGCGTGCCTCCGGAATCGGATCGAAAGCCTCCGGCTTGCGAATCTGACTGCGTGCCTCCGGAATTGGATCGTAAGCCTCCGGCTTGCGAATCTGACTGCGCGCCTCCGGAATCGAATCGTAAGCCTCCGGCTTGCGAATCGCCTCCGGCTTGCGAAAACTTATTTACTTCCATATTACACCTCCTTGCTTAATATTCTTCTCAATGTATCCAACCACATTCTCATAATGTCGTTCGTTTCTTATCATCCTGTCCCACGACTCGTGATGCCAGAATTCACCTGTTTTTCCAAGTGACCGATTAATGTGTAGAGCACTGTAGTTTTTCCAAGATTTGCAAATTTGAGACAACCCATACACACCTGTCAATTCCACTAATATATGCACATGGTTTGCATAATCACATAACGATGAATCACATAACGCTCACCATCGAAATATTCAATTGCATTCTTCATTA
>CAYNSG010000111.1:0-7907 GCA_964399885.1 uncultured Bacteroides sp.
ACGTGACATATGATCCAAAAAACGGCTGAAACTTTCTTAAAAAACAATGAAATTCCCCTCCCCAACCCCTCAAAAATTCTGCGTCCCTTTCTGCGAGTTCTGCCAAGGTCGCGCAGCGACCGCTTCTGCGTTTCTACCGCCACCAACCCTGCCCGCATCCCTGCCACCAACCCTACCACCGACCCTGCTACCCTCATCCGTTCCGGGTTGCCACGCGACCCTTCCGCCACAATCCAGAAAAATATTGCCCCAAGATTAATCCGCGTCAATCCGCGTCACCCCTATTGCCGCCAGGCCATAGATCCGCGTCTGGCCTTAATTTTTTAGTTCCTTCCCTCAAATCTCCCGCCACCAACCATGCCACCAACCTTCTCTCTCAAACGCAACTCGCCCCGGAAGCCAAGCGGCCGCCGGGGCGATGGGTATATTATTCGTCAAGGGGTTTTAGAGCTGGGTTGCGGGGTCGAGGTTGGCGGCTTCGATATCTTTATAGTAGCGATATGTGCCAACCTTGAGCTCCTCACAAGCTGCCTCGTCGGCAACGATGAGAGCTTTCTGGTGCATCTGCAGAGCGGAGATTGTCCACATCTGGCTGATGCCACCCTCTACGCCATGATGAAGAGCGCGGCTCTTGTTGTGGCCGTTAACAATCAGGAGCACGCTGCGGGCTGCCATGATTGTGCCTACGCCAACGGTGAGAGCGGTCTTCGGAACGAGGTCGACGTTGTTGTCGAAGAAGCGCGAGTTGGCGATGATGGTGTCGCGAGTGAGAGTTTTCATGCGGGTGCGCGAGGTGAGCGACGAGCCGGGCTCGTTGAAAGCGATATGTCCGTCGGGACCTACGCCGCCGAGGAACAGGTCGATACCGCCGTAGCTCTTGATTTTCTCCTCGTAGCGATGGCACTCCTCAACCGGGTCGGGAGCGTTGCCATTGAGAATATTGACGTTATCCGGAAGGATATCAATCTGATTGAAGAAGTTGGTCCACATGAATGTGTAGTAGCTCTGCTCGTGGTCGCGGGGAATGCCGCAATATTCGTCCATATTGAACGTTACGACGTTTTTGAACGACACTTTGCCCTGTTTGTTAAGCTCGATAAGAGCGCGATACATGCCTAAGGGCGAGCTGCCGGTCGGGCATCCGAGAACGAAAGGATGTTCAGCCGTAGGTTTAGCCTCGTTGATGCGAGCTGCAACATAGTTTGCGGCCCACTGCGAGACGTTCTTGTAGTCGGGTTCGATTATAAGTCTCATCGCTTTTGAATTTGTGGGATTAGATTTGAATGCAAATCTACACATTATTTACCGGAATTAGCCTAAATTGAGTGAATAAATTTCGCGCAAATGCGAAAAAGTGTCAACCCGCATCTTTTTTTAAATTCTTTTCGTCTCACTAACAAACCGAATTGTTATATTTGCAACGAAGAATAGTCCGTCTGTTTGAGACTCCCACGCCGAGCCTCGACACGGACGTTCATCTTCACGTTCATAACCGGAAAATAATTAAAACCTCATACCAGATGAAAAATAACCTGAGCTCTCAGATCAAGCTGGACCGCATTCCGCGCCGCTATTATGACCCGCAGGGAGAGATTGAACTCGCCGCGCTTACACGCGATGAGAAAATCTACACCCGCATTTTCGAAACTCTCAACGAAGGCAGCCAATATCTTGCCTCGCAAATCGCCCGCGCTATCGACCTCAACGTTGCCACCAAAGGCAAATGTGTTATGGTTCTCGGAGCCGGCGTCAGCACCCACAGCGCCTATGCCGACCTCATTAAGATGCACAAGGAAGGCAAGGTAAGCTTCCGCAACGTCATCGTATTCAACCTCGGCGAATTCTTCCCGCTCGAAGAGGGCGGTCCCTGCACTCTCGCCCGCCTGAAAGAGGTGCTCCTCGACCACGTCGACATCCGTCCCGAAAACATCCGCACGTTCGACCCCGACGTGACCGAAGAAGATATGTTCCAATGCTGCAAAGCCTACGAAAAGAGCATTGCCGACGAGGGCGGTCTCGACCTCGTTGTCTGCGAAATCGGTGCCACCGGAGCATTGGCCTTCAACGAACCCGGAACGCCCGAGACGAGCCTCTGCCGCCTCGTGCTCCTCGGAAACGAGACGCGCCACAACGTAGCCTCCGACTATAAATGCAACAACGTCCCGACAACAGCCATCACACTCGGCATCGCCAACATCCTCTCGGCAGAGCGCGTGCTTGCAATGGCTTGGGGCGAAAACAAATCGGCAATCGTCAAGAAAACCATCGAGGAGCCGGTCAACGCCAACGTTCCCGCATCGTTCCTCCAGGCCCACGCCCACACGAAAGTGGTTGTCGACCTGCCCGCCGCTCAGGACCTTACGCGCATCTCCCAGCCCTGGAAAGTAACCTCCTGCGAATGGAACGACAAGCTCATCCGCCGCGCCATCGTCTGGCTCTGCAACATGACCGGCAAACCGATCCTCAAACTGACCGACAAGGACTACAACGACTGGGGACTCGGCGAACTCCTGGCGCTCTACGGATCGGCCTACAACGTCAACATCAAAATCTTCAACGACCTTCAGCACACCATCACCGGCTGGCCCGGCGGAAAGCCCAACGCCGACGACACATATCGTCCCGAACGAGCCAACCCATACCCCAAACGCGTCATCGTCTTCAGCCCTCACCCCGACGACGACGTAATCTCGATGGGCGGCACGCTCAAACGACTCGTTGACCAGAAACACGACGTGCACGTGGCCTACGAAACCTCCGGCAATATCGCCGTGGGCGACGAGGACATGATGCGCTACTTCCTGATGATGGACAAGATTGCACCCGAATTCGGCTTCGGCGACAGCGGCTACAAGCAGCTCTCCGAGAAAGTTCATAACGCCGTTGAGCACAAGAAAGCCGGCGACGTCGACATCGCCGAAGTTCGCGAAATCAAAACCATGATTCGCCAGGCCGAAGCTACTATCGCCTGCCTCTACGTCGGCGTAAAACCGCAGAACATCCACTTCCTCCGCCTACCCTTCTACGAAACCGGCACAATCAAGAAGGGCGAGCTCAGCCAGCGCGACGTCGACATCGTCAAGAAACTCCTCGAGGACGTAAAGCCTCATCAAATCTTTGTTGCCGGCGACCTCGCCGACCCGCATGGGACCCACAAAGTCTGCACCGACGCCGTTCTCGCCGCCGTCGACGAACTCAAGGACGAGCCCTGGATGCGCGACTGCCGCATCTGGATGTATCGTGGCGCATGGGCAGAATGGGAAATCGACCACATCGAAATGGCTGTGCCCATCAGCCCCGAAGAGCTGAGATTCAAACGTAACTCCATCCTCAAACACCAGAGCCAGATGGAGAACGCTCCCTTCCTGGGCGACGACGACCGACTCTTCTGGCAGCGCGCCGAGGACCGCAACCGCGGCACCGCCCAGCTCTACGAGAGCCTCGGCCTCGCCTCCTACGAAGCCATCGAAGCCTTCGTCGAGTACAAACCCATCCGCGAATAACCCCATTTCAATACCTTGAGGAAAAGGAGGGTACAGTCGGCCCCAACGCCGCTGTCTCCTCCCTTTTTATCCGATTGTTGCCAGAATTTATCAATCAGAGTACTCTGAGTTCTCTGAGTTCTCTGAGCTCTCTGAATAGAAATACTGTTGCTGAACTATTGGGAGGAGGGACGCGTTTTTATAATGTTAGATGAGTTCGTGATGTTAAATAAGTTCATTAAATTTGTAGCCAAAATCTACTGATAAGGGACACTAAAGAATCAGATAAGCAAATATAATTTCAACTACTTACTTATGAAAGCAATACGTTTATTTTTTGCTGCGGCAGCTGTTGCAATCGCTGCGTTAGCCGTGCAGCCGGCAGCCGCTCAGTTCCGCATCGGACCGCGCGTGGGCCTCAACGTCAACAAGCTCCATTTCGACAAGGAGCTCTTAGGCAATGAAAACCGTGCAGGTTTCAACGCCGGCCTTATGGCTGAGTTCACCGTTCCGGTGGTAGGCATCGGCTTCGACATCTCGGCCATGTATGTTCGCCGCTCGGCCGAATGGGCTCAGCAGCAGCTTATCGACAAGCGCGAGTATATCGAGATTCCGCTCAACCTGAAATATAAGCTGAACATCCCGATTGTCAACTCTATCATCCGCCCGTTCCTTACGACGGGACCGAGCTTCTCGTTCCTGACGAGCAAGAAATCGTGGACGGCTTTCCGCAACAAGAGCTGCGACGTTGCCTGGAACTTCGGTCTCGGCGTGGAGCTGCTTCGCCACATGCAGATTGCCGCAAGCTATGGCGTTGGCATGACAAAGGCGTTTGAAACCATCGGCGCAATCAACGGCAGTGCCGGCATCGAGGGCAAAAACCGCTACTGGACAGTAACAGCAGCCTACCTGTTCTAACCGCCTTCAGAACGCAAAAAATCCGGGAGCTTCCGATTCGGTTGCTCCCGGATTTTTTTACAATCGCGAATGACAATCAGAAGCGAACGACGACTTCTGCCACGAGCTTGTCGCCGTTACCCTGCGCGGGAACGACGTCGTGATTATACATATACTTCTCGTAGTTGACCCGGAGATCAACGTAGATTATCGACGAATGAAAATAGGTGATAGTCGAGCCGAGAGTGACTCGGCGACGCGCCGGGTCGTTGGTAATCAGATAGCCGTTGGCGTCGGGCGTGGCGTTGCTGTGGTCGGTGATGCCGTCGAAACGTCCCTGAAACGACAGGCGGTTAAAGACGCCGAGCTTCACGGGGATGCGGTAGTCGGCGAAAAGCGTGTAGGAGTTTGAACCGCGATGACGGTCGCGCACATAATGTTTGTGCATGAACTCGCCTTCGAGCGTCAAGCGTCCGTCGCTCCATCCTGCTGTAGCGTCCCAGAGGTTTGCGCGCACACCGTTGGGGCGAATCGACATGATGCCTGCCGAAAACTTCCACGGTCCGGGAGTCACGAGCGCGCGTGCTGCATAGGCGAGGCTGTTCTCCCAAACGGCATGGTCGCCGATAGCTTTGGGATTGAACGCTCCGCCCTCGAGCAGAACGGCTTTGTTGGCTTGCCAGCTGAGCTTTGCGCCTACAGCGCGATAGTTGCACATCTGTTTGCCCAGAAACGAGCGGTTGGAGAAGATGTAGTTGTTGGGAGCGCGGAAGGGGTCAACGCCAAACGGCATTCTGAACTGACCGGCTTGGAAGCGCACTCCCCCGCCGAGTGTGGCGCGAGCCCAGGCATCGAGAATCTTCATCTTGCCCTGGTCGCAGAGATCAGTCTGGATGAAATAGTCGGCCCAGGTAGCAACCTTGCCGTCGAGGGTAACGCGGGCGTTTCTCACCTGAAAGCGATAGTCGCCGGTTTCCGTGTCCCATTCGAAACGTGAGCGGAGGGCACCGTGGATATGAGGAGTGAGGTCAACTGTGTCGGCTGCGTTTGCTGTCAGCGCAGCCATGAAGACCGCCGCAGCAATAGCCATGCGATTTAGAATTGACATTTGTTTGTGATAATAAGTGGTTTATATTTATTACAACATGTGTATCAGCAGTGGAGGAGGTCGCGGGTGATATCGAGTGCGGCGGCGATATCGTCATTGCCGGCAGTAGCATCGAGTTCAACCGCGCTGGGTTCTTTGAGGAGCGTGAAACGTATGCAGGAATCGACGTTTTTCTTATCGTGGTGCATCAATCGAATCAGCTCGGGGTAATCGTCGCAAGTGATTGCCGGCGCGCCGTAATGCTCGGCAACAAACGAGGCCAGCCGATGAAGCGTCGCCGAGGGGAATCCGAGCTGCATGTGGGAGAGAACCAAATCGGTCACCAACCCCCAGGCAACGGCATAGCCGTGAGGCACGGGCTTGTTACGCTCCATCGCCAACGATTCGAATGCGTGGCCGGGCGTATGTCCCAAATTGAGTGCTTTGCGCAGTCCGTGCTCAGTCGGGTCCTCTTCAACTATCCGCTTCTTGACCATGACGCTCTCTTCGAGCAGCGGCAACAGCGATGCGAGGTCGGCGCCGAGAATATCGAACTCCATCAGTCGGTTGAAAGCGTCGTCGCCCGTGAGCAACGCATGCTTAATCATCTCGGCATAGCCCGAAAGCAACTCCGACTGCGGAAGCGTGGAGAAAAACTGCGTTGAGATAATGACCGCATCGGCATTGCAGAACGCGCCGATTTCATTCTTCAGCCCGCAGAAATTAATGCCTGTTTTGCCGCCTACGGCAGCGTCGACAGCCGAGAGCAGCGTGGTCGGGACGTTGACGAACGGAATGCCCCGCTTGAATGTCGCAGCCGCAAAACCGCCCATATCGGTCACGACTCCCCCGCCGAGGCAAACCACTGCCGAGCGGCGGTTAGCCCCACCCTCGACAAGCGCCGTCCAGATTCGGCTGAGCGACTCAAGGTTTTTGTTGACGTCACCTGCCGGGACAACTATTTTTGTTGCGCCACTGACGGCGGCCGACGTCTCTGTCAATGCCGAGAGCACGAGAGCGTCGACATTCGAGTCGGCGACGAGAAAAAGCTTCGACGGGCGCAGACGGTTGACCGCATCGTCGATAGCCTCACCTACACGATTTGTAAATATCAGTTGTTGCATGTTTCAATTATTGTGGGAAGCCATTTGGCACATTCGGTCATTGAGTCGAACAGGATGTCGGCGCCGAGCATCGACTCGTCGGGGAGCTTGCCGGTGTTGACGGCGATGGTAAACGCCCGTGCTGCCAGTCCGGCTTCAACACCTAAGGGTGCGTTTTCAACCACGATGCTCTGCCAGGGCTGAACGCCGGCGAGCTTCATCGCTTCGAGATAAGGGTCGGGGGCAGGTTTGCCGTGGGTGACATTGTGGGCCGTGATGCGCATATCGTCGGCGAAAGCTCCGGGGAAGTCCGTATTCAGACGGCCTATCAGCGAGTTTTGCCCCGAACCGGTGACGAGCACACGCTTTATTCCGGCGTGCTCAAAAAACCGAAGCATTTCAGCCGCGCCGGGCATAGGCTGAACGTCGGGATACTTCGCGAACAGCTCGGTTTTGCGGCGATAGAGTTCGGTTTTCTCTTCGTCCGACGCGCCGCGACCGAAATATTCTTTGAAAAGCAAGTCGATTGTGTCGGAACCGGTCCGGCCCTCGTTCATCAGAATCTCCTGCTCCGTAAGGTTTATGCCAATACCGGCCATGACCCTTCGCCAAGCTTTCGCATGGCGCGGCATGGAGTCGTAGAGCGTGCCGTCCATATCAATCAGAGCGGCTCGGGGCTCGAAGCGTTCAAACCCCGTACGCGTCAAATATCGGCTTATGGCTTCTTCTATTTTTTTATTGTTCATTTCTTTTTCTTCTTTTGAGGCTCAGGGTTGTCGCCGATGGGGAATGGTGAAACCGGCGGACCTTCAATTGCGCCGCCCTGAATGAATATCAGCGAATCGGCGTGGGTTAACGTATCGCCGACGCTGAATTCGCTCGCCGAGTAGACCGGTCGCTTCATGACGATGTCCGTGTGGCGACGACCCGACTTGACGCCGAACTTAAACACGCGCTCAATCTCTGAGATCAGGTTAATGCGTGCGGTGTCAGTGAGCTGGCGCGACGATGCTACGGCGTTTTCGTTAAACCGCGCCTTACCGAGGCGAATCTTGAGGTCGCCCGGATGACCTTTGATGTTGATCCCAAACTTGAACGGCAGCGGCGACTTCAGTACGGCGACATGATAGTCGAGGTCCATATCCAACGAACTCGAACCGCTGACTCCGAGCCGATAGCGGTCGATATCGAACACAAACGGGAAGAGGTCGAGACGCGAATCCTTTACCATCATCTCAGCTTGCATCGACTTAATCAGATTATGCTTTTTATCCTTAAACATAAGCCATTTCGCCATTGTGCGGAAGGTATTTCCGTCGATAAGCGTCAGGCTGTCGC